>JAIRQD010000157.1:0-7059 GCA_031256655.1 Treponema sp.
GTTTACGGTTACAATGCGCTTAAGTACCTTAACTACATATCTGTGCCGGCACTGGTTGTCGTGCTTGTTTACGGCGTTTGGGCTGCAATGACTCAATTCGACGGGTTCAACGTACTTGCCTCTTACATGCCGATTGGAACTATGAGCCACGTTATGGGTGTTAATTTGGTTGTTGCCAGTTTTGCCCTTGGCGGAGTCATAAGCGGCGACTATTCGCGCTATGCTCGCAACCGCAAAGATGTTGTGAAATCAAGCGTGCTTGGTGTATTGCCTGCCGCAGTAATTGTCGTTTCCATTGGCGTAATTTTAAGTGTTGTAGCAGGTGAGTTTGATATTACCACAGTTTTGGTTACGCTTGGTTTGCCTGTGATCGGGCTTGTCACACTGGTTGTCGCAACATGGTCTACGAACGTTCTTAACGCGTATAGCGGCGGTGTAGCGGTTACGAACTTTTTCGGTGCCGGCGAAAGAAAATTTAAGCTGACAACCGCAATAGCAGGAGGTATCGGGACAATTCTTGGTGCCGCGGGTATCATTACTATGTTTATGCAATTTTTGAGCATTCTTACTGCGCTGATTCCGCCTGTAGCCGGTGTTATGATCGCAAACTATTGGATTGTTAACAAAGGCAAACGTGAGAACTTCCGCGTGATACAAGGCATACATTTGCCCGGTATTATTGCTTTTGCTTCCGGAGCGATTATCGCTTACATCACAGGTATGGTCGCGCCATTTTTTATAGCGCCCATTAACGGGATTGCCGCTTCCATGGGAATATATGTATTGCTGGAGAAGTTCATACCTAAAAAAAGTGAAAACCTTTAATGAAGGAGAGGAGAAATAAACGATGAAAATACTTAACTTGCTTCCGGTTATCGACACAGGGTTTTGGAATGACACAATGTCACAGTACATTTCAAAATATTTATTGCCGGGTACTCAAGTAGATACTTGGTACTTGGACAAGGGGCCAAGCAGTATTGAAGGCGAATACGACGAAGTGCTTGCATCGGCGGCTGTGGTATTAAAATGCGTTGAAGCTGAAAAAGCCGGATATGACGCGATATTCGTGGATTGTTTTGGTGACCCTGGTGTACACGCCGCAAGGGAGGCTGTAAAAATCCCTGTTTTTGGCGGATTTGAGCCTATTGTCCATTATGCTTTGGGAACCAGCGATAAACTTGGTATTGTAACGGTTCTCCCTGAAGTGCTTCCCATGTTAAACGGCATCATAGCCAAATCCGGTTTGGGGCACCGTTTTACAAAGATCAGGTATGTTAATATCCCTGTTTTGGATTTGGGTAAACCGGAAGATTTAGTTAATGCTTTAATTGCGGAAAGCAAAAAAGCCATTGATGAGGACGGTGCGGGGACAATCGTACTTGGATGTACCGCTATGGTCGGCGTTAAAGAAGCGATGGAAGAAGCCTTAGCGAAGGAAGGATATGGTGCACCTGTTATTGAAGCCGGACAGGCGGCTTTAGTCATGCTGGAAACTTTTGTTCGCATGGGGCTTTCTCACAGCCGTGCCAGATATATGTCTCCAAGAAAAAAACTCCGCACTTGGTGGGGCGGAAACGATTCGGTTGAGATATAACACACCGGCTCTGATTTTCAGCCGCGCAAACTTTAGCGCAAAGGTGCTAAAGTTTGCGTGTGCTTTTTTGTGTTTCAAAAAGACTTAAAGTGCGTTTGGGGACGTGCGAAAGACGGTGAGGAAAGCTTACCGTTTTTGAGAATAGAGGGATTACCCCGCAAAATATCTCACGCCCGCCTCAAATATCCTCATGTGTTTGTTCCCCGGAATGTTGACATGGACAAATTCCCCGTATCGTTCCGGATGCCCCATTTTTCCCAGCACCCTTCCGTCGGGGCTTGAAAGCCCTTCTATCGCAAACGCCGATCCGTTGGGGTTATCGGGCTCCGACATCGTCGGGTTTCCGCCGGCATCGGCATAACAGAAGGGAACCTGCGCGGCGGCAAAAAGGGCGGCGGCTTCTTCGTCCCGTATAACAAGGCGGCCTTCACCGTGGCTTACAGGAATTGAGTGGATAGTGCCCAACTCGTCAAGAGAGAGCCACGGCGAGGCGCTGGGCATGACACGGGTGCGCACAATTCTTGACACATGGCGGCCAATGGCGTTGTAAGTGAGCGTTGGCATAGTATCTTCCATTTGGACAATGCGCCCGTACGGAACAAGCCCCGTTTTTATCAGCGCCTGAAATCCGTTGCAGATTCCCAGCATAAGCCCGTCCCGGTTTTCCAGAAAGTCCGTTATGCTATTGGCGATAAGAGGGGAGCGCAAAACGTTAGCGATAAATTTGCCAGACCCGTCAGGTTCATCCCCGGCGCTGAACCCGCCTGAAAGCGCGATGATGTGCGCCTGCGCAAAAGCCGCCGCCAGTTCTTTAAGCGAGGCGGCTATATCTTCGGGACTGCGATTTCTAAAAATAACAAGGCGAATCTTGGCTCCCGCACGGTGAAAAGCCCTTTGCATATCCCACTCACAGTTGGTGCCCGGGAACACAGGCAGCACCACTAGCGGAGCGCCTTTCGCGGAAAAACGCGGTTTTCCGGCAGCGGGCATGGCAGCGTTCGCTTTGAACGGCGGCAGTTTCAGGGATGAGTTTTTTTCATCCGCTGGTTTTTCCGCCAGTTCTGCTACAGTTGCCCCTGTGGAAGTCTGCGGGAACACCGATGCCAGCGGATATTCGTACGCCCGCCGTAAAACGGCAAGGTGAATTTCTGCGGACAGCGCTTCGGGGTTTCCGCTCTCCGCCAACGTTTGAGCCGCGGCACTCCTGACAATGCGGAAAACAGGATCGGCAAGCGTTCTTCCGGCAAGAATCCATGAGTGATCGAAGGCGGCGGGCAAGGCGGATTCGTCAATCTCCGCAAGAACGGAGCCTTGATACTGCAAAGCGTCCACCGCGGAAAAAGAATCCGCATAAGCCTCAACACCTGACATATTGCCGAAAGCCATAATCGCAAGGCTTGCCGCAACGCCGCCGGATGTGACAGGGCTTGCCGCTTTTAGCGCTCCAAGCTCCGCTAAAGCGGCGATTGTTTTCATGTTGGTTTTGAATGACACCCACTCATCAGCATTTTGTGCGGACTGGCTTAGAAGGACGATGGCGTTCCCCGCCTTGCCGCTTAATGCGCTTGAGCGGACTTTGTCCGCCGCAGCCGTTCCCGCGGCAAAGGCAACCAGAGTCGGCGGCACGGCAAGGTCAAGCTTGAACGCCTCATCGCGGTAATTGCCGGACATGGAATCTTTGCCGCCGATAGCGGGAACGCCAAGCTTAAGCTGCGCTTCAAGCGCGCCCAAAAGCGCGGCGGCTGGTTTGCCCCAGATTTCCGGGGCGTTAAGCCGTTGAAAATATTCCTGAAACGAAAGCCGCGCGGTAAAAGGGTTCCCGCCGAGGCAGGCGAACTTGGCAAGGGCTTCCCGCACAGAACCTTTTGCGCCTGAGTAAGGATCAAGGCTCATCAGTTCAGGATCATAGCCGAAGGTCATAAGGCTTGCCGTGCGGCTTTGTTTAACAGTAGCGGAAGTCCGCCCTTTTTCATTTTCGGTATCAGTTTCGGCGGCGGCGGGATCCAGCGAAGGCAATAGCGCCGCCATACCGCACTCAGGCGTTCCCTGTTCGCTGCCGCCCCACGGGAAAAGCACCGAAGCCGCCCCAATCGAACCATCAAAGCGCTCCTGAAGCCCGCGGCGGCTTCCGCTCCGCAGACTCATCAGTTCCCGCTCAAGCTTATTGATCAGAACTTCCGAAGGGGGTTCTGCCAGAACTTCCGAAGGGAGTTCTGCTAGAACCTCGGCAGGGAGCGCATCGGCGGGATTAACGCTTCGTGCCGGTTCGTGCCCGCTTTTTTCTATTAAAACCTTTGCCGTGCGGGGCGCACCGTTTGTGTCAAGAAACTCCCGCGCCAAATCAACGATTGTCTTGCCCCGCCAGCTCATCCGCAGACGAGCCTTCTCCCCGCTGTTAGTGCTGACGGAGTTTCCTGCGCTGACAGTCGCAATAATCACAGCTTCGAGGTTTTCTTCGGCGGCACGGTCTATAAACTCTTGCGCGTCCTCTGCGGCGGTGACTACAGCCATGCGCTCCTGTGATTCAGAAATCGCAAGCTCAGTTCCGTCAAGTCCGGCATATTTTTTCGGCACAGCGTCAAGGTTAATGTCCAAACCCGCCGCAAGTTCGCCAACCGCCACTGAAACGCCACCCGCGCCGAAATCGTTACAGCGCTTGATAAGGCGGCAGGTTTTGGCGCTGCGGAACAGGCGCTGGAGCTTGCGTTCCTCAACGGCGTTTCCTTTTTGTACTTCCGCCCCGGCGCTTTCCACAGACTCACCGGATTGCACTTTTGATGAGCCGGTTGCGCCGCCTATCCCGTCCCTGCCGGTTCTGCCGCCGACAAGGATGACAACATCCCCCGTAGCAGGTTCTTCCCGCCGCACCCAATTTTCAGGCACCGCGCCGATAACGCCGCCAAGCTCCATCCGCTTGGCAAGAAAGCCCTGATGATAAAACTCCGCAACAAGACCTGTGGCAAGCCCTATCTGGTTGCCGTAGGACGAATAACCTGAAGCCGCTTCACGGGCGATTTTGACCTGCGGCAATTTTCCCGGCAAGGTGTCAGACAAGCTTGCCCTCGGATCGCCGCCGCCTGTTATGCGCATAGCTTGATGCACAAAAGCTCTGCCGGAAAGCGGATCGCGTATCGCCCCGCCCAGGCAAGTGGCAGCCCCGCCGAAAGGCTCAATTTCAGTCGGGTGATTGTGCGTTTCGTTTTTAAAAAGCAAAAGCCACGGTTCAGAACTCCCATCCGAAAAATCCGCCGTAACCTTAACTGTGCAAGCATTTACTTCAGGCGATTCGTCAAGGTCATCGAGTAAGCTCTTTTTTTTCAACGCCTTCGCCGCTATAGTTGCCATGTCCATAAGGCTGCGGTTTTTGGTTTCCGCCGTTTCACCGTACACAATACGGCGGGTTTCTTCGTAAAGCGCATAGGCTTTCGCAACAGGTGAATCGTTATCGGCGATTTTTATGTCTTCCAGAATCGTGTTGAAAGTCGTGTGCCTGCAATGATCCGACCAGTATGTATCAAGCACCCGAAGCTCTGCCAAAGTTGGGTCTCTGCCTTCGCGGGCAAAATAGTCGCGGCAAAAGTGGAGGTCTTCGATGGACATGGCAAGCCCGTATTGTTTGGCGATTGCCTGAAAGCCGTCTGAATTAATAAAGCCCGCCAAAACCGGAACGTCAGGCGGGACAGTTTGGGTTTCTTCGAGGGAAAGGGGAAGTTCGCAGGAGGCAAGGCGCGAATCCACAGGGTTGATAAGATACTTTTTTATGCCCTCAAGCGCGGCACTGGTTAGCGGCTTGCCGGCACTTTCAAAAAGGTAAAAAGTCGCCGTTTTGATTGCGGGCTTTGTGCCTGTAACCAGCTCGGCGCACTGCTCAGCCGAATCAGCGCGCTGGTCGTACTGACCTGACAAAAACTCAACGCCGAAAAACTGCCCGCCGTCTTTGGCGGAAGTTTCCGGCGCGGAAGCATTCGCGGCGGGAACTTCCGCGCCGTAAAACACCATATCGCACTGCGCTTCGGCAAACACCGCTTCAGTTACTTTTTCAAACTGCGCCGCCGATAGCCCATCCACATCGTAGCGCCTGAAAATCCGCACGGCTTTCAACTCGCCAAGTTCAGGGATTTGCCCACCCAAAAATTCCACCAGCTCAGATTGCAACCGTTTGGCTTCCAGGTCAAAGCCTTGCCGCTTTTCAATAAAAACTCGCCGCACACTCATGGGTAAAGTTTAACGCAAATTGATCTGGTTTTACAAGTTGACATCCCGCTTCGATTTGTAGTAGCATGTGGAAGCTATGAAAACATAGTTCGCCGCGGGGCGCCGATGCGTTAGTCCCCTCGTGCTTTTGGTCCTGTAGCTCAGTGGATAGAGCGGCCGCCTCCTAAGCGGCAGGTCGGCCGTCCGATTCGGCCCAGGATCAAAGTATGGTTGAAGTCTTCATCTGGATTTTGAATGAAATTTTAAAAATGACTCACTTAACTCTCAATTTTCAATGCCGATATTCGTAATATGAAGAAATTTACCATAGCTTTGATTATTTTGGCGGGCTTTACGGCGTTTTCTGCCGCTCAAGCACCGGGCTTTGAACCCTTCAGACAGGAAGGAACTGCTTCCTGGTATGGCTGGGAATTTGACGGTAGACCAACGGCTTCCGGAGAGATTTTTAACTCAGCCCTTTTTACGGCGGCTCATCCGACACTGCCCTTTGGTACTTTCTTGATTGTTACCAATCTGCAAAATAACCTGCAAGTCGCAGTCAGGGTGAATGATCGCGGGCCTTTTGTGGTGGATAGAATTATTGACCTTTCCATAGCGGCTGCCAACGCTATCGGGCTGCTCACCACAGGAACGGCACCAGTCATAATTGAACAGACTACGGTGACGACTCTGGGTCCGGTTGTGGTACCGCTGCACGCCCCGCCGGCGGTAGCCGCGCCTCCTGCTGCGCACGCGCCAGCGCTGCACTTCGCGCCTCCGCCCGCTGCGCACGCGCCAGCACCGCACTTTGCGCCGCCGCCTGTTGCGCACGCACCAGCACCGCACTTCGCACCGCCAGTGGCTACACCTCCGCCAGCTCTGCACAATATGCCACCCGCGCCTATCCCGCACCTTACGCAACCGCCCGCGCCGGCACCAACGCTAACACCACACTTTGTGCCGTTACCACCGGAAGCTGCACCAACACCGCCTCCTGTTGTGCACACGCCAGCACCGCACTTCGCACCACCAGTGGCTGCCGCGCCAGTACCACACTTTGCACCTGAGCCACCAGTCGCCGCGCCGGTACCGCAGCCTGCGCCTCAGGCAGTAGTTGTTGTTCCGCCCCCAATAGCGCCAATTTCTGCCCCCCCGGCGCAGTTGCTCGGCACAGTTCCGGAACCGGGAAGCACCAACCTGTATCGTATACAAGTTGGCTCGTACCTCGTTCCCCGCCACGCTGTGGAATCTTTTGAGCGCTTGCGGAA
>JAIRQD010000161.1:0-7628 GCA_031256655.1 Treponema sp.
ATGCCTTTTGATCGCGCTATATCACCAATTATGGAAAAGAGCACTTCGGTATCGTTTTCTTCAAGAGCGGCTTCAAGGTGCGCGATGACATCTTCTTTGGTTTCGATGACTTCGGCAGGCTCCCAATCGGCAGAGGTAACTTTTTCTTTTACAGCGGTTTCGATACCTTATTTCTCCTCATCAAGTCTGGCCATTTCTTTGCATCGGAAATATCCGCTTGTTGTGTGGATTTATCACCCCCGCAAAGCAGAATGACGATCTCTTTCCCTATCTCTTTGAAATAAACCCGATAACCAGTACCATAATGGATACGCATTTCGGAAATACCCTCTCCGACAGGAGAGACATCTCTTGGGTTCCCTTTGGCAAGCCGTTTTGTGCGGGTAGTAATGCGTCCAGTTACGTTAGCATCCCGCAGGTTCTTATGCCATTTGATGAAAATGTTCGATCTGCGTATCACTTTCATACTTTGAGTGTAACTTATATATCACACATTGTCAAGCGTTTTTTGACTGGTTTCCTCTACTTCTGTTACGAGATTTATTGACCGACCTATTGTAGTGATTTATGATTCCGAAGACTATCGATAGGACTTCTTCCGCTGTAGCTGGCTTTGTACCAATACCCTCTACCAGATATTCCACGGTAGTGCCCAAAGCCTTTGCGATTATGAGCGCTTCATCAGCACGGGGAAGGTTTTTGGCTTTCTTCATCGAATAGTAAGAATCATGATTTAAACCTACAGAAATAATGAATTTTTGCAATGAAGTTCCAGTGCTTTTTTACCATTTGCTTTACGCGAGCATAAAAGAAGCGGAATTAAAAGCGATTCTTAATGAACTGTCGCCAACAGAACTTAGGAATTTGGTCATTCATGCTGCCACCGTTCTCAAAGCCGAACAGGGCATCAAAGAGCAGTACGGTCTTGACGACAAGTGCAGCCTGTCAGAAAGCGGAAACCGACAGGGTTAGACGTATAAACCCTTTATTAGAGGTATGAGAGATGAAAAAGACAACTTACGATTTTGACGAGCTTGTAGCGAAACTGCGAAAGTTCTACGAGAGCTCAGCGCCGATTCCACCGCGCTGCAGCAAAGCCAAAAAAGACCAGATTGTATTCCAGCACAACGTCAGGAAATTGTCCGATGAAGACCTTTTTCTTATCACTTACGTGGAAGAAGAAAACATCAATTCCTTATGTTATAAAGAATTACGAAAATGGCATTTTATAATTTTTACAAGATTGGTAGCGTAGGTCCGGCATCCTGTGTTGTGTTTTTGTGAAAATTTATTTCCGTGATCCACACCACTGCCGAAAATATCATCCATTGCTTCACGTTGTATCACATTGAAGAAACCTCATCATTTTGCTATCATCACAAAATGATAAAAGAAATCCACCGCTTTTTTCCTTTGTTTGTTGACATTACCGGAAAGACCGTATTGATTATCGGCGGCGGGAAAATTGCGCTGCGGCGTGTGAGTACACTACTGCAATTTGACTGCCGCATACATATCATCGCGGAAAAACCGCGCAGTGAACTGGAAACGCTTGCCGGGGAATACAGCGGCAGGATTAACATTGATAAGCGGCTGTTTCGCGGCGGCGATTGTTCGGTGGAACGTGAGCCGCCTTTTTTTGTTATCGCGGCAACTGACAGGCGGGAAGTAAACCGCGCTATTGCCGTTGAGTGTTCTGCGCTTAACATCCCTGTTTCCGTGGCGGATTGCAAGGATGAATCCACTTTTTATTTTCCGGCAACGGCAATCAATGATACGATAGTTGCAGGCATATGTTCAGGAGGAAACGATCATCGCGCGCTTGCGGCGGCGGCAGTGAAAATACGGGAGGCGATTGGAAAGCAATGACACTACGAATAGGCAGCAGGGGAAGCCTTCTTGCGATGGAACAGGCACGGATAATTGAAAATCTTCTGCACGATAAATGCAGCGGTAAACACAGCGCCGCAATAAAAACGGAAATTGTTGTGATACAGACTTCCGGGGATTTGTTCGCTGATAAACCTGTTGATTCATTTGGCGGAAAGGGTGTTTTTACCCGCGAGATTGATACTGCACTTCTTGAAAGCCGCATTGACATGGCTATTCACAGCCTTAAAGATATGCCAACCACATTGCCTGATGGCATTGTTATCAGCGCCTATTGCGCCGCCGAAGATCCACGTGATGTACTTGTGCTTCCACAGGGCGTTACGGAAATAGACCTCATGAAACCTGCCGGTTCCTCGGCAAAGCGGCGCACGGTTCAGTTAAGCACCCTGTATCCGGGAATTTCGTGCGCGCCAATACGCGGTAATGTGCCCACGCGCCTTGCGAAACTTGACTCAGGCGAATACGGCGCGGTATTGCTTGCCATTGCCGGACTCAAGCGCCTGGGGCTTGAAAGCCGCGTTAGCCGGGTTTTCAGTGTAGACGAAATGATGCCCGCCGCCGGACAGGGTATTCTTGCCGTGGTTACAAGAAAAGACGGCGAAGCGGCGGAGATTGCCGCGGAACTTGATGAACCAGTCCTGCGCCGCCGTGCTATGGCGGAAAGGGCTTTTACCGATACGCTTGGCTTAGGCTGCGGTTTTCCCGTTGCCGCCTTTGCCGTTGAAGAAGGCGGCGAAATGCTTCTGCATGGCGGGTATTGCCCTGGCTTCCCCGATGAAACGGATTTTATCAAGTGCACCCTAAAGGGAACTACGGAAGAACCTGAACATTTAGGCCAACGCCTTGCTTTCAGGATGCTTGCCGAAACAGGGCGGCGGAAAAACCGGCTTGGCAGCGTGGCTCTTGTGGGCGCGGGACCGGGAGATTCAGGTCTTTTAACGCTGCGGGCTGAAGCGGTTCTGGGCGGGGCGGAACTTGTTGTGTTTGACAGGCTGGTCAAAGCAGGTGTGCTTGCCAAAATCCCGCGTAGCGCAGAAAAAATATATGCCGGAAAGGAATGCGGCTTACATGAACTGCCGCAGGAAGAAATCAACGCTATCCTTGTAAAATACGCCGCTATGGGCATTCGAGTTGTGCGGCTCAAAGGCGGCGACCCCATGCTTTTTGGCCGCGGCAGCGAAGAAGCGCTCTGTCTCTCCGATGCCGGAATCCCTTATGAGATCGTGCCGGGCGTATCATCAGCCATAGCCGTACCTGCCGCCTCAGGAATTCCACTTACCCACCGCGGTATCGCTTCAAGCCTGCATATCATTGCCGCGCATCATCGCAGTCAGGAGATTGATTTTTCATCGCTTGCAAGACAATGTTCAGGCGGCGATACACTTGTATTTATGATGGGAGTTTCACGGATCAGGCAAATCTGCGGGGAATTGGTGAACGCAGGTCTTTCAGGTGATACGCCTGCTGCCGTTGTAAGCCAGGGAACCACAGCCATGGAAAAAAAGGTAATCGCTACAGCCGCAACCCTTTCAGGCAGAGCCGAAGAAGCCGGAATCAAAGCACCGGCACTTATCGTTGTTGGTGAGGTATGCCGCTTAGAGGCCGCTATCGCCGCGTACAGTAAAAAACCCCTAGCCGGTCTTCGCATAGCCGTAACCCGTCCGCTTGGCGGCATAAACCGCCTTGCGAAAATGCTTGACAGCCACGGCGCGGAAGTGATCGAATTGCCAACGATAAAAATTGTGCCGCTTGACGCGCCTGCGCTTAAAGAAGCCCTTATAAAACCGCCAGAAAAAACCTGGCTTGCCTTTACCAGCGTTCACGGCGTTGAAGCCTTTTTCGCCAAACTCACCGAATATGGAATTGATATCCGCAGCCTCACCGCCTGTAAATTTGCCGCGGTCGGAAGCGCAACGTGCGATGCTCTTGCCTTGCGCGGAATTACAACAGACCTCGTGCCTGAAACGTTTTCAGGCGCGGCGCTCGGTCAGGCGCTTGTTAATACCGCAGCAAAAGATGAGACGGTTATACTCCCGCGCTCGGCAATTGGCGGAAGGGAATTGCCGGATGCGCTGTCCGCCGCCGGAATCAACTGCATCGATATTCCTGTTTACAATACCGTTCCTGAAACGGGCTATGAAAATCGCGTTTATCGCGAAAGGCTTGTCGAAGGACTGCATTACGCCGCTTTTACAAGCCCTTCAGCGGTTGAAGGTTTTGTAAAGATTTTTGGAAATATCAGGATCACAGCTCTTTGCATTGGGGAAGCGACAGCGGTTCCGGCACGTGAACTCAACATGGATGTAATTGTTCCACAGACAGCTTCCCTTGAAGGAATGGTGCAGGCAATCCTTGAGCATCATTCGGATTGTCATTCGTATTGAATTGATGTAGAAAACCCGTAAGAGCCTGACAGGATATCAAAAATATTTCTTGCTTTATGCTTTATCTGTATGTATCATGATGGTATATGCTTACTTCAAGTCAAGGCAAAGGAGCGTTAATGGGTTTTGTCCTAAAACGGGAAGCGTTTAACCGTGCGCTTCTGACACTTGGTGAAACATATACGGTATACGCGCCAAAACATTTTGAACATGGGTCGCATTTCTCGGACTTGGATATGGTGCGTTACGGCATTGTCACTAAAATTGAAGATGTGGTCTTTGATGCCAAAAGCGCTAACTCTCCCAAAGAGGCATTGCAGCCGCCTTCGCAGACACTCTTTTATTTTAATGAAAATGAAGTTACAGAAACAAAAGCACCGGCAAAAAAGCCGTTGGTGTTTTTGCGTTCCTGCGACATACACGCGCTAAAACGTTTTGATAACATAGCGCTTGAAAACGGCATCCCTGACTTTTTCTACCGGCGCTTCCGCGAAAATGCCCGCTTTGTTCTTATGCCCTGCAAAACCGCTTTCCAAAGCTGTTTTTGCGTTGACATGAAAACTAATCAAACTGATGACTACGACTTTAGCGTGGAAGCTGACGGCGATGAATACCGCGTGAATGTAAAAGCGCAGGATATGGCTGCAGTCTTCAGAGCCTGCGAAGCGGCGGAAACCGATGTCTGTGTTTCGTTTGTAAGTGAAACACAGACGCGCGTTACGCTTTCACAGAAAATCGTGAACACCGCCGCCGCGGCACTTGCCTCATTGCCTGTGTGGGAAGAATACGATGCGCGCTGCGTTAACTGCGGGCGTTGTAATTTTAGCTGCCCTTCATGTTCCTGCTGGACAATGCAGGACATTTTTTATACGGACAACGGAAAGTCAGGCGAGAGGCGGCGCGTTTGGGCATCGTGCATGGTTGACGGATATTCTGATATGGCTGGCGGTGAATCGTACCGCAAGAAAAACGGCGAGCGTATGCGCTTTAAGGTTCTGCATAAAGTTTGCGATTATCAAAAATCCTTCGGGCAGCCAATGTGTACAGGCTGCGGGCGCTGTGATGATGTGTGTCCCGAATACATCTCATTTTCCAACACCCTCAACAAACTCACTTCCGCGCTTGAAGATGCAGAGAAGGGAGGTGAACGATGACAGAAAACCACTATATTCCTTTCCGTTCAGAGATAAAGGACATTATTAAACACAGCGATCTTGAGTACACATTTTGCGTGTCGTATTCAGGCTCTGTTCTTCCCGGTCAGTTCTTCCATGTGTCGATACCGCATTACGGTGAAGCGCCGATTTCGGTGAGCGGCATTGCTGACGGCATAGTTGAACGGACGATACGCCGAGTGGGAAGAGTTACAGGCGAAGTGTTTGAGTACAATAAAAACGACACGTTATTTCTGCGCGGTCCTTACGGCAACGGCTTTCAACTTGATAATTACAGGGGCAAAGAATTGTTTATAATCGCCGGAGGAACGGGAGTTTCGCCCATACGCGGTGTGGTGGATTATTTTGCCGCGCATACGGAGGAAGTAAAAGGCTTCACATTTGTTGCAGGTTTCAAGAGCCCAGCAGACATTTTGTTCCGCAGCGACTTTGAGCGCTGGGGGAAAAGTGTAAACCTTATCCTGACAACGGATGATAACAAAGGGGACACTAATTACCGCCAGGGGCTTGTCACCAAATACATTCCCGATCTCGAAGTAAAAGACATAAAAAGCGCCCAGGCAATAGTTGTCGGACCGCCGCGCATGATGCAAGTTACCGTAAAAGGCATGATTGAAAAAGGCTTTGCCGAAAAAAACATCTGGGTTTCCTACGAGCGCAAGATGTGCTGCGGTATGGGAAAATGTGGTCACTGCCGTATCAACGATAGCTACGTCTGTCTTGACGGACCGGTGTACAATTACGAAAAAGGCAAATTGCTGGTTGACTAAGGGGAATGACATGGACATCGCAACAAAAAAAGTGAAGAAGAACGCTTTCAGGGTAACCAAAGTTCGGGGGAAATCCGCTTCACGAATCCGCATTCCCGGCGGTCATCTTCCCGCGGAATATTTGGGGCTTATTCAGGAAATAGCTGAAAAGTATGGTAACGGCACTGTGCACTTAACTGTGCGTCAGGGTTTTGAAGTGCCCGGCATTCCTTTTGAGAAAATGCCTGAGGTCAATAAACTGCTTGAGCCGATTATCAGCGGGCTTAACATTAACCGCGCCAATAATCCGGGCGAAGGTTATTCGTCAGCCGGTACGCGGAACATCTCCGCCTGCATAGGAAACAGGGTTTGCCCTTATTCCTGTTATGACACAACGGCTTTCGCCAAGCGCATAGAAAAAGCGGTGTTCCCCAGCGACCTGCATTTCAAGATTGCGCTCACCGGCTGCCCCAACGATTGCGGCAAAGTGCGAATGCACGATTTTGGCATTTTAGGTATGACCGATCCGCAGTTCGAGGCGACTCGCTGTGTGACCTGTAATGCCTGCGAAAAATACTGCTCCAAAAAATCTGTGAAGGCGATCACGAAGGTAAATTTCCGCCCGCAGCACAACCGCGAAAAGTGCATAGGCTGCGGTGAGTGCGTACTGAATTGCCCCATGTCCGCATGGACGCGCAGCAAACAAAAATACTACCGTCTTGTGCTGATGGGGCGCACCGGAAAGCGCAACCCGCGTCTGGCTGAGGACTTTATCAAATGGGCTGACGAGGACAGCATCGTAAAGATAATTGTCAACACCTATGACTACGTGAAACAGTACATCGACCTTTCTGCGCCCGGCGGAAAGGAACACATTGGATACATTATTGACCGCACGGGATTTGACGAATACAAGAAGTGGGCACTGAAGGATGTAACGCTGCCGCCGGTTGCGGAGGTGACACCGCGGCTATACTGGGGCGGTAAGCATTATTATTGACAGTTTCGCCTTGTAGTGCTTCACCCTGCGCTGTTTCAAACCGTTACCAAAATACGCTTGATAAATTCGCGCGTTTGGCATTGACCGCGAGTGAGTGATAACTTATAACTTAATGTAGATTTAAAAAACCCGAAGCATCAATTTTGGACGGGCATCACATGGAGACATCACCATGAAACAAAAAGTAAATTGTCTCATTGCGGCAATGATTGGCGCTTTTATTTTGAGCGGCTGTGCTACTGTTAGCGAAGTTGAACCGGAATCCCAGGTTCCTGAAATACAAATTCCGTACTTTTACTATTCTTTTGAGATATTTAGAATCTCACTGGAGCATTTTCAGTCGCTTCCCTGGCCAACGCAAGCAATGATTGAAGCCGAATCGTACGCGGAAATGTTTAAAGCCGTATTAGCCGCAAAAGAAGCCTGG
>JAIRQD010000141.1:0-14878 GCA_031256655.1 Treponema sp.
GCCCAAATGTCGCTGTCGCGTGTCCTCCACATATTGCTGTCCAAAACGCCGCGAATTACATCGCCCGCATTAAAATGGGGTATCCAGCCGCCGCTTCCCCCGTTCATCCTGTCCGACCACTGCCACCATTGGCGGTACATAAGACGTGAGGAAATACCCAAAAATTCCGTTATTGGCCTGTGGTAAACAGCGCTTGCGGAAACGGATGCCATGAACGGGGCATCGTCACGGTTAAAGTGCCAGCTGAACGCATTACCTAATGAAAGTGAAAGCCCACTGCGGAAATTGCCCAGCCAGTCAATTCTGCCAAAATCTAGGGCATGGCTAAATGTTATTCTGGGTTCGAGAGTCTCGCTTAAAGGCCAGTTTTCATGCGTAAAAGGGTAGTTTACCCTCGCCGCCAGTTCCGGAGTATAAACCAGATCGCCTGAAATACCCGCGGCAGGATTGTCGAACGCGCTGAGTAAAATAATTTCGCGCAAGGCGAAAATTTCTGTCGTTCCGTATGGAGCGTACAGATCAGACAAATCGCGCCCGTAAACCCACACGCTTTCGGCGCTGGGCGTTTGGTTAACCGTAAAAAATTGACGGATTCCCGCCGTTAAAGGCGCAGAACGCCACGGAAGCCGCACGGCAATACCCGTCATGTTTTGGTAAAAAGCCGGACGTCCGAAAGCATATAGAAAATAATGAAAGGATAATACATTCCATTCAAGCCCGGCCGCGAAAAACGAAATGTCCGCCTCTATCCAAAAATCAATGCCACGGTCATCACCTCGCTGCCCATAACCGAAGCCTGACATAATGGAACCCATGGTTCCAAAAAAATTGTAATCGTAGATTCCCAAACGTATGCTAAAACCATCGCTAGAGCTGTATAAAGGGAAGGGCAGGACAATAAAGTTCCTTGAATCCCTGACGGAAACAAGGAGCCTCACCGGCACTTCACCATCTTCCCCTCGCTCGCCCAAGACGTATTCAATCTCTACCTCTTCCAAGACCCGCTGGTTTAGGAGAGTTTGCCTTCGTAAAGCAATGTATGCTTCCAGTTCCTGCCTGCCCGAAAGCCTGCGTCCTTCCTCAAAGCCTCCGCGCAGCATAAGCGCAAAAGGCAAACTTCTGCCTTCAACATCGAAAGCGATCTCGTGAATAATATAAATTGTGCCTTGTTCATCAGGTTGCGCATTTGCGCTTTGGTCTTCTTGAGCATAAACAGCGAGAGAAAGCAAAACAAAGAATGTCAAATAAAACGTAGAGGACTTACTGTTCAATTTTTGGAAGGAGTCTCATGCTCAGGGCGAAAAAAGACCACCGCAAGGAAGGCTTCGGTTTAAAACGAGGAATGGCACCCTGTGTAAGACGTGGGCGGCCGAAACACGCTCCAGTTTCCCCAAGGCTCTGATATATAATGATACTACAGTTTGTTTGTAAAATTCAATCCGTAAATCGGTTAAAAAATTTGACAGAATGACAATGATAAAGCTACATTTAAAAGAGAAACTCTTTTGCTTACGCTATAGAATAAAGAACACAAGGAGCTAACTTAGTGAAAAGAATTGGGAAATTGATGGCTGGAGTTACTGTGCTTGCGGTATTAGCGGGTATCGCCTTTCTTTCCTGCGCAGGCGGAGCGAGAGCCGCGGGTGCAGGGTTTGGCGCATCACACGACATTGTCGTTATCGGAGCGGGAGGGGCAGGGCTTTCTGCCGCCATTGCCGCCAGAGAAGCGGGCGCTGATGTGGTGATTTTTGAAAAAATGGGAATGGCAGGCGGCAATACAATCAGGGCGACAGGCGGCATGAACGCCTCCGGAACGCAGTATCAGGCGCGCGCTGGCATCACAGACAGCGTAGACCTCTTCATTGAAGACACAATCGCAGGCGGCGGATATATCAACGATAGGGTACTGGTGCGCATCATGGCAGAACAGTCAGCGCAGGCGATCCAGTGGCTTTCGGACATGGGAGCTGACTTAAGCGATGTCGGGCGGCTTGGCGGCGCTTCCGCCAACCGCGCTCACAGACCCACAGGCGGCAATCCTGTTGGACCTGAAGTTACCGCCGCGCTTGTGAACAGGGCATATGCGCTTGGAATTCCAATTATTCTTGAAGCCGAAGTGACCGCGATCACAACCGACAATACCGGCCGCGCGACAGGAGTGCGGGTCAGGCACAACAACAGGAACCGCACCGTTACGGCGCAAGCGGTGATTCTTGCCGCAGGCGGTTTTGGCGCGAATAACGATATGGCAGCCGGTCTTGTTCCCGCATTGCGCGGTTTTGCCACGACAAACCAGCCCGGAGCCACTGGCGGCGGCATACTCCTTGCGCAAAATATCGGCGCAGGTCTTGTAGATATGGAAGAGATACAAACTCACCCAACCCACGCGCCTGACAGGGAAATGATCACCGAGGCAGTGCGCGGAAACGGCGCGATCATGACAAGCAGGGACGGCAATCGCTTTGTGGACGAAATGGGTTTTCGCGATCTGGTCTCTGAAAGAATACTTGCGCAGCCGGGCGGAAGTGCGTTTTTGGTTTTTGACGATTCGGTGCGTGCAAGCCTTGCCGTTATTAATGCCTATATAGGCCGCGGTTTTGTTTATCAGGCGGACACGCCCCAGGCGCTGGCTGTCCTCATTGGCGCGGCGGACGGCGGGGCGGCAATGGCTGCTACGCTTGCCGCGTACAACGCCTCGGTTGCCTCAGGTATTGACGCGCAATTTGGCCGCACCAGTATGCCGCGCTCGTTATCCTCACCGCCGTTTTTCGCCATCGAAGTGGTGCCCGCGATTCACCACACTATGGGCGGGGTGCGGATTAACAGCGATACGCAGGTGCTTTCTGCCGCCGGAGCCGTTATACCCGGTCTTTATGCGGCAGGCGAAGTTGTCGGCGGCATTCACGGCAACAACCGGCTCGGCGGCAACGCGATGATTGACATTATCGTCTTCGGCCGCATCGCCGGCGAAAAAGCGGCGGCAGGTCTTTAAGTAAAGTTTTTAGAACAGGAACCGGGATTGAAGGCAGTCTTGCTTGCTCCTAAAGCGAGAAACATGGTGCGTTCTCCGCTTTCTTCCCGTTTCCTGTTCTTTTCTTTGGTTCATTGTTAAGGCAAAATCTGCCAATCTTTCAATTTCCCCACTATTCATTTTTCACATTCTGTAGTAACCTGCCTTTATGCGTATACCTCTGACAAAGTATGGTTTGCCCCAGGTTGCAGTTTTTCCTATCCTGGTTTTTGTTGTAATGGTTGTTTTATTTGTACTTTTTGCCCCCGCGTTGTGGCTTATTCCTGCGCAGATTGTCCTTTTTGCCGTTCTTATCTGGATGTTTTCGTTTTTCCGCGATCCTCTTCGCAAAATAACGTATGATGAAAATATTCTTTACTCTCCGGCCGACGGAACTATAACCGATATCGATGAAATTGAGGGAACTGAAATCGGGACAAAGGCTTTGCGGATTGGGATGTTTTTAAGCGTTTTTAATGTTCATGTCAACCGTGTGCCGTGTTCTGTGCGTGTGGAAAAAATTACGTACAAAAAGGGCAAGTTCATAAACGCCATGTCAAAGGAATCCAGCTATAAAAACGAATCAAACGACATGCTTTTGACGCGGACGGTAAAGCCTTTTGATAAGCTTTTGGTGCGCCAGATTACCGGCGCGGTTGCCCGTCATATAGTTTGTGTGGCGAAAGAAGGCAGCGAATACCGCCAGGGTGCGCAATTTGGGATGATTAAGTTCGGCTCGCGGGCGGAACTTTATTTACCTGCCGCGGGTGAAGGCACAGACAAGCGTAAGTTTGAAGTCGCTGTAAAAATAGGCGATGCTGTCCGCGGGGGACTTACCCCTTTGGTTAGATACCTTCCATGAAGTTCGGACCTGAAAACCGCAAGATTGAATTCCCTCTGCGTAATCCTTTTGCGGCTTCAGGTGATCAACCGCACCGCAAACACAGGCGGCTTAAGCACATTGCGTTTCTCCCCTCATTTATAACGCTCATAAACGGCGCTTGCGGTTTTATCGCTATCGTGCTTGCAAGTGACGGGCGTTTTGCGCTTGCAGGTTACGTGATTTTCCTTGCAATGGTCGCTGACGTTCTTGACGGGCGGGTAGCGCGTCTTACCAGAACCACTTCAAGTTTCGGCGGTCAGCTTGACAGCCTTTCAGACGCGGTGAGTTTTGGCGTTGCGCCGGCGTTTTTGATGTTTAAGTTAGTGGAACTGCACCTGGAGTTTCTGGGATTTGAAGATATTGCCTTTTCGATATTTTTAGTGCGGGTGATAATTGTTTCAGCGGTGCTTTATGCTATGTGCGCGATTGTGCGCCTTGCGCGCTTTAACGTGGAAAACGATGAAGATGAAGCTGCGCACATGAATTTCGCGGGGCTTCCTTCACCTGCTGCCGCTGGAGCTGTGGTAAGCCTTATCATTTTTCACCAGCAGATTTTGCCCCAGTTGGTCGATGAAACAACGCGCACTTTTCATATTGCCACTGTCACCGCTGCCCCGGCACTAACGGTGCTGGCAGGCATTCTCATGGTCTCGCGCATCCGTTATCCGCACGTGGCAAACCAGTTACTGCGCAGCAAAAAAAGCCTCGGATTCCTTTTGACAATTTTTGCCACGGGGCTTTTGGTCGTGTGGAATATCCAAATTGCCTTTGTGGTGGGTTTCTGCGGGTTTGCGCTTTTTGGCGTTTTGCGCTGGATAACAAGCCTTTTTAGAAAACCCGCTCCCAAAAACGAGACTCCTCCCGTCGCAAATCCGCAAGAGTAAGCTTATCCTCGCAATCTATTGATGTCCTATTACCACATCCAAATCGGTGCGGAACATCCCGTCAATTTCCCGCAAAATCTGGTTTCTTACCACAGGCGGAACCCACGAAAGAAGCGACATACGGCGCAGCAAGAGAAAGGCTTCCTGTGAAAGCGGTGGTCCTGCAAAGCGGCTTAAGGCGGCAATCGAGGAAATTGAGGACATCAAAAGCTGCGGGTCAAGGTTAGGGTTATTTGGCGTTAAGAAAAAGTTAAATGACACCAAAGTTCTACCTGTTGGGTCTACACCGATGTTGCCTATTGCCTCCGCAACTGCCGCACGGACTGATGGGTGCGGATCGCGGTCAAAAATGTTCCATAGGAATGGCACTGTCTCACGTGATCCTATCCTTCCCAGTAATTGGATTAGCGCAACACGATTCGGAGGGGGAACGAGTGAGCGGACACGGGAGGCGTGTGGGGTACCCATGGCGTAACTTACCATCTCCATTATATACGCTTTGTAAAGGGGTTCCCGTTCTCCTATCTGACCTGAAAGTATGGCGCTTTGCACACGGGCAAACATCATATTCTGCTGGTCGTAATTAAAGCGGTGGGTGTTTAAGGCCCAGGGGGAAGATGGCGGGTTTCCCATGCCGTAGTTCCCTTCCGGATTGGGACCGAAAAAGCGCGAACGCGGCGCGGTTCTTGGGCGCGCATCAAGCTTATAAACGCGTAAATTCTGGTCAGGGCCAACGACGTACAACATTCCCTCATCGCTGAAGCCGGGAATAGCAACCGCTTCAGGCATTCGGTGGACAAACCTGCGCCGCCCGTCAATAGCAAAGGCTGTTGTTCCCCGTGTGGTCAGCACGTAAATTCCGCGCTCATCAAAAACCATTGCCGTCACGTTTGGGTTGATGTTACCTGTGCCGCCTTCAACGGCTGTTTCGTGGCTGTTGCCAATCCAAAGCACCTGCCCGGAAATGTCAAGAAGCATTACCCTTCCGTCGCTCAAAGTAACTGCCGCCCTATCACCGACGCTGGCAACTGCCGCGGGGAGAACAGGAGGAGCCGGGAAAGCGGCGCGCGAAAGCCTGTTTCCACGTGCGGCGTTTGCGTTAAAGATAACTTTTTCCGCCTGCCCATTTTGGAAAAAAAGAATGTAACTGTCTTCTACATTGTTTCTCACAGAGATGAACAAAAGAGGCTGCTGGTCAAGTTGAATTCTATCAACAGCGCCGAATGGGCTAATACGCACAAACTCACCGTTTTCAAGCATCATGGCGATGCTTCCGGAACGGCCAAGGGCAGGCGAAACGGAAATCGTGCTTTCCAGGTCTACGCTCCAAAGAGCGTGCCCTGAAGCGGTTCGGGAGGAAACTGTTGATCCTGTCGAAATAAAAACCCTTCCGTCCCAGCCAACAACAGGTGAATGTGTAATCGGGGTGCCAAGATTTACCCTCCATAGCTCACGACCGGTACGATTCATCGCCCTGAAAAGCCCATTGTTGTCACCGAAATACACCGCTCCTTCAAGCGAACGGGCTATATGAGGGGTTATGCTTACTGCAGGCTCGAAAGTCCACAAAAAAGTGCCGCTCATGTGGAAGGAGCGCAAGTTGCCGTCCGTGTTCGCAAGCACAACTGATTCCACGAAAAGGTAAGGCTGGTCAAGCACTGAAGTGCCCAGGTTGTGCGTCCACTGCGGGGCAGCGCCCACCGTCATGCCAGAAGCAGGCGCTTGTGCGTGCGCTTGTTCGTAAAGAGCCCCTGAAAAAAGAACCACAAGAAGCAAAACCGAAGCAATTTTACTTTTGTTAATTTTATTAAACACAAAAATCTCCTTATGTTATTTTTGTCAAAGCCGTGTAAAGTTTCGATAAAAAATTCGCGCGCTAGGGTAAACTGACGCGCCTGTTAAATTAATGCCGAAAGGCAGGCCGGCGTTCAAAAGCTCAAAATTACGTCTGTCGCTGTCAAAAAGCAATAAAAGCCCGTTTGCACTTATTCGCTCAAACTCAGGAAGGGCATCTTCAAGCGTTAAGGTGATGTTCATTGAGGCGTTGGTATTGACGGTGCGTCCCGCCGCTGAAAAAGTACGCGGCAGGTGGTGCCCGAAAAATGAATACGTGCCTGTTCCTATCGCGTGGAATCGCAAAGAATGGCTGCCGTTATGCTCCCATGTCTCATACTTTTCGATAACCACCACGCCGCCCGGGCGGAAATCTAAAATAGCCGATACAGGTCCGTCAACCATTTGTAATGTCGATTCCCACCTTCCCAAAAGAAAATTTGTGAAGGGGATGAAATCGGCAATTTGCACACAGAAATCAAACATTGAAATGGCACCCAACGTTGCAGCTTGAGACCGGGCAGTGTTTATGAGCCTGCCGGAACCTGCTTCGGTGAGTCTCGCGGTAAGTATTACCGGTCCGCTGCCGCCGCCTGAGATTTGCCCCTGAACAAGAAACTCAGCTGTTCCAGCCTGAGCGCCTGTGAGAATGGCAAGGGTAACAGACGTGCCAAGCGTTGAGGCGACCATATTCGTAGCCTGCGCCGCATCGGCAGCGGTGACGTATTCTCCGTAGACTTCAAAGGGCATTACGCCTACTGTCCGGATTGGTACTTCTTGTGAAAAACCATACGATGCAGATGTAAAAGTAAAAAACAGAACGGTAAAAGCGGCAAAAACGCCTTTCAGAAACGGAGGATTGAGGTCGCTAAACCTAACAAAAATAATCCTCTTCATAACACTCTTACAAACACCTCAACTACGAGAAAGTTATACCACATTTTACCTCTTTTTTGATTCATTATCCAGTAGGAATTAATGAAGGCAACCGCCACAGTAATTCCTTAGTATCTAAATTCAGAATCCCCGATAAATTCCCTTAAAATACTTGTTCCCGGCACAAATTGGGGCGGAATGGGTGCGAAATTTGAAAGAAAAGCCAAAAGCCGCGAAGCTTCAGAATACGCGCTCATGCCGGGTTTTACCGAACGCAAAAGCGGCTCGGCAAAAAATTTAAGCACGGGGAATTCGTAATCCAGGGCAGAGTTAAAAGCCACATCGCAGGTATTCTGGAAGGGGAAAATGTAAGCGCGTTCCCCCCGCTGAACGCTCGGCCACATCTGAAACGTCCGCTCGGCATCCGTTCCGCGAAACTGTTTGTCCCTGACCATGCGGCGCAACAGGCGGTTGTCGCTGGTGGGAATACGGTTGTGATCGTCTAAGTTAAGCTGGGTTAAGGCGGAGATGTAAATCGTAAACTTGGCTTCGTTTGTTAAAGCGGGGGTCAGCGCGTCGTTAAGACCGTGAATCCCTTCGATTATCAGCACCGTTCTCCGGTCAAGGATGATTTTTCGCCCGCCTTCTTCCCTGCGCCGCCCAACTTTGAAATCGTACACCGGAAGTGTTATCTCTTTCCCGGCAAGAAGTTCAGATAGCTGTGAGTTAAAATACGCGATGTCAAGCGCATCAAGGCGCTCATAATCAGGTTTGCCATCTTCGTCCAGCGGGGTGTTTTCAGATCCCAAGTAATAATTGTCAAGACCGATGGCAACCGGATTAAGCCCCAAAACCCTAAGCGCGATAGACAACCGTTTTGCGCTTGTAGTTTTTCCCGAACTGGAAGGACCTGCGATAAACACCGCGCGGACATTGTCGCGCTTTTGGTAAATCTGGTCGGCAATTTCGGCTAATTTTTTCTCGTGGAAAGCCTCGGCTATGTGAATGTAACTGCGCACACCGCCTTCGGCTATAATGCGGTTAAGCCGTCCCACCGAGTTGACACCGACAATGCGCCCCCATTTTTTGTATTCATCGTAAACTGAAAAGATTTTGGGACTGTCCTGAAACGGGTCTATGTGTTTGCCCGCTCCTGTAAGCGGGAAGCGCAGGAGAAAGCCCTCTTTGTAAGGCATTAACTGAAAAGTGTCCAAAAGCCCGGTGCGGTTTACCAGCGGGGAAAGGTACAGGTCGATGAAACCGGCGCACTCATTTACCATAACTTTTGCTTCACCGCGCTCTTCAAGCAAAAGCGCCGTGTCGTCCTGGCGGTTTTGATGAAAAATCTCCATTGCCTCTGCATACGCCATAAAACGAGAAGAAACAGGAATGTCTTCCTTAACCAGCTCCTGCATACGCCGTTCCAGAGTTTCAATTTCAGAGTGCTCAGGTTCGTGCCCTTCAAGAAACGTATAATAATAACCTGATCCCAAAGAATGCCCTATGCATAGACTCCGTTCGGGGAAAAGTTCCTGTGCGACAACCGCCAGCAAAAACGCCAGCGAATGGCGGTAAATGGCGGCTCCTTCTGAAGTGTTCAAAAGTACAGGCTCAAGATGCGCGTTAACTTCAAGACGTGAAGAAAGCGGCAGCAATTCGCCGTTTACTTTTACAGCGACCAGAGGGGAGGGGAGAGCGCCGAAATTATCGGCAAGCGATTGGAGTGTGCAGCCAAATTGGCAAGTAATTTTTGTTTTGGCGGTTGCATCTGAACTTAAATCTTTTTTTATCCATACTTTTAATTGTTCTGCCATTTATTATAAATCTCCTAAATGATTTTTTATTAGTTGCAATTTCAGTTCTCGAAGGTGCCCGCTTATGGAAACTTTGTAAATATGAGGGTTCAAAAGACGCTTATAACTTACGTCAAAGGTTTCAAGCCCTGCGCAGACATTTTCCCGGATTTGCTTTAGACCGGGTTCTTCAGGTGAGTTTCCGTCAAACAGGCGCAGGGAAAGCAGCGGCTTGAAAGTGCCATCGAGAGTGTGTGTAAAGCGCCGGTAATCCGCGGACGGATGCCAAAACGAATAGGTCTTGCCTTTTTCAAGAATCTCATCCCCGCCGCATCCGTTTCCGCACTGCACATCTTTTAAGGCAAGTGAGTCATCAAGGGTAAGGACATCCGCCACGCACAAACCATCTGCGTCATGTATGCGCCACACTTGTTTTACACCCGGATTGCTGGTCTTTTCAGGGTTATCGGAAAACTTTACACGGGCGGAAAGCTTTCCCGTTTCATCCTCACTTGCGGTGAGTTTGTACACGCCGTTAAAAGCACCTTGAGTTCCGCCTGTTACCATGTGAGTTCCCACTCCCCAGGCGTTCACAGGCGCGCCGGATTCGGTTAACGCCTTGATGATGGATTCATCAAGGTCGTTTGAAACGGCAATTGTGGCATCTTTAAGCCCCGCCGCATCAAGGGCTCTGCGCACTTCGGTTGACAGATAGTGGATGTCGCCTGAATCAAGGCGCACGCCAAACCTTTTCCCCTGTGTGGCAAGGGTTTTGCCGACTTTTATGGCATTCGGCAGACCGCTTTTTAAGGTATCATAGGTGTCTATAAGAAACGTGGTCTTTTCCGGATACATTTCCGCATACGCACGGAACGCCTCCTCTTCGCTGCCCCACGCCATAATCCATGAGTGCGCCATAGTGCCCATAACAGGAATTCCAAACTCCTTGCCCGCAAGCACGTTTGATGTCCCTGCCGCTCCGCCTATGTAAGCCGCGCGCGAAGCCGACATCGCCCCGTCAGGACCTTGCGCGCGGCGCAGCCCGAACTCCATTACTGTTCCCTTGCCGCTTGCAAGCCAAACGCGGGCGGTTTTCGTGGCGATAAGGCTCTGGAAATTAATTACGTTAAGAAGCAGCCCTTCGATAAGCTGGCACTCAATAAGCCTTCCCTCAACCCGAATCAAAGGTTCGTTGGGAAATACGACTGTACCTTCGTCCATTGCCCAAAGTGATCCTGAAAACCTGAAAGTTTTCAGGTGAGTCAAAAATTCCGGCTCAAAAAAGTTAAGGCTGTCAAGGTAGAGTAAGTCATCAGCGGAAAAAGTGAACGCTTTTAGCTTTTCAATCAGAGTTCCGAGCCCCGCAAATATGGAAAAGCCCCCGTCAAAGGGCTGGGTGCGGAAGACCATTTCAAAAACGGCACGGTTGTTCATCCCTTTTTTCCAGTAGCCCTGCGCCATAGTAAGTGAGTAAAAATCGGTAAAAAGCGCTGAATCGCGCGGAGAAGCGCCTGTCATTTGAAGCCCTCATTCAAAAAGTTTGATGATTCGGTAATGATAACCCCTGCACCCTGTAACTGCTTGAGCGCTCGCTCGGCAGAACCATCAGGCACTCCCACAGCTCGGCAAGCATCGGTGAGTACGAAGGTTTTGTAGCCGAGGGATGCGGCATCAAGCGCACTGAAAAGCACGCAGTAATCGGTGGCAAGACCGCCGATAAAAACTGTGTCAATGGAAAGGGAGCGCAGTAAAGCGTCAAGACCTGTTGCCGTTTTTCGGTCGTTTTCAAAAAACGCCGAATAGGAATCAAGATTCTGGTGGAAACCTTTGCGGATTATTACGCTTACAGGTTTTAAATCAAGGCTTGAATGCAAGTCCGCTCCGCCGCTGCCCTGAACGCAATGGTCAGGCCACAATATCTGCCCGTCAACGCCCGGCAAGTTTACTGTTTCCCCGGGATTTTTGCCTGAATGGGATGAGGCAAACGAAGCGTGGCAGGCAGGATGCCAGTCTTGTGTGGCGATGACTTTGCCGCCGCGCTGTGCGACAAACGCCGCCATGCGGTTCAGAGGAGCCGCAACTTCGTCACCGCCGCTGACAGCCAGCGCCCCGCCGGGACAGAAATCGTTTTGCACGTCGATCATTACCAATGCCGTGTTTTGCAGACGTATATCCATTGGGGTATGATACTCAAGAACCTGCATGGACACAAGGGTACTGTATGGAAAATGTTTAGTAATGTTCCGTAGCCCAGTGTTTTGTATATTACAGAACACCAGGCTACGGAAACTAAGCGAAAGTTACAGGCGGTTAAAAGACCTGATTGTGTCGATTGCCGCTTTTACGTGAGGCTGCATCTCCTCCAGTACGCCAAGCGCGCCTTTGAACGGGTCAATAGTCTGTATTCCCGTGCCTGCAAGCGCGTCCACTATCGCGTGGCCGCCGAACGGCACATATTCTGGGCTGTATCCGCCTTCGTGCGTGCAAACCATTCTGCCTCCGCACACGTCCTGGGCAATGTCGCGCACGTATGAAGCCATCTTGCCGAAGCCTTCGGCGGTCACATACATGCGGGCAAGCGGATCAAACATATTGGCGTCCAGGCCTGAAGCCACAATAATCAGCTCAGGGCGGAAACGCTCGGCGGCAGGGCGTACAACCTGCTCAAGCGCGTACATATAACCTGCGTCTCCGGTAATGGGCAGCGGAATATTGATGGTCGATTCCGGGGTGGAGCCTTGATGCTCCATAAAACCGCGCCCCACAGGGAAGAGATTTTCCTGATGCATAGAAATAAACAACACGCTGTCATCATCCTTAAACGCGTCCTCTATGCCGTTGCCATGGTGCACGTCCCAGTCCAGCACCATAACTTTCTTTAAACCAAGTTCCTTTTGCGCATAACGCGCGCCAATGACGGCATTGTTAAAAATGCAGTAGCCCATGCCGCGTCCGGCTTCGGCGTGATGTCCGGGAGGTCTTGCCAATACATAGGCGTTATCGATTTCGCCTGCGACAATTGCTTTGATTGCCGCAAGCACGCCGCCGACTGCCAGCTTGGCTACTTCGTATGAATCTTTGCCGGCGATGGCAAGAAGCCCTGTATCTTCCATGTTGCCGCTGTCAGAAATGCGCTTAACGTTGGCAATATGTTCTTTCGTATGAAAATATTCAAGCTGCGCTTCGGTCGCATAATCGGCCTTTATCTTTACAAGCGCGTCATAAAGGCCTGTCACTTCCAACAGGTTCTTAAAACGCCGCTTGGATTCAGGGCTTTCAGCCATTCCATAGTTCTGGATATAACCGCCTGCCGGCATGAACAAAGCGCCTCCGCTTGTGTTGTGCCACATATACCGTTCGTCAAAAACAAAGGCGGTTTTCCTTTTGGGTGTGATGTTTGCAATTCTCATAATTACCATCCTTATCTGTGTATAGATTTCCGTTATCCTAATCGGTCGTATTGTGGCTGTCAATACGATTGGAAAATACAAAAAAGGCTGGCAGGAAAATCCCGCCAGCCCTGTTCAACAGTGTGAACTTTTTACTTTTTCTTTGCAGTTGGCTTTTTCGCTGCCGGTTTCGCGGCTTTTGCCTCAGGTTTTGCGGCCGCTTTTTTTGCAGCCGGCTTTTTCGCTGGCGCTTTGTCAGGCTTTGCATTGTAAACTGCACTATGCAAAACGGCTTGTGCCCCTGCAAGCCGCGCCAATGGAACGCGGAAAGGCGAACATGACACGTAGGAAAGACCTGCCTTGTAGCAGAAGTCAATTGAAGCAGGGTCGCCGCCGTGCTCGCCGCAGATACCGACCGAAAGGTTCGGTTTGATTCTCCTTCCCTGCTCTGTAGCAAGAGAAATGAGGAAGCCCACACCTTCTTCATCAACCGACCTGAACGGGTCAACTTCCAGCACCTGTTTTTCGATATAAGAAGGCAGGAAGGAGCCCACGTCATCACGGCTGAAACCTAGTGTCATTTGTGTAAGGTCGTTTGTTCCAAAGCTAAAGAAGTCAGCGTAAATGGCAATTTCGCCCGCTCTGATTGCAGCGCGGGGAACTTCGATCATTGTTCCAATCGGCACATCCACCTTAACGCCTGATTCGGCAAAAACACGCTCCAGCACAGTTTCAGCGTTTGTTCGTAAAAAGGCAAGTTCTTTCATGGTGATGATAAGCGGAATCATAATTTCAGGATGCACAGGAATTTTCTTTTTCACGCATTCCACCGCGGCTAAAGCGATTGCCTCAACCTGCATATCATAAATTTCAGGATATGTTACGGCAAGGCGGCAGCCCCTGTGTCCGAGCATTGGGTTTAACTCATGAAGGGTGTTTATCTTTGACTGAAGTGAGTCCGCAGGAATTTTGAGCTGTGAAGCTAATTCGGCAACTTCAGCGGGCGAATGGGGAACAAACTCATGCAAGGGCGGATCCAAAAGCCTGATAACAACCGGGCGGCCTTCCATCGCCTTAAAAATGCCAAAGAAATCTTTTTGCTGCAAGGGAAGAATTTTCTTTAATGCCGCTTTGCGCGCTTCAGGCGTTTCGGCGACAATCATCGCGCGGAAGTGGATGAGTTTCTCCTTGTCAAAAAACATATGCTCAGTCCGGCAAAGACCGATGCCTTGCGCGCCGAACTCAAACGCGCGCTTTGCATCTTCCGGCTGATCGGCGTTTGTCCAAACCTGAAAGTCTTTGATGTTGCCGCGCTTTGAGGATGCGCGCACATTGTCGCACCATTCCAGGAAGGTGTGCATATCATCACCTTTAGCGGGTGCTTTGGGCTCTTTTAAAGGAAGCTGCCCTTCAAAAACTTCTCCGGTGGAACCGTCGATGGTGACCCAGTCGCCTTCTTTAAAAGATTTTGCGCCTATGGTCATGGTTTTGTCTTGAATGATCACCTCTTTGGCACCGGCAATACAGGGCGTTCCCATACCGCGCGCGACAACGGCAGCGTGGCTGGTATTGCCTCCGGTGGAGGTGAGAATGCCTTGCGCAACGTGCATTCCGCCTATATCTTCCGGGCTTGTTTCGCGCCGCACGAGCATCACCTTTTCGCCTTTTTCATGCCAGGCTTCCGCATCGTTGGCGGAAAACACGATTTTCCCGCAGGCGGCTCCCGGCGAAGCGTTAAGCCCTTTTGTAAGGGCTTTGACGGCTTTTCTGGCAACGGGGTCAATCATGGGGTGAAGGAGCTGATCAAGGTTTGCAGGCGTAACGCGCAATATCGCTTCTTCTTTGGTGATGAGTTTTTCGCCGACCATATCAACCGCGCACTTAACCGCAGACGCGCCTGTTCGCATTCCGTTGCGTGTTTGCAGTATGTACAGTTTTTTCTGCTGAACAGTGAACTCAATATCCTGCATATCGTGGAAATGTTTTTCAAGCTTGTTTTTTATGGAAACCAGTTGTTCGTAAACGACTTTGTTTTCCCGCGCCAAAGTCGATATTTTTTCCGGTGTGCGTATGCCTGCAACGACATCTTCACCTTGCGCGTTCATCAAATATTCGCCGTAAAACTCTTTATCCCCGGTGGCAGGATCGCGGCTGAAGCAAACGCCCGTGCCTGAATCATCACCGAAATTGCCGAACACCATCGCCTGCAC
>JAIRQD010000036.1:0-38277 GCA_031256655.1 Treponema sp.
CGCTTAAAACCACACCGCCCAAAACAGCGCGCCGCTTTTTTATGTGAGCAAAACCTTCCTCAACACTTATAAGTCCCTGTTCTTCACCGCAAACCAATTGGCGGTTGTGGCACCAAGGGCAACGCAGATTGCAGCCTGAAAAAAAGAGCACCGTCGAAACACAAGCCGGATAATCAACGAGGCTTGTTTTTCGGATGAGAATTCTTGCGGGCAAGAATTCGCTTTTTCCCATCGCCTAATCAATCACACGGCAAGCGGCTGTGAGGCAAGCAGGCTGTCTATGGAGTTCGCGTTATGAGCACGGGAAAGTTCTTTGCCGCTTTGGCTGACAAGTATTGCCGTAGGAGTTGACATCACGTTACGCCGCACTGCCTCTTCCATTCCGTCTTTTGTGTCGGCGTTTATCAGGCTCACAGGAATCCCAAGTTTTCCTGCCGCAGCTTTGGCGGGAGTGCAGTCGGGGCAGGATGCGCGGACAAAAAGAAGCAACTCGCTTGCCGCCGGAAGTGAAGGGGATACGGCGGCGGCTTCATCTGTTCTTATGCAGTAAAGCCGCCGCTGATTGTACTCCTCCCGTTTTCCCCGGTTCCAGTTACGCACCGAACGGTAATACCCGACGATGCGGCTGTACACTTCTGCCGGCGTGCCTTCCGCGGATGAAAGTGCCTCCCTCGCCGCCGCCAAATCGTTTTCAATGTCCTCAAGGTTTCTCATATGGCATCTCCCAAAAAATTTATCTTATACGGCTACTGCTAAATTAGCAGCAGCCAAAACATCCGCACGTTCCTTTTCAAGTTCAACAATCTTTTCTCTAATCTCTTTCTCTTTATCGCTTTTGCACTTCAGGCAGGTAAAGTGCTCGCCATGCAAATAGCCGTGAATTGGGCAGACTGAAAATGTCGGCGAAATGGTAAAGTACGGAATTCGGTAATTGTGCGAAATCGCCTTAACCAAATTACGGCATGAACGCCAGTCTGTAATCGCTTCTCCCAAAAAGGTGTGGAACACCGTGCCTCCGGTATATGTGGTTTGCAACTCCTCTTGAAGATCAAGGGCATCGAAAATATCTTCTGTCTGCATCACAGGAAGCTGTGTTGAGTTGGTGTAATAAGGCTCACCCTTTCCGTCCGCCCCTATGCCTGAACAAATGATGCGCGGGTAACGTTCCCTGTCGTGCTTGGCAAGGCGGTACGAAGTTGACTCCGCAGGCGTTGCTTCAAGGTTAAAAAGCTCCCCGGTTTCCTCCTGAAAATCACTGAGTTTTTCCCGCATAAACTTAAGCACTTGGAGGGCAAACTTTCTTCCGCGCTCGCTTGCTATTGTCGTTTCTGCTCCCATGAAATTCTGGATGCACTCGTTCATGCCCACAAGTCCTATTGTGTTAAAATGGTTGTCAAGATTTTTTAAGTAACGTTGCGTGTATGGGAAAAGCCCGTTTTCCAAAAGACGGGAAACCGCCTTGCGTTTAACTTTTAAGCTCTCCTTTGACAAAACCATAAGATGCTCAAGGCGGCTGAAAAAATCTTTTTCGTCTTTTGCAAGATAGCCGATGCGGGGAAGGTTAATAGTCACCACCCCGATGGAACCGGTCAGTTCATCAGAACCAAAAAGTCCCCCTCCCCTTTTGCGAAGTTCCCGTTTGTCAAGCTGAAGGCGGCAGCACATAGAGCGCACGTCTGAAGGGTTTAAGTCTGAGTTGACAAAGTTTTGAAAGTACGGCGTTCCGTAACGGGAAGTCATTTCAAACAGAAGTCGGGCGTTATCGCTTTCCCAGTCAAAGTCGCTTGTGATGTTGTATGTGGGAATGGGATACTGAAAGCCGCGCCCGTCGGCATCACCTTCGATCATCAGTTCTATTAAAATACGGTTTATGCGGTTCATCTCATCCTGACAGTCACCGTAATTAAAATCTGTTTCTTTTCCGTTAACAACCGCCCTTGCACCTCGCAGGTCTTCCGGGCAAGTCCAGTCAAGTGTGATGTTGGTAAACGGCGCCTGTGATCCCCAGCGGCTGGGAGTGTTCACACCGAAAATAAAACTTTGAAGGCATTGCTTGATTTCTTTGTCGCAAAGCTTATCGGCTTTCACAAAAGGAGCGGTGTAGGTATCAAATGAGCTGAACGCCTGGGCGCCCGCCCACTCGTTTTGAAGACAGCCCAAAAAGTTCACCGCCTGCTGCATGAGCGTGGAAAGGTGCTTGGCGGGCTTGCTTGTGATTTTATCCGGCACGCCGCCAAGCCCTTCGGCGATTAAGTGGCGCAGTGACCAGCCGGCGCAGTAACCGGAAAACATGGAAAGGTCGTGGATATGGAAATCGGCGTTTCGGTGGGCATCGGCGATTTCCTCCGGGTAAATGTTTTTAAGCCAGTAGTTGGCGGTGATGCTCCCTGAGTTGTGAAGTATGAGCCCGCCCAAAGAATAATTGACGTTGGCGTTTTCGTTCACCCGCCAGTCTGATTGCTTTAAGTAGCCGTCCATCGTGCTGTCAATGTCAAGCATTAACTTTTTCACATCCCGCATAGCCTGCCTTTTGGCGCGGTAAAGTATGTAGGCTTTGGCAACGGCTGTTTCTTTTGCTTCGATGAGCGCGGTTTCCACCAGGTCTTGAATCTCTTCGATGGCGGGGATGGAATTGGGATGGCGCTTTTCCATCATCGCAAAAATCAAGCGCTCAACATCTGATGTAATATTTTCCACCGCATCAGCATTCTCAAGTGTTTGACTATCTCTTTCAGCCGCCTTGTCAACAGCAACAAAAGCTTTATGTACCGCGGCGGCGATTTTATCTCTGTCGTATTTTTCTATTTCGCCTGATCGTTTTACAACGCTTCCAACAACAGGCTTTTCATTTATCATGCGAAAAATTCCCCTCTATTTTCTTTATTTCCTGTACAAATTCGTCCAAGTCTTCAAACTGGCGGTACACAGATGCAAAACGTATGTAGGCAACCTTGTCAACTGCGGCAAGCCTTTCCAGCACGAGGTTCCCGATAGCGGAGGCATCGATCTCGTGGTTTATCTTTCCCAAGATAGCCGCCTGATCCTCCACCTCATTGACAAGCCGCTCTATGCTCATCTGCGAAACCGGGCGCTTTTCCAGCGCTCGCGTTATTCCGCGCTCGATTTTGGCGCGGTCAAAGGGCTCGCGGCGGCCTGAACGCTTGACCACCATAAACTGCTTGTCTTCAGTGCGCTCGTAACTTGTAAAGCGGTAGCTGCAATTAGTGCATTCCCGCCTGCGCCTGATGGCATCGCCGTCAGCAAGCGTCCGCGAGTCGATGACTTTATCATCAAAACTGCCACAATGAGGACAACGCACGGTAGTGTTACCTCCGCTCTTAGTATCGGCATATAGTGTCAAATATATTGCGTACTTTTAACCTCTTTCATCGTATCACACAATATCTTGTGGTGCAAGTGGGTTTGCGAAAATTCAAGAAAAAATAGCATAAAATGCTTTGCGTTGACACAAGACAGGTCGTGTGATAGGCTGTACCCGAACATTGGAGTGTGCGCTCTTGTTGTTTCCTTTTCGACAGACTAGCTCATCTGGATAGAGCGTCAGCCTCCGGAGCTGAAGGTGGTGGGTTCGAGTCCCGCGTCTGTCAAAATTAACGCTTGCCGTGCATTAAGGCTGGCTTAGTAGGTAAGCGCACCACAATTCTCAACCAAATCTCTCCTTCATGCGCGCAAAAAATGTCTCCGCTGCCTCGAGTGTATTTTCTTCAGGAGTTTCTTCTTTTCGCTGTTCGATAAGGCTTGGAGGAATTTCTGCAAGAAAGGGAGAAGGCTGGCGGTCGATGTAATTATTCTGCCGGCGGCGTTTTTTGCAACTTGTGATATAAAGCTTATCCTGCGCGCGGGTAATAGCCACATAAAAAAGGCGGCGCTCCTCTTCCACCGCTTTGGAACTTTCACCGTGCGAGCCATCCAGTTCATCATCGTTGTCTTCAAGACTGCGCTCGTGAGGGATTATACCTTCTTCGGCTCCAGCGATAAAAACAACAGGAAACTCAAGCCCCTTCGCCGCGTGAATTGTCATTAAGTTCACCTTGCCTGAAGAACGACCGTTTGTTGATCCGTCCTCGCCGTCAGAGCGCATTATAAGACTTACGCGGTTAAGATAGGAATAAAGTCCTGTGTCAAAGTTGTCCGGGTCTTTCTCCCAGTCCTCAATCATTTTGAGAAGATACTCAATGTTGGAAAATTTCCAGCGCGCTTTTTTTTCGTCCTTGTTATGTTCGGCTACAAGATAGCTCCAGTAATCGATTTCGCCGATAAGCTTGCGCACCTTTTTGGAAAGTTCCCCTTTCGTAAAAAAATCATCCCGCTGGTTTTGTATAAGCGCCAAAAAATCTTCAGTGCCAAAGCGTGAGTTCTTTTCGTCCTTGCTCCTTTGCCCTTGCATCGCAGGCTCTGACTGAAAAAGCAATTCCTGCCCAATTTCGCCTCCTTGCTGGCGGATGTATTGAAGGCGGGACAAAGCTCCGTAAATGCTGCAACGGTTTTTTTTCGCAAGTTCAGAAGCTGCTTGAATTGCCGCTTTTCCGATACCGCGGCGCGGAGTGTTGATTATGCGCAAAAGGTTTACATCATCATCAGGATTGGCGATAACCCTAAGATACGAAAGAATGTCACGTATTTCCTTACGCTCAAAAAAACTTGTTCCGCCTGATACTTTGCACGGAATGTTTTCGGCAAGGAAAGCCTCTTCGATAACATCAAACTGGTTGTTCGTCCGTGTAAGAACACCGAAACTGTTGAAGTTTCGCTGTTCTGAAAAACGCAGTTTGTTCACCATGCCGGCAATGAAGGCAGCCTCAGAGGCCTCGTTTTCAGTGAATAAAAGTTCGATGGGCTTGCCGCCGTAATTCCCAGACCAAAGATTTTTCTCTTTGCGGTTTGTGTTGTGCGAAATAAGCCCGTTAGCGGCTTCCAATATGGTGGAAGTGGAGCGGTAATTTTGCTCAAGTTTTATTTCGCGGGCGCGGGGAAAATCCTTTTCAAACAAAAGGAGATTTTCGTAATTAGCTCCTCGCCATGAATAAATCGACTGGTCGTCATCGCCCACCACGCACACATTGGCTTTGCCTGAGGCAGGGTTTGTCAAAAGCCTAAGCAGTTTATATTGAATAAGGCTTGTGTCCTGAAATTCGTCCACCAAAATATAGCGGTAACGGCGGCGGTATTTTTCAAGAATTTCATGATGCTCAGTAAAAAGATTTATGGGAACGGTAAGAAGATCATCAAAGTCAAGTGCGTTGTACACTTTTAAGCTGCGCTGATATTCATTGTACGCAGGTTCCCAAATATCATCGGCAACTTTTGCCGCCCCTGCCTGATTGCGGCTGCCGCTTCTCCCCCATGAAAGGCTTCCAATTTTTACGTTGGAAAAAAGCTGCTCCAAACTTTTCAGATCGACTTTTTCACCGTAGAGTTTGCATTCCCGTAAACTTTCTTTTATAAGCTCAATTTTGTCGGTGGAATCATAAATGGAAAAGTTTTTGCGGTATCCTAAAACTTCAATTTCTTCCCGCAAGATTTTTACGCCGAACGCGTGAAAGGTGCTCACCGTAAGATTCTGAAGTTTTTTTCCTGTGAGCTCTTTTACACGGGACTCCATTTCACGGGCGGCTTTGTTGGTGAATGTAAGCGCAAGGATCGCCGATTGTGGAATCCCTTTCTCAAGCATTTTGGCGATGCGGCACGTAATGACCCTAGTTTTACCGGAACCCGCACCCGCGATGATAAGCAACGCGCCGTCAATGGAAGTTACAGCTTCCAGTTGCGGCCCGTTAAGTTCTTCCTCTGTCATTGTCGCTGTCCACTTGCAATGATCCGCGCCATAAGTTTAGCGGCTTTTCCCCTGTGGCTATAGAGGTTTTTTTCTTCCGCGCTAAGTTCTGCCACTGTACGGGCTAAAGACGGTATATAAAGAATTGGGTCATATCCAAAGCCGCCCTGCCCGTGCGGTTGTTTTGCAACTTCTCCTTCAAGTGTTTCCTGCGCAACAAAAAAACGGTCGCATGAATAATATAAAACCATAGCGCAAACAAAGCGTGCGCTGCGGTTTGGGTTATTTCCCAGTTCAGATAAAAGCAGTGCGTTTTGTTCAGGCGCACTTAGCTTATGCCCGTTCCCCATCCAGCCGTAATACGCTGACTGAACGCCAGGCCTCCCGCCAAGTGAGTCAACGCAAATACCAGAATCATCGGCTATTACTGCGTCACCTGATTGGAGAATGCCTTTTTCGCTAAGCAGGTTGTATAACGTTTGCGCTTTAAGAAGTGAGTTTTCCAAAAATGTATTTCCCGTTTCTTCAGGGCCAAAATCAATACCTGCATCTGAAGGTATTTTTAATTCAAAGCTTACCGGTGTTTTTTCACAAAGCCTTTCTGAAGAAATTTCATTGGACAAAATTTGTGCCAATTCCTTTTTTTTGTGTGCGTTACCCGATGCAAACCAAACAGTCATCATATCTTTTCGTACCTACTTTGTGTGTCCACAATTAATCTAATCATCACGTCGTTCCATTAAAGCTGTAACAACTTCCACTTCCGCAATACTTAACCCCAAATGCGAGGCAATAACTTGAGGGGCAAAACCCGCGCGCGCAAGTTCGCGCACTTGATCCGGCAAAGAAAGCTGAGATAAAGGGGAAACAACAGGCGGTGAAGCATTTTGCCCTTCAAGTGAAGGGGCGGTTATTTCTCCGGCGGCCGTTGTTGAAACATCAGTTTCCCTTGTCTGAATAACAGCGAGATCTGGCGCATTATTTTCATCAGCCGCATTCATTGCCGCAATGCGATAGCGGTTTTTTCCCAGTTCCTGGTAAGTGGCAGCTTTTGCCTTTGCGCTAATTGCAGCGTGCGCCAGCTCATCTTCGCGGCTTTTTTCCAGCTCGCGGATATAAATACGAAGGCGCTTGTCAACTTCGCTCAATACTGTTTTTAGATTTTTTTCCCGCTCTTCAATCAGGGAAATATCCCTGTCAGTAGTTTCGTCTATTGACCTCAAAATTTTTTCAACTTCCTCGCGTAATTCCGCAAGAATACGCTCATGCCCTGTTCTGCGGCGTAGGTATGATCTATAAAAGAAAAAAGAAAAAACAGAACAGAGAAACGCCAGCGCGGAAAGCAAAACAGCGAAATATACAGCAGGCATAGGTCAAACTTATCCGGAAATATCAAGATTACGGCCAAGTGCGGGGTTACGAAAAAATGTGTTTTTTTGTTCTGCAGTTTTTACTTCTTCAGTTTGCTCAGCCTTTCCCTTTGTCCCGCCTTCATTTGTCTGAGCGTCTCCTTTTTCAGCATCGGATTTAATTTGCACATCCTTACCTATATCCTGCGCCTCATTGACGGTGCGAACATTTTCTTCCTGTTTTTGCTGTGCCTGCGCTTGCTGCAAGGCAGCCTGCATTTGCTGACCTTCTCTTATTGCAGCCTGTATTTTTCCAACAGTACCTGAGTGCGCAAAAAGAGCCTGCAGATCAATCGGCTGAATAGCCATCCGGTCCTCTCTTTGCCTCATCACTGGGCTCTTCATATTTTATAACCCGTATAAGTCCGTTTTCCAAAATAAAGGTGACAGCCTTATAGTCTGCATGAATAACATTCACCGCGTCTTTAATTTTTATTTTCACACCAGGATACACTTTAACCGAAGCGGAAACTTTACCGCGGGTTTCCAGAGAGTTCAAAGATTCCTGAACTTCTGCCATTTCTTCACCAATTGCGCGCAAGTCAGAAACAAATAGCTCCCGCTTATCCATCAGCTCATTCAAAAAAGCTTCTTTCTCTTTCGGTAGTGATTTGCGCTGTTTTTTAATATTAATTAACGTTTTCATATTAAGCTGCACTTCTTCAAGCTGCTTTTCCATGTCCGCTTTTCTGATCAACACCTCATCCAAAAGCGCTTTAGTTTTTGGATCAACTCCCACTTCGCAAAGTGTTTCTGTTCCGCTTGAAGGGCTTCCAATTACCTTAGCGTTTATTTCTTCTGAGGCACGCAGTCTTCCACCGACAATGTTGGCGCGTTTTCCGCGGCACACAATTTGCTTAAAGGCGCTTACATCAGAGTTTATTATTCCGTCAGAAACAACAACCATATATCCTGATTCCACTTTGGCGTTTTCAATAAAACGCGCCCAAATGGATTTACCGGCTCTTATGGTTCCGGTAAATTTCCCGGTAATTCCCCTGTGAACAATTATATCGCCTTCCGCATCCAAATCTGCCTTGCCTACTGTTCCTGTCACTTCGATGTTGCCGGCAGCTTTTACCGAAAAGCCGTCTTCCACATTTCCATTGATGATAACTGTGCCCAAAAAAATTATGTTACCGGTTTTTAAATCAACATTTCCCTGCACAGTGTGTATAGGTTCAACGTTAATTTTTCCGCCTGAAAGAATAACTTGCCCGTTAATGTCGGCAATAATTGTCAGTCCATCCTCACCAACATGCACATTTTTCCCCACCGGCAAAGGAATGTCTTTACCGCTTTTAGCAGGGATTGACTTACCTGTTACTGTGCGCCCCACAACTCCATGCGCCGCAGGTATTTTTTTTGCCAAAGGCTGTTTTTGAACCACGTTTTTTATGATGTTAAGTTCCTTAAAATCAATTCTTCCGTCACTGCCTTCGCGCAGGCGCATCTTTCCATGATCTGTTTCAAAGTTATATTGAATATACGCGTCTTTTCCGTCTTCGGCTTTTAGCGCTTCGGCAACAAGGAGCTCTTCGTTATACACAGGGCGATCTACCAACTCCCGTATATAATCTTCGTTAATTCCATACGAAACACGGCGGGCGCGCAAAAAAGTCAAATACGTCTCCACAGAAATATCACAGCCGCCAATACCCGGCGCTGTGATGATGATATGCGCTTTCATTTCCATCTCTGAAACTTTCAAAGTAAGCATGCTGTCGTTTACCGGACGCTTTTCAAAGTCGCCCACTTTGATATATTCCCCTTCCGCCGCATGGATAATTTTAGATATGATGTCTTTGTCATAACCCGTTACAAAGCGGCCATCCAAAAGCCTTACAGCTTCATTAAGCACAGCGGGGCGGCCTTTTCCTTTGGGGGGAATTGCTTTAAGGTACGCGCCGTTTATATTCAAGTGAAGAAAAACTTCTCCATCAGCATTTGGATTTTCCTGCTCCCCTTCCATCTCTTCTTCAGCGCTGATGATAGCTTTAATTTTTTCTTTTCTTACGTCGATCAGCTCATACGCCTGGATTATCCAGTCTTTTTTACCCGTGCCTAAAAACCCTGAAGCTCCTCTTTCGGTAATTTCATATTCAAGTTTGCGAACAGGAACATCAAGCAATGTTGAAGCCTCCGCAATCGCGTCTTCAAGTGTTGCCGAAGTTACTGTAATACTCCTTATGCTTCTGTCCTGCTCCAGGCGGTCTTTAAGTATATGCTGAAGCTGGACAAAGTCTACCATATCCTTATACAATCCCCCTCGGTCCGCCATGCAGTTTGAATCGCAAGCGCATGATGGCTTTTGTGTGAAGCTGCGAAACACGGGATTCAGTTACTTCAAGCACCTGCCCAATTTCCCTTAAGGTAAGATCTTCAAAATAATAAAGAACAAGAATTTTTTTCTCTTTGTCAGGTAATTCATTTATCGCTTCCACAATCACACGCCGTATTTCATCACGCTCGGCAATTACTTCGGGGTTTAAGCTTGAAGGGGATTCAATGCTGTCGCCGATGGAAACCTTGTCATTATCGTCCCCTGAATACCAGACCTCGTTTATTGAAAGCATCGATGTACCTGAAATTTTTTGCAGGGTTTTTAAGTACTCTTCTTCACTTACGCCCAAAGAGCTAGCCACTTCCTGATCAGTGGCGGTGCGCCCAAGCCGCGCTTCAAGGGATCCGATGGCATCCTCAACTTCACGGGTTTTCTGGCGCACAGAACGTGGAACCCAGTCAATAGAGCGCAGCTCATCGAATATGGCCCCGCGTATTCTTGTAACCGCGTATGTTTTGAACTTGACATTCTTTTCCGGATCAAACTTGTCAATAGCGTCAAGCAGACCGAAAACGCCAAAGCCGACAAGGTCGTCAAACTCCACGTTTTGCGGCATACCAACAGCCACTTTTCCGGCGACGTACTTTACCAGAGGAGCGTATTGTTTGATAAACGCTTCCCTGATCTTTAAGTCCCTGGTTCCCCGGTATTCAATCCAGAGCGCGTCTTCTCTTTGTTGTTCCTCAGAATAAGCTTCTTGTTTATTCCCAGGGATTTTCCCCATACTATCCCTCTTTATCCTTCTTTAATGCGGTTCTAATACCTTCCGCCATTTGTTTTGCATTAAAATCCTCTGCCCAACTGGCTTCCTTCTGCGCCTTCGACCTTTTTGAAGGCGAAGAATACCCCCCGGTTTCTGACCCCCTTTCAGAAGCGGAAAAAGAAAAAGCACCGGCCATGCTGTCCAGATCAGCGAAACCGCTAAACGAACTTTGACTTGCCTGGGCACCAGCCTTACTCTCAAAACTCGGCATTGAGGGCGCGGCACTCGCTGCCGCCGGCTCCCGCCTATCCTCATTCGCTACCTGCCCGCCAAAGCCGCCTGACAGCGGCAAAGGCTCCCACGGCATAAAATCAGCCGCTTCGGGCATGGCTTCCAAGTCGCCTGAGGATGCCAAAGCCCCCTTTTCATTGTATCCGCTTTGTGAATTCGCGTCTATACCTGTGGATTGTAAGTTGTTTCCCGTACTTTCAAAGCGGCTTGCGATTTTTGCCGCAAGATCTGAAATATGTCCAATGCTGTCATCCGAACTGTCAGGCTGCGCACCCATAAAAGACGGCTGGGTTTCAGAATCGCTTGAGAAATTCCCGGGCGTTAAACTTGAAGGATCACCGCCTTCTGTGATATCAATATGCGAGCCCGGAAGAAAACTTGCGTCAGAACTGAATCCTTCTTCCAAAAGTTCAGGCAAGTAACGACTTACAAGCTGCATTATTATAAGCGAAAGTGCGAAGAAAAGGCAGGCGAATAAAACCGGACGCAAAATGAGCAAGGGCATGGCGGAACGGGTAAAAATGCCGATGAGTAAAGACAAAATAAACGCGGCAACGGCGATAAAAGCGCACGCTCGTATGTTTAACACCCTTTTTTACCCTCCGCTTAAGTTTTACTGAAAAGCCGCTTCAACATTGAAGTGAAACCGCCGCCTGAAGGCTTTAGTTCGCCTTTTTCCATTTTGCTTACAATGTGCTGGACACACACACTCGCCTTGCACCTGGGATCAATAACCATAAACGGCCTTTGGCGAAGCACCGCCTGCGAAACAACCGGGTCATCGTAAATAAAGCCCAGGTAATCCACTTTAAGGTTTAAAAATTGCCCTGCGATATGCGTCATTCTGTCGGCGACTTTTTTCGCCTCAACCGATCCTTTGACGCGGTTGACCACCAATTTCAGTTCCATATCAAGATTTTCGTATTCAGAGGCGATAATCTTGATGATGCCGTATGCGTCAGTAATTGCAGTGGGTTCAGGCGTTGTGATGATTACCGCGTCATCGGCGGCGGCGATGAAGTCAAGTACGTTGCTTGAAACGCCGGCGCTTGTGTCGATGATGATGATGTCGGCGAAAGAAAGGGAGTTAAGCTGATCGATAAAGTTCTGCCTTTCTTCGTCGGTAAGGTTTGCTATTTTGGAAAAGCCTGAAGCACCGGCAACAATGGAAATGCCATAATCGGTTTCTACCATTATTTCCTGCATAGTCTTTTTCTTGCGAATCATGTCGTAAAGCGTATAACGGGGCACCATGTTAAGCATTATGTTGACGTTGGCAAGCCCCAAATCGGCATCCATGACAACGACCTTTTTCCCAAGCCGCGCGTATGCAAGCGCCATGTTCACCGACACATTGGTTTTTCCCACCCCGCCTTTTCCGCTTGTGATGGTGATTATGCGGGTTTTGGAAGCCTTCGTACTCTTCGACTCTGGCAGCTTTTGCACAGAATCTTTGATGGTAGTTTTTTCGGCAGTTTTTTCATCGGGTTTTTCGGCGGTTTTCTCCCCGCTCCCGTCACCAGAACCTGATCCCTCATTACGCTGGCGCATAATCTCCCTTAGTCTTTCAGCCTGATCTTCCATTTAACTATCTCCACTTCTGCATTTGTTCCCGGCTGTCATCCGGGAACCGCTCTTCCAATCTTATTCTGTTTATCAAAAACCCTTCAAGGTTTATTAAAAACTGAACTACTGAAGCACGACGTATATCGGTGGGCACTTTTTGTCCGTTGGTTATGTATGAAATGCTTTTACCTTTTTCCGCCAGCGCCCCAATCACATTGCCTGTGCGTATAGTTTCATCCATTTTGGTGACAACCACCGAGCGGTAATCGAAGGCTTCAAATTGCTTGAGTATTTCCAAAATGTCACTTGCCTTTGTCGTTGCCGCCAGCGCCAGATGCACTTCGGCAAGCGTGCCGCAAGCATCAAGCAATTGCTTCATCTCAGCCAATTGTAACATATCGCGCGGGTTTCTTCCCACAGTGTCGATGAGGAAAAGGTCTACGCTTTCGGAGTTTGCGGCGATTGTTTTTTTCATCTCATCATGATCGACAACTGAGTAACAGGGGAAGTCCATCAGCTCCCCGTATTTTTCCAACTGCTGCCGCGCGCCGATGCGGTAAGAGTCAATTGTGACAAGGGCGATTTTGCGTTTCTGATTTGCCTTGCCGTCAATGCCGAAGTTCGCCGCGAGTTTGGCGATTGTGGTTGTCTTCCCGACACCTGTGGGACCGACAAGTATTATGATGCGGGGGCGCACGTTAAACTTGTCGTTTTGGAAAATCTTGATGCTCTCCCCTATCCAGAAAAGCACTTTTTCTTGCACTTCTTGATAGTTCTCCAAAGCGGCAAGGGGAATCTCTTTTCTCACCCGATCCAAAAGCGACTTGCGATATGCTGTGGGAAAATCGTTTAATATAAAAATGTCTTCGATGCGGTTAAGCGTAGGATGATCTTCCCTTGAACCTGCAAGCCCCTGCTGTTCGAGCTTTTCCTTGATGGTTTTGACTTCCGCCAAAACTTCACTAAGTGCGTCGCTCTGTTTTAGAGCAGCGCCGTCTTTTTGAGCGCCGTTTTCTTTGGATGAAGGTGCGGCATTTTGCGAAGACCGCGCATTTGTCAACGCAAGAATTTTTTCTTTTTCTTCAGCGAAGTTTGAAACTGTCGCCCCGGAAGCCGCAGTATGTGCCGCTTTTGCCGTGTGCGTTTGAATATCTTGCGTTCGGGGAGCTGTGCGGGCGAAAGAAGGGGCAGGGATAATACCTGTGATTTTCACCCCGTCTTGTGAAAAAAGATTGAGGAACCCGCCGCGAATTTTTACCGTCTCGTGTTGTAAAATAGTCACCCGCTCACCGTATTTTGTGCGGGCTTTCATTTCCGCTTCCTGGTAGGTAAGCGCTTGTTCAATAAAAAACCGGGTCATGCTGCTAAATCTCCTTGCTCTTCAAGCCTTATAACACCAATAGAACCGACAGAATAATCCTGTGCAATTTCAGAAATTGACAAGACTGCCACTTCAGGAAGTTCCCGCTCCAAGGCGGTTTTCACCAGATAACGTGCCTGAAACGAACATAATATTACAGGGAAAAATCCCTGATCATGCACGGCGCGCACAGCTTTTCCAACTGAACGAATCCACGCGTTATGCAGGTTTGGTTCAAGAGCCGCAAAAATGTCGCCAGAGCTGTCTTGAGCTTTGCTGTCAACAATGCGCTGTTCAAGGGATGGGTCAAGGGTAAGCACGTTGAGTATCCGCTCCTCGTTCGCATACTGATGGCAAATCTGGCTTGAAAGCGACTGGCGGGCTTTTTCAATAAGAAAGCGTGTGTCACTGGTAAGCGGGGCGAAGTCAGCGATTGCTTCAAGAATTGACACCATGTTGCGAATGGAAACTTGCTCTTTTAAAAGCCCCTGAAGCACCTTCTGGATATTGCCCATAGTAAGCCCCTTGCCATCGCGCCCCATAAGCACTTCATCAACCACCGCCGGGTAATCGCGCCTGATGCCGTCGATGATGCTTTGCGTTTCCTGTCTGCCCAAAAGTTCTGAAGCATGGCGCTTGATAATTTCAGTGAGGTGGGTGGCGATGATCGACGGCGGGTCAACCACTGTGTATCCTGAACGTTCAGCCTCATCACGTTTGTCTTCAGTTATCCAAATAGCCGGAAGCCCGAAAGCGGGGTCCTTAGTTTTTTCCCCGGTAAGCTCTTCTTTTGCGCTTCCGGGATTTATGCACAGATAATAGCCGATGCGGATGGTGCTTTTGCCGACATCAACTCCGCGTATTTTAAAACAGTATTCTGATGATCCCAAAAGCATATTGTCGATGATGCGGATTTTGGGAATGACAATTCCCATGTCCAGTGCAATCTGGCGGCGCATCCCCTGCATTCGTTCCAAAAGCTCAGCTCCCTTATCCTTGTCAACAAGCGGAATAAGCCCAAAGCCCAATTCAAGTGAAAGCTGATCCGGCGGTTCCATTTGGGGAATGTCAGCAGTTTCATCTTTTTGCTTTTTCGCGCCCTCGGCTGTTTGCGCCATCATCTCGTTGAAACTAGCCTCTTTTTTCTTGGCGCGGTTTAGCTGGAAAGCGTACAAGGCGGACAAAGCAGCCATAGGAAGCAATACATACCACGGAAAACCCGGAAGCATGGAGAAGCCAAAAAGCGCAGCAGCCATTATCCCGAAGATTCTTGGATACTGGGAAAACTGCTGTGTAACTTGCTGGTCAAGTTTCCCGGTAGACACAGCACGGGTAACAACAATCGCAACAGCGGAGGAAATAAGCAGGGATGGAAGCTGCGCCAGAAGCCCGTCGCCAATGGTAAGGGTGGTAAAAGTTCCCATAGCTTCAAGCACTGTTTGCCCGTGAATGGTCGATCCAATAATAATACCGCCAATGATATTTAGGATAATCATAAAGATGCCGAACTTGACATTGCCGGATATGAATTTCGTAGAACCGTCCATAGAGCCGTAAAAGTCAACTTCCTTCTGCAAGGATTCCTTTCGGGTTGTCGCTTCCTTCTGGTCTATGCTGCCATTGGCAAGCTCGGAGTCGATGGACATCTGCTTGCCCGGCATTGCGTCCAGCGTGAAGCGGGCGGCAACTTCGGCAATTCTCGTTGCGCCTTTGGTGATGACCAGCAACTGAACGACAATAATCGCAACGAAGATAACAAAACCGATAACAAGCCCGGCAGTTCCTCCGGCTCCCACCACGAAGGTAGAAAACGCCCTTATCATCCTGCCGTCAAAAGCCGCGCCATGAGTCAGAATTGCACGGGTGGTGGAAACATTTAACGCAAGAGAAAACAGCGTAACGCCCACAAGCACCGTAGGAAAGACAGTGAAATCCGTGGGTTTATTGATAAACAGCACGTTAAGGAGCACCAAAAAGGCAAGCATTAAATTGATGACCAGAAGCGCATCAAGAACCACCGTGTGGAGCGGGATAACTATCATCATCACTATGATGACCACGGCAATTGGTATTCTCAAATCGTAGAATCTTTCCGGTGAAAACTGAAACCCTGATCCGCTTACTGCGGTGTTAGGTTTTGCCGCATCAGCCATTGTTTGCCTCTCTCTTTCTCATAAGCATTTTTCCCATACTTTAAGCACCCACCTTTTCCGCTCTGCGCAAACGCTCGTTTTTTTGCTCAAAGGTAAAAAACTTTGCAAGCACGACAATCACAACATTCCAGTAACGCGCCGGTATTTGATCCCCAATCTCCGTTTCCTGATAAAGTGTACGAGTCAAAGGCGGATGCGAAACCACAGGCACTCCGTTTTCTTTGGCAACCTCACGAATCTTAAACGCAAGATCATCCTCACCTTTTGCAATCACTGTCGGACCTTCCATACGCGCAGGATCGTACAGCAGAGCAACAGAATAGTGAGTCGGGTTTGTGATAACAACATCGGCTTTCGGCACTTCGCTCATCATGCTGCGCGAAAGTAATTCTCTGTAGCGGCTTTTCAAGCGCGCCCTTGTGTGCGGGTCGCCTTCTTCCTGCTTGTGCTCTTCCTTCGCTGATTCTTTGTTCATCTTAAGGGATTCTTTAAACTGGTATTTCTGGAAATAAATATCTGGTATCGAAAGGATAATCAGAATCACAGCCACGATAATCAACATCCGTGCCGCCAGGGAAGAAATGAGCGAAACACCAAGCCACAATCCGGCAGTCTGCAAATTAATAAGATTTTCAAACTCGGATCGAATCACAAAAAAAGCCACCAAGCCGATAAGCCCCATCTTGAATATCGATTTCAGGAAATTGACAACCCCTTCCATCGAAAAAATCTTCTTCAAATACTTGTCAAAACGAGGAAGAACCTTGTTAAAATCCGGCACCAGCGGTTTTGTGGCAAAGAAAAAGCCGACCTGAATGATATTTGAAAAAAGCCCAGCCACAACACCAACAGCAAGAAGCGGGAAAACCAGACGCGCAAAGTAATTGAAAACCACTCCCGCCGCAACCCGGTCTGCAAGCGGATCCATGTCATTGATGCGGGTGAGAAAGAACCTGACCATTTCAATGCAGTTGCGCAGCATCCACGGCGCAAGCAAAATAAGCGCAATCGCCGGAAGCAAAAGCCCCAGCGCCGCAGTGAGATCCTGGCTTTTTGCGACACGTCCTTCTTCGCGCGCCTTACGGTAAGTGATGTCAGTCGGGTCATACGTTCGCCCTTCATCTTCGGCGGCAAACCACTGCATATCCATGCCAAGTGAGGCCTGGTATAAATCGTTTCCACAAAGCAAGTGCGGGCGAACGGGAGCAGGCGAATGGTACAGCTTAATCGCTAGTTTCAAAACGTACCCCCTTCGTTGATTTGTGTGCCAACGCGGATGTACAGGTCGTGAATCATCTGAAAGCCTGAACCTATTACGTGGCTGAACATCTGTGTCATAAACGGAAGCACGGCAAAAAGAACGACAAACGACACCATAATTGAAATAGGAAAGCCCTCTGAAAGAATGTTGATTTGCGGGGCGGCTTTGGAGATAAGACCTGTTGTAAGTGACACCAAAAAGAGCGTTCCCAAAATCGGAAGCGATATAATAAGCGCATCAAAAAAGAGTCGAGTAAGTCCGGACATCACCATCACCACAATGTGATCGCGCCCTGTTATAAGGTTCATCACGTTAAGTGACTGCAATGAGCGCCAAAAGCCGCCAAGGAAAAGATCACGAAAGCCGTCCACGGTAACAAACACAAGCATGGCGACAAGGTTTAAGTATTGCCCTAAAAGCGGGTTTTCCACTTGCGCAAGAGGGTCAAATGTTTCTGATGCGCCGAAGCCCATTTGAAGGGAGAAAAATTGCCCTGCTGTTGCGAAGGCGGCAAAAATTATTACAAGGATAAAACCTATGGTGAGCCCTATTATGGCTTCACCTATGACGAGGAATACAAAATTAAGCCCGTAGGCGGCAATCCCCCAATCGTTGACCTGGACAGAAGGAAAGACCGCGTAAGCTGCAAATCCCGCAAGTGAAATCTTTGCTATTTGCGGTATTGCTTCAGAGCTTAAAAGCGGGGCTACCTGGATCATTGCGAAAGCACGCACCGCAATCAAGAGAAACAAAGGGGCGGCGGCGAGTATTTCGTTTATGATAGTTTCCTCGAACAAACTAAAAAATCCCCCTTAGTAATAACAAAGCCTCAACGTGCCATGTTTGGTATTTGCCTGAAAAGTTCTGTCGTGTAATCTGCCAAAATGCTAAAACCCAGCCCGCCCAAAAAAGCCAGCATGAGCATAATCGCAAGCACTTTCGGGACAAAGGTGAGCGTCTGTTCCTGAATTGAGGTTGTTGCCTGCAATATCGCCACCACAAGCCCGACAATAAGCGCACTGAGCAAAAGCGGAGCGGCAAGCAAAAGGACATGGAAAATGCCGGCGCGTAAAATCGCGGTAATATCACCTAAGCTCAAAAGCGGCCTCCTACATAAAAGAGCGAATCAACTGATCGGTCAAAAGCCCCCACCCGTCCACAAGGACAAAAAGGACTAACTTAAACGGCATGGAGATCATGATAGGCGGAAGCATGATCATACCCATTGACATGAGCGCGCTTGCGACAACCATGTCAATAACAATGAACGGGATAAAAAGCAAAATGCCTATGCGGAACGCGATTGTAAGTTCGTTTAATATGAACGCGGGAATTAATACATACGTTGGAACATCGGCAAGTGTGTTGGGAGAGTCAAGATTGCGCATCGCCATAAAAAGGCGGATATTTTCCCTGCCCGCGCGGTTTTGCATTTGCTGGAACATAAAAAGTCTTAGCGGCCCTTCTGCCTCGCGGTACGCCGTTTCAACGTTTATCTCACCTGCGGCAAGGGGACGGAAGGAGTTTTCATAAATCGTTGAAAAGGTCGGCCACATGATAAAAAGCGTCATAAAAAAGGCAATTCCCATTAGCACCTGATTGGGCGGAACCTGCTGTAGTGACAACGCCCGTTTTACAAAGTCAAGCACGATGGCAATTCTCAAAAAACTGGTCATCAGAATGAGAATGCTTGGAGCGAGGGAAAGCACGGTGAGCAAAAGCAAAAGCTGCAGCGAAAACGCTACTTCCTGACCGCTTTCCGGATCACGTATTGTGAGATCGATAAACGGTACGCCGCCGGGCATTGGCGGCTGTGGAAGCGCAACTGTTCCGGGTGTTACCATGCCAGGAAACGGCGGAGCGGCAGGCGGCCCCGCCGGCGGATCGATTTGGGCAGCCGCAAATTGCGGGGCGGCAGCGGTGAAAGCGGCAAAGGCGACTGCGAAAAATAACCATCGCCTCATATCAAAGCCCTCCCAGCCGCTCGCGGTGCTTGCGCAGCCTCTCGGTAAACGACATCCCTTCACTTGGCGCATGGGAAGTTTTGTTTCCGCGCAGGCGCTGGAAAAGCGAGCGGAAATCAGTAAAGCCCCGAAGTTCTGCCTCCGCATTTCTACGCGCATCATCAAGCAAAAGCGTTTCAAGCGTTTCAGCGTCATCAATTTCCGCAATCAGGTTAAGCCCGCCACCGCCGCCGCCGACAAGCCACGCTTTTTGCCCGACACTCACAACCGCCGCATAAGAATCACTTGATAAGGGAACCCTCGCAAGAAGTTTCAGGTGCGGGTCGCGGTTTTCCTGCGGGCGGGCAAGGCGCTTCATAAAAAAGACAACACCGTAGATCGCAAGCGCCGCAAGGGCGAGGACAAGCACCATCCGCACCACGACAAAGCCCGGCGCACTAACAGCGGGAATACCCTGAACGGGAAACGGGTCATCAAAAGGAATGGCAGTTTCGTCGATAAAAACGGTTTCCTGCACAGCAGGAAGAGCCGCTTCCGCATCCACAGTTAATGCTTCTGTCTGGGCAAAGACCGGGAATGTGATGCCAAAAAAGGCGGCACCTATGAACGCTACCGCAAACAGGGCAGCAAGATGAGATTTTTGCGCTTTCAGTTTCTCCCCTCCCAAGTTAAAACTGATTCTATACTTCTATGTCAACCTCGATTGTATCATATTGGAAATATTTGCGCTAGTACCTATAACGATTTTTTTTATGTTTTTTACACTTTTGAAAGCGCGGTCACAAGAACAGTAGTCCGCAATAGTGCCGGCTGGCACGCACTGCGGCGAAAATCCTTAAGGAATTCGCCGCAGGAGAAAAAGGTAGTGGGTTCGAATATCATCAGCCTTCTTCAATAAAGCTTAGCACAATCGCCCCTTCATGCGGCAGCCGCTCCACTCCCTGCGCGCCAATCCTCACCGAAAAAAGTGTCAGGCTGTTACCAATATCCCCTTCCACCAAAAAGGTTTCCCTTATCTTCCCCGGGGAGCCTGCAATGCCGTTACCGTTTAAGTCTACCGCGTGGCTGGTGCTTAGGGAGCCGCCTCCCGCCGGGGACGCGATAGTCCGCAGTTCAAGCATTTCCTTGCCGTTGATGGCAAAAAAGGCATACGTTCCGTGCCGAACCCCATCGGAAGTGAGGAGCTGGTATGCGCCGCAGGGGAAAAAGTGCAGGCGGCCTATAGCGGTATTATCCTGCCGGGCGTCAAAACTCACATCAAGCCGTCCGTTGCCGTTAGCTTGCGATGCGTTAGCCCCGCCTGTCGCAGGCCGTCCCGCCATGCGGTACGAGCCGTCCCAAGGCGCTGCGAAAGTCCTGAAAGCCGGGCGCAGGTTTTCAGAAGTGCGAATGCGAATGCCGTTTAGCGACTCCAATTGCACGTCAATGGAACGCCTGATAGTGCTAATGGAGATATTTTGACCTGTGATGTGTATTCCCTGACGAGTGGCTATGGAGTTACGCCACTCAAACACCTGCATCGTGCCGTGGGAAAAAAAGGTAATTTGCCTGCTTGCAGGATCAAAATAAATAAACTGATTTCTGTCAACAGTTCCCTGCGGTGTCACATAGTGCCAAAGCCCGGATGCAAAGCCCTCAAACGCCTGAATACTGCTTAAAATTTCCCTCACCCGCTGCTGCTCTATCTGCGCTCCGGGAATCAGCGTTCTGCTTCTTTGCTCAAAAAATCTGCTTTCAGGGTTAAAGGCGTAAATGATCTCAACCTGATCCATGAGGTTATCTGATTCAAGATTCCTTCCGCGCGCGGCAATCGTAAAACTTTGCCCGTGGGAAAGCCCCATTTGGAATGCCTGGGAACGCGGAACTTCTCGCACGGTAATGTCCCCGTCTATGCGTATATCGGCAATTTTAGTGAACGGTTCTTCCTCAACCGAAGCATTGGAACGGAAAACAGTTAAAGTATGCTCACCGGAATGGTTCATCCCGGAAAGGAGCACGCTGACGCTACCATCACCGATAATGTCCTGGGTATAAAGTGTCACCGTTTCAGGCCGTGTCGCGGCGGTTGGCGCGCCCCACACGCGGTTATGCGAACGGGCTGCCGAATCATATTCAATAAACGCAAGGGAAACATGGCTTTCGGGAACCAGCGTGTTCAGGTACGCTACGATCTGCTCCTGCACGGGGTTGCGGTAAAAATTGCCGTTTAAAACAGAGATCAAAAGCTCGCCCTCGCCCAAATCGATTATGGGGGAAGAGTCCAAAAAGGCAGGTTGTCCCAAAAGGTCATGACCGTATTCAATCCACGAGTCAACAGTCATGGGTATGATCACACGCGGCGGCTGGACAGCGTGGTTTCCCTGTCTATCCCACGGTGATGGAAGAAAAATTAGCGCCCCAATGCCCAGCGCGGTAAACCCAAAAATTATCAATGTCACGATCTTGGAAATTTCTTTCATAATGGTGCCCCATTCATCTCCTTGTTTATTTTCGACAGAACTGTATCAACGGTTTCCTTTATGCCCTGTGAGCTTTTAAAGCCCGCCGCGGAAATGTGCCCGCCGCCGCCAAGCAACTGTGCAATCTTTGACACACTAACCGTGCCTTTGGATCTAAGGGAACAGCGGACGTGTCCCTCCATACTCTCACGTACTAGCACCGAAACAAAAATATCTTTACTTTGTAACGGAATATTAGCAAAATTATCAGAATCTTCAAAGCTTGCCCCGGTGGATTCCAAATCTTCCTTTCTGATTACCTGAATGGCAACCCGCCCCTCATTGTGAATCTCAAGTGAGAAAAATGCCGCCTTTTGCAGAAGAAGAGCGGCTGTAGAAGAGCGTTCGTGAAAATACTGGTATATTTCGTAAGGTTTTACGTCCAATTCAAGCATAGCAGTGGCAACTTTCATGGTGCGGGGGGTTGTTTTTGAGTACGCAAAAAAGCCTGAGTCATACACCAAACCAGCGTAAGCCGCTTTTGCCTGTTCCACCGTCAGCGTGACATTGGCTTTCTGAGCCAATTCGATGACCATTTCACAGGTGCTTGACGCTGTCGAATCAATATAACCTTCAAAATGAGAAAATTTATTGCGTTCATGGTGGTCGATTACTAACACATCGGAGATTTCTTGAGTCAAACTGCGCATCTCCCCGATATAATATTCATCTGTTGTGTCAAAAATTACAAGACCGGCTTTCCTGTCAAGAGAATCCTTACTCTCTACCCAGATTTCAATTTTTTTCTCGTTGTCCATAAACGCAAATTTCTCAGGTGTCGGGCATGAATTGACAATACGCACCGGTAAGCCGAAGCTTTTGGCAATCTGGGAAAACGCCATTTCCGCCCCAATACCGTCAGCATCAGGAGGATCGTGAGTGGTCAGAATGAGAGAAGATTGGCGTTTGAGGAAATCAAAAACTGTATTTTGCATATCACCGCTGGGATTCTATAAACGCTAACGCCGCATTATGCGCGCGGTGGGCAATGTCCGGCGCGACAACCAGCGCTTGCCAGCCTGAAGAGTGTTCAGTGCGGAACCAGCGGAACAGGTGCCGCCCGTCTCCCGCAAACGCTGTGCGAAGCGCCGCGGCGGAAGCTGAAACCAAAACGGTGTATGTCATTCTGCTGCGATCACCTGCTGTCTGCGCAAGCCGAAATGCCGCCTGCCCCGCCGCGCCGGCCAAATCCGCACTCGCACCGGAAAGCGTAAGCCCCTGCAAGACGTTTCTGACTGACTGAATGTCCTCTCCCCCGGTTATGGCGGCGGAATGGATAACGCCCGCCGAAGCGCCCGCCGCCCAAATCGTTATGCTGTCCCCCGGAGAAAGAACACGGTTAACTATGTGAGAGTTAATCCACGACAGAACCTCGGCGCGGTGAGGCTGTAAGGCGGCTGAAGTATCAACAATCAGTAAAACATCCACCGGGAGAGCCCTGCTGTTTTGAGCATACAGCGACGGCAGGAGCGCAAAAGAAAAGGCGGAAAATAAAACCAAACGAATAAACTTGCGATTCATGGCAATATTCTAACACATAAAAGAAGAAATTTATACAACATCATCGAAAAATCAGCGAAAAATTAGCGAAAAATAGTGAAAAAAAACAAAAGTTTTTAAAAGTGCTTTACATTCATTGAAAAGCCTGCTATACTGTTCGCAGAAAGCCAGTGAAAGCTGAATTTGTAAATAATTTTTTTATTAAGGAGAGGTCCAATTATGGGTTCTATCGATCTGCCCAAAAGTCCTAATGTGTTTCATCCGGAAAAACCGAGCGCCGTAGGTTCGCGAAACTCACTCGCTCAAGAGTACAGGGATCAGCAAGCTGAGGTAAACCAGCTTCTGGAAGAGGAGACCAACAAGGTTATTCATCACTTGACTGCAAAATTACCCAAAGATGTTCTTGAGCGTCTTGATGTAATGGGCGGTCTTAAAGAGAAGCTTTACAATTACTTCAACCAGAACTACCAGAACATGTTCAACCGTTACATGGTGACGAGTGAAGATGAAATGGTAAAAAAAGTACGTAATTTTATCGACAAAGAAGAAACGAAGGTCCTTTCGCGCTACACACCGAAAGAAATTGCTGACCTTCTTGATGCAGTTGGCGGAGCTGACAAGTTTAACACAGGTGAAATTGAAAAGTCCATTGTCAACATGTACGGTCACCTTCAGGGTCACGTTCAGCGCGGTGTCAATGAGCTTGAAACCCACACCAACAGTATTCTGCGCCAAAAAACTGACACCGGTGCCTTTGTTCGCGGCGAAAACGCGTACTCAATTGTTAAGTGCGCATTTAAGGACAACCTGATTAAACCGAAAACGGTCACTGACGTAAAGCTTTCGGTAAACATTTTGGATTCTGAACTTATCAGCCCAATTTTTCACTACCAGGCCACGGTTGAATACCTTATCAAGGATCTCTTGAGTAAGCACTTGGTTGATTCCATTGATCAAGTCATCGAAAAGATCAAAGATGAACGTATTGATCAGGGGCTGGATGAGCTTTCTGACGGCGAAATTATCTTCAAGAAAATGGCTCAAGTTCCCAATTTCACTGATGATGATGTGGAGAACCCCAAATCCCGCCGCTTTACCCTTGTTGCCAAAGAGCTCATGGAGCGGATCAACGATCTGCGCGCGGAAATTGATCCTGAATCCTTTGATCAGATGAACATCCGCGAAAACATCAAGAAGATCATTGACATCGAAAACATACGCAACCGCGGCTTTAACACCGCTATCAACTCGATAACATCGATCCTGGATACTTCAAAGATGGGATATCAGTACATCGAAAACCTCAAAAACGCCCGCGAGCTTGTTATCCGCGAGTATGAAGATACCGATGTGGCTAATCTGCCTGATGAGCGCTATCAGATTAAACTGCGCTATTTTGATAACGCCCAGCTTAGCGAAGATCGCAAAGCGTACGATGTTCAGATGAAGAGCTTTGAAAACGAAATCATGCACGCATGGGATCTTTTGGAAGTGACTTATCAGGAATCGAAGAGTTCGTGGAAAATTACTGACTTCGCCGATCTTGCGGCAAAGAAAAAGTCCAAGATAAAGAAACTGAAGGACAAAACCGGCGAACCAGTCTACGAAGACATTGCCAAGGTGTGGGATGAGATTTCCTTCGTGCGCCCGGGCGAAACCGAAGTCGAACGCTCAAACCGCACTTACATTTACGAAAAGGACAGGGTTCGCCAACGCATCATCCTAATGCGTAACAGAATGAAGAAAATGTACGACTACCTGTATCCTATTGAGCGTCGGGTGATGGAAGACAGGCTTTCATTCCTTGAAAGGGAATATTATCGTTTTGAGTACATGATCAACCCCTATCACCTTCAGCCGGGCATTCTGCTGGACGTAGACATTACATCAATTAAGCGGAAAAAAGCCACCCTCGATGCTATGGCGAACGTGCTGAACGAGTTCCTGCACGGCGTTTCCAAAGGCTTCCAGGATGCGGCTTTTGCCTCTTTCAGCCGCAGACGCTCAACGGTACGCGAAGATATCAACCAATCCTTTGGAGCTATGCCTGAGGATAAGCACCACCACGCAGCCGAAGCACCTTCTCCCAGTTCTGCGTACCTTGACCTCATCAACTCCGATGATTCAGCAAGCGCTCCGCGTCCTGCTCCTAAAGCAATTGCCGCACCTAAAGGTGCCGGCAGAGGCAGAGTTGCCGCTGAGGCAAAGGGCAAGGGTGCCACAGCAAAGGCGGCGAAAGGCGGACGCAGAGGGCGGCGCCCAAAAGGCGAATCCGGGCTAACTGAGGTTTAGTATTTAGTTAAAATGTTTAAAAAACGTCCCCTCTCGATGGGGACGTTTTTTCTAAGGGGGAGGTATTCGTGAGTAGAGAATCAATAAATCTTGAGGTGCTTGCAACCAGAGCGGGCTTTAATTCGGCAGTGCGGCACATGAACAAAACTATCGAAATATCAGGCGCGCTAGGCTTGACTTCAAACTTGGCCGGCTTGCTGTTTGAACGGGGAGATGAAAACCTTTCAGGTGAACGCGGTGCGTTGCTCTTGCGTATGCTGCTGGTAGATAAACTTGGATATAAAGTGGTATCCTCTAATTTACAAACAATAGCCGCCGATCTTCCGGCTTTGGCTTTAGAGTTTGAAAAATGGAAAGCGGTTGACCTTGTTGCCGCATACCATCACCCTGATTTAGGGCTTCTTATCGCTAATCCTAAAGTTGCCGAAGAACTTGCCAGTTTTGGAACACTACGCCGCAGGGAACTTTTAGTTATTTTCGCGGGTAAAGGCACTGACAGTGCGGATGAAAGCTGCCTTACGGCGGCTAAACTTGCCATCGCCCTTTTTCAGGGCGAAAAAGTGAAAATTCCTGATGTTCTGTTGAAAGGTAACTTCATCGTTAAAAAAAGTAAAAAAGTGGAGGAAAAAAAGCCCCAACAGAAACCTGAGAAAAAGGGTGCTTCAAAAGGGCCAAAACAAACCGGAAAAACCGCGGCTGCTAAACGCGGCATGGCACTTCCTCCCCCTCCCCCGGTGTGGACACAAAACGTGCGTGTTGCCCCGCCGGCTGTGACAACTTCAGCGCCAGTGCCTTCCACTTCCAAAGGACCGGTACGCATGACGCCCATGTATTCAGTGGTTGTGTCAAATGAGCTTTTCCACAACGGAAACGTAGAGGCGTGGAAGCGCATTATTGAAAGCTATAAAGCAAAGTACCCAAATCTTTCAGTTCACATTTACTATGACGGTGAGCGTATTCTCGACATAAACACTCTCTTTAAGTGGGGAAAAGTAAAACATGGAAGTGCTATTATGTTTGCCGTTTCAGGGGATGAAATTAAGGATGTGGTGAAGTTACAGCGTTATTTGGTTCAGGGAGCCTCAAGCCGATTTGAGGCGTTTTTGCATGGTCCGGTGAACACCGTTTTAAAACTTTTCGGTTAAGGAGGAGGGAACAGATGGACAACAGAATACACTTTCTTAGCCAAATTGACACTGTTTCAAAAAAAATTGATAGTGAGAAGCTGGGGATTCGCGGACGACAGGCGAATGAGTTTGCGGAATTGGGATTTCCAATACTTCCCTGTTTTATACTTGACACTGACCTTGCCTCCGCCATTGATGAAAAGGCAATAAAAAAAGATGTCTTTTCACTTTTGGATAAGTGTTCAGGCATTGTCGGGAAAAAGTACGGGGACAAAGAAAACCCCATGCTCCTAAAAGTTGTAATTTCTTCAAACCTTGCGATTACAACCTTTCCCGCCCTGCACAATTTCGGTCTTGTGCGTCCCACAATCGAAGGTTTTTCCAAATGGGTTGGAAAGGACTTTGCCGCGCATGAAGTTTTGTTTCTCATTATGGGAATGATGAAAATCGAGGAGCGGATTAAGGAACTTCAAGGCAAAACAAAAGAACAGGAGGAAATTATCTCCTGCATAAAAACGCTTAATCGAATGTTGGGTATTTCCGGTCCTTCAAATGAGCTTAGCGCGCAGGAAAAACCGATTCCCATATCCAAAAGCGCTGAGGCTTACATGGATGAATACGCAAAATATATGCCTGAAGGCTTTTTTGACAGTGCCGAACAGCAACTTTTGTCAATATTGTCAGAAATTTCGCGTATGTTCCAGATGGATGACCAAAATGACAACGACACGGCTTTGCTTATCGCTCCTATGGTGCACGGAAATTACGGCAAAGATTCCTGCTCAGGTTATTTTTCAAGCCGTAATGTTGTAACGGGTGAAAAAAAGCTTCAAGGTAAGTTTTTCCGCGAAAAATTTAACGATATTAACGCTGAAGGTCAGGACATTTCCGGCGTTGGGGAAAAACACCTAAAAGATTTGCAAAAAATCGCGTGGACGCTTGAGGATAAGCTAAAAGAAATTCGCCAAGTGCGCTTCACCATTGAAAAAGGGAAGCTCTGGCTCATTGAACAGCGTCATGTCAGTCAAAAATCCACTCAAGCGGACATTCAGCTCCTTTTAGACCTTGAAAGCAGGAAAATCGTTGACAAAGAGTACGTGGTGAAGGCAATTGATCCCTTGCGCTTAAACGAAATCCTTCACCCAGTAATCGACACGGCAAGCACCAAAAATCTCCATTCATGGAAAGGCGGAATTGCCGGAGCGCCGGGGGCTGCAATCGGCAGGGTGTATTTTTCTACCGATTCGCTTTTGGAAGCCCAAAAACAAGCCCAGCAAAAAGGGCAGGACACAAAAACCATACTTGTGCTTGAGTCTTCGTTTGCCGAAGATGTCAAGGCGATTGAGGTGAGCACCGGGGTGCTTACCGCCGAAGGCGGCTATTCGGCTCATGCGTCAGTCGTTGCCCGCCAATACGGCAAAGTCTCTTTAGTCGCCCCGATTTTAAAAATCTCCGGTAAAAAGGCAACACTTGGCGACTTTAGTTTTTCCGAAGGGGATTATATCACCATTGATGTTCCTTTCTATGGAGAATGCCATGTGTATACAGGCACTGCCACGCTTATTGAACCTGATCCCAAAAGCTCAGGACTTTTGGACTTGATAAGCATGACCAAGGGCTTCCTTAAAAACTTCCATGTACGTTGCAATGCCGATTCGGCAAAAGACGCGAGTTTGGCTTTGAGCTTTGGCGCTGACGGCGTGGGGCTTTGCCGCACAGAGCATATGTTCCTGAAAGCCGAACGCATACACGTATTCCGTGAAATGCTCCTTTCAGACAACAAAGATGACCGCGCAAAGGCTCTTTCAAAGCTTCAAGTGATGCAGCGGGAAGACTTTTATGGGATTTTTAAAGTTATGGCGGGCAAAGAAGTTACCATCCGCCTTTTGGATTCGCCGCTGCATGAGTTTATGCCCCACAATGATGATGAGCTTGCCGCCTACATAGCGTATGAGGGAAAGGCGAAAAAAGCTGTTGCAAGCAAGGCTGAAATAAAAGCGCGTATTGCAAGTCTTCATGAGTTTAACCCCATGCTCGGGCATCGCGGCTGCCGCATAGCTGTCTCATATCCTGAAATTTACGCGATGCAGATTAAAGCGATTTTTGAAGCCTCCTACAAGCTGCGCGGTGAGGGAGTGGATGTAAAACCTGAAATAATGGTGCCTATCATTATGAATGCTTCGGAACTTAAATTAATAGCGTACGGCAAAAAGATCGAGGGCGCAAACTACAAAGGGATTGTTGACATCGAAGAGAATCTGCGCACAGAGCAAAAAGCAAAGCCCATTGATTTTAAAATAGGCACGATGATTGAGCTCCCTGCCGCCGCACTCGGTGCCGGGGAAATCGCGCGGTATGCCAGTTTTTTCAGTTTCGGCACCAACGACCTCACACAAACGACACTTGGCATTTCGCGGGATGACTTCACCAGTTTCATGCCTGACTACACGCTTTTTGACCTTATTCAGGGGAATCCGTTTAGCACCTTAGACCCGCATGTCAAGGAGCTTATCGCCATCGCGACAAGCCGCGGGCGTCTTGCACGTCCTGACCTTTCGTGCGGGCTGTGCGGCGAGCATGGAGCAAATCCTTCCAATGTTCGCTTTTGCATGGAAACCGGGCTTGATTACGTTTCGTGTTCTCCCTATTCTGTGCCTATCGCGCTTTTGGCGGTTGCGCAGGCGGAAATCGAAGGCGTTAAGGCGGTATAAGGCTTAAACCCGTAATAAAATAAACCGGTCATGCCGCGTGCGGCTTGACCGGTTTTTTCTGCGCCTGGGCTTTTTGAAAAAGAGGAAAAAGTGACTGTGGATTTTTTTGAGGCAACCGAAGAAGCCGTCCGCACATTGAATCAAAGCGAGCGGGAACTCTTTGAACACGTTGTTAAAAACATGGATGAAGTCAAAAACTGGAGCATACAAAAATTTGCCTCCGAGTGGCTTGTTTCAACAACTACAATTTTCCGCTTCACCCAAAAACTTGGCTTTTCCGGTTACTCAGATTTTATCAACAGCCTTTTGGTCACCTGCCACAATCAGCCGGAACCCGATTTGCCTGAGGTGATAACAGGTGGTGATTATAGCGAGGCATACTTAAAAAACGCCATTGAGTCAGTTCGCGTCATGTCGGCGCATCGTATAGAACAGGTTATGGCAAAACTGGCTTTGCGCCCTGACATCTACATTTTAACAGACGATAACACTCATCCAATCGGGCAATATTGCGAGCGGCTTTTTATTTCACTTGGTTTTCACGCCTATTTTCCTGAAGCCGCATATCAAATGCAAAATCTCGCAAACTACATACGCAGTCAGGATATGGTAATCGCGCTGTCGTATTCAGGTGAGGATGCTGTTCTCATTGACATAATTCAGCGGGTGTTTTTACGGGAGCGCCCGTATTTATTGTCAATTACGCGGGCGGATAACAACCGGCTTGAAAGTTTGTCGGATACCAACTTTTATATATTTTCCGATGAGATTCATCTTAATAACATGGATTTAACTTCAAGTGTTGCTATGCTTATGATTTTGGAATTATTAATTTATGAGTTCATAACAAAAACAAATCAGACATGATATTTCCGTAACAATAATACGCAAAATGTAATATGTTACATAAAGCGGACTATTAGTGCAAAATCTCCAAATTTCCTTCCCATTCATTATTTAACATAATATACTAAAACATATCAAAAGAGCCTTTTAAAAGCTCTTTTGAAATCTGAAGTCGCATTTCCAAAAAACTGCAGATTTGCAAATGCTACATTGTTAAGAGGTTATTTTTATGTCGTCGAATGTACAGGCCAAGAAGTTTAAGCTGCTTGATGCAGTTCTTGCTGCTGTATGCGTTATCCTGGTAGTGGAATCCGCAGCTCCAACCGCCGCAATTGGTAACAGCCAATATTTCTGGTGGTTATTATTACTCATCGCTTTTTTTGTTCCGTACGGCTTGGTGTCGGCGGAATTGGGTACAACTTACGCCGGCAAAGGCGGTCTTTTTGACTGGGTGCGCCGCGCGTACGGGCGGGCGTGGGGAAGCCGCGTTGCCTGGTATTACTGGATACAGTTTGTTTTCTGGTTTGCGTCTTTGGCAATTCTTTTTACCGAAGTTATCGATCAGGCGTTTGGCACCGCGATTCCCGCATGGGGCGCTGTCGCAATTCAACTGGCGTTCGTCTGGATTATGTGCTTTGCAAGTCTTCTTCCTATCTCGAAGAACAAACTGCTCATCAATCTTGGCACGTATGCGAAAGTTTTACTCATGCTTGCCCTTGGCGTTTTCGGTCTGTATCTGGGGATACGGAACGGCTTTGCCAACCCGCTGGCTTCCCCGCGTGATCTTTTGCCGGGCGTTGCAGGCGTTTCGTTTATTGCCGTCATCATCTTTAACTTTAAGGGCTTTGAAGTAGTCACAAGCTTCACAGGCTCAATGGAAAATCCCAAAAAGCAGATTCCGCAAGCGCTTTTGCTCGGCGGTATCCTCATTTCGTTTTTCTACATTTTTGCGTCTTTTGGTATAGGGGCTGCCATTCCAATGGCGGAACTCACAACTTACGGCGGCTTTTTGGACAGCTTTGGCACCTTCTTTAATGCTTTAGGTCTTCCCGGAAGAATCCTGATTCCTGTTGTCGGTATTTTGTTCCTGTACACTCTGTTTGTAAACATCCTGTCGTGGGCGCTTGGTGTAAACTATGTCGCCTCTTACGCCGCACGTGCAAAAGCGCTCCCCCACTTCTTCGGCAAACTTGGAAAGGGGCGTTCGCCGCTGGGAGCTTCAATTGCCAACGGGGTAGTTGCAAGCCTTTTGGTTATCGGCGCGCAATTCATCACCAACCCAGACATCTTCTGGGCGTTTTTTGCCTTACAGATTATCACGTCGATTCTTGCGTACATGATAATGTTTCCGGCTTTTAAGAAACTGCGAAACATTGACCCCAATGTTGATCGGCCGTTCAAAGTTCCCGGCGGTCCGGTGATGATAAACCTTATCGCCTATCTGCCGTTTGTGCTTCTGATTGCGGCGGCTGCCTTTTCTATGGTTTACCCACTGGCAGACGGCTCGTGGTACTTTGACTCTATGCTTGTGTTCGGTACGCTTGCCGCACTTTTTGCAGGAGAGCTGATTGTGTTCAGCACCGGCCCTGCCGCAATGAGGCTTAAACAGTCCTTTGCCAATATGCGGACGGTGCGGCGAATTGACATGGACAGCATCGAAGTTGAAGCACCGGCTGAGGCAGTTATTGATCCGGCAAAAGCCGGTTTGAGCATTGTTACTGTTTCCCGCGAAATGGCAGCACTTGGCGATGAAACGTCAAGGGAGATTGCGAAAGTTATGAATTACCGCCTTATTGACAAGGAAGCCCTTGAATCGCGGATGTATTCGCTTGGGATAAAGGTTGACAGCTTTAAGAAATATGACGAGCGCAAGCCTTCGTTTTTTGCCGCCCTTTCTCAAGATCAAGAGGACTATCTGCACTTCCTGCAGGGGGCGATTTTTGCAGAAGCTGAGCAGGGGCACTGCGTTCTTGTGGGACGAGGGGCAAATGTCATTTTAAGGGGAATGCCCGCGGTAATTTCGGTGTTCTTGTCGGCGCGGAATGAGATCCGCATCGAGCGTGTGAAGGATTATTTCCGGTGTGATGACAAACGCGCCGCCCAAATCATTGAGCGCAGCGACCGCGACCGCGCAGGCTTTTACCGCTCGATTTTCAACATTGACTGGCGGCACAAGGGGAATTACCACCTTGCCCTTAACACAGGCATTTTCAGCCCGCATCGTTGCGCGCGAATCATAGACTCGCTTACAGATGATGTGTTCACACCTGAAGCCGAAGAGGAAAACCGCGCGGTGCTTGGCGACATGATTTTGGCACACAAGATCAAACACAGCATCATGTACGAGGAAGACCTTCCGATTCGCTTCCTTGACGTGAGCTCTTCAAACGGCACAGTTACCATGCGGGGAGCCGCGAACTCACAGGCGCTGTTGGACACGGCGTTGAGTCTGGCACGCGAAGCGGCGAACTCGGCTGATATACGGAACGAGATGCAGGTCATCCGCGAATACCGGGCAGTGCCGTGATGTAAGGAAATATCTTTTCGATTGAAAGGTTTACCCCGGGGCGCTGCCTCGGGGTTTTATGTTTGGTGGAATTATTCGATTACTGCCAGAATATCAGACATTTTAAGGATTAAATGCTCCTCACCACCTATTTTTACCTGTGTTCCGGCATACTTGTCGTACATGACTTTTTGTCCGGCTTTAACTTTGATGACTTCTTTGTCATCACCGACTTCCACAACCGTTCCAATCTGGGTCTTTTCCTGAGCAGTATCCGGGATAATAATTCCCCCTGCGGACTTAGTTTCGCCTTTTTCAAGTTTGACCAAAATCCGATCTGTTAATGGTTTGACTTTCATATTTGCCTCCGTTGCCAATAATATGTTTTGTATGTCTAGAATACACAAAAATCGACCAGAAAGTCAAGAAAGCAGTTTTCCCTAGTGATGAGAGTTTCGCAAAAACTCAAGCACTTCCATTCCCGAAGGCGGGCAACCGGGGCAGAAAGCAGTGAACCCTTCAGTGCATTGCCCCACACCTATCTTCCCGCGTTTTCCCTGAAAGCCCTGCCCTATGCAAATTTCCGGAAACCGGCCGCGGCTGTTTCTGTCAAGCCTTGACAGGGCGAACACAAGGCTTGCGTAACAGGAACTACACGCGCCGTCTTCTTTGATAGACCCCGAAAGCTGCGCCACCTTTCCGGAAGGTTTTGGCGGCACGGCGGCGGCGGAACTTTTGTTCAGTTCGCACACAACAGCGGGGCCGCTTGATCCCACGCCAAGTTTTTCGGCAATACCTATGTAAGGTATTTCGCTTGCCATGTATCCCATAAGTCCTGCAGCCCAGGCATCGCAGAGCACTGGATCCCTTGCGGCAAACATACGTCCTGAATACACGGGATTTCCCCCTTCCTCAAAATCCAGGTCGCCGCAGATGCCGTCCACAAGGATAAAATCGTTACGCGCAACAGTGTTCAAGTGGGCGATGGGCTCATGCAGCCCTATATTGTGAAAGCGCCGCTTTTCCCTGTCGCTGATTACGCCCTTGTTGTTTTTAAGCGCGCAGGTAAGCCGTGTCTGGCAATGACCTTTCATCACAGGCAAATTGATCATAAAATCCACAGCAAGGGCGCTTTTGCAGATTTCGATTTTCATACCCTTGCAGTCCACAATCTCACAACTGTCAGTTTGGGTGTCGATAAGCTCCACCCCGGTTTCCTTGGCAAGCGACCGGTAACCGCAGACTGAAAACGCGCTTGCCGTGGAATCGCCCACCCACGCTCCCTCAAGAATAACGATGTTTTCAAAGCCGTTTTTTTTGAGGTAAGCGATAAGCCCTGCGGCAATTTCTGGGTGGGTGGTTGCGCCGCCTGAAGCAGGACGGGAAACAACCAGATTGGGCTTAAGCCCGACACGCTTTTTGCGATCACCGATTAAGCTCGCAAGGTCTGCGGCTTGGGCAATGCGGAACGCCATTTCATCAGGCTTTTTTCCATACATCACCAATATCTCGTTTTTTTCCATTTTTTCCATTCTTTCCATAGATGCGCCCTCCCGTTTATGATACTGTGCTTAAAGAAGAAACTTCAAGAATACAATGCGGGGAAAATGATGAAAGGGAAAGACTGCATTTTTGGAGCAATTGCCGGAGACATAATAGGTTCGGCGTATGAGTTTAACAATACCAAAACAAAAGATTTTGAATTGTTCACAAACGATTCGGTTTTCACAGACGACAGCGTTCTTACAATTGCCACGATGTATGCGCTTATGTCAGGCGGTGATTATGAGGGAGCGTACCTGAAATTCGCGCGCAAGTACCCGCAAAAGGGCTATGGAGCGGGTTTCAGGAAATGGATGGAAAGTGAAAACCCCAAGCCGTATAACAGCTTCGGCAACGGTTCGGCAATGCGGGTGAGCCCCATCGGCTGGTTTTGCGACAGCATTGGAGAAGTGCTTGCGGAGGCGGAAATGAGCGCGGAAGTTACGCACAACCACGTTGAAGGTATCAAGGGCGCGCAAGCCGCCGCCGCCGCGGTTTTTCTTGCACGCACCGGAAAGAACAAAAAGGAAATCAAACGTTACATAGGCAACAAGTTTGGCTATAATTTGAACCGCACATTAGACCAAATACGCCCAAATTACATTTTTGACGCAACCTGCCAAGGATCCGTCCCCGAAGCGATAATAGCGTTTTTGGAAAGCACGAGTTATGAAAGCGCGGTACGTCTTGCCGTTTCGCTTGGCGGTGACAGCGACACAATTGCCGCAATCGCCGGCGGCATTGCCGAGGCGTTTTATATGGAAATCCCTGAAAAAATTTCAGAGGTCGTGCGGACGCTTATGACTCCTGATTTAATGCGCGAGGTGATTATACCATTTTCGGCTCAGTACAAAAAGTTGTGAGGCGGCTAAGATTTCACGGGTACACCCGCACAGGAACCATTTTCCCTGACGCCGACAAAACCGCGTTAAGCGAATCCGCCCTTGCCTGCAAAAATGTTTCGCTTACGGCTGAGGCCAAAGGGTCTTCCGGCGCTGAACGGGCTTTGCCGTAAATCTGCACCTCCCTTAAGTTCTTTGCGCTGGTGCTGATCTCCGCTACAAACGCCTCCCATGCGCGCGCCTCATCGTCAGGCGGCGGTGATCCGTTAATCGAGCAGATCATTGTCTGTAAAGTCACAGGCGCGCATTTTACAAAAAGGCGGATTTTCTCGGTTAAGCGCTCAAAGGGGATGGCGCTCCGGTCGATTGTTTTGTACCACGAGTTAGTTCCGGCATCCAGTTTCAGCCAAATCCGCAAGCCGCGATCTGCGGCGCGGTGCAACAGGTCAAAAAGCCCTTCGTCCAAAAGCCCTGACCCGTTGGTGATTAAAACCAGTTCCGCGTCTGCCGCTTCCATGTCCCTGATACGAAACGCCGCTTCCAATGCGGCAGGAAAATCTTCTGAAAGTGTAGGCTCGCCGTTGCCTGAAAAACAAATGTCTTTGATGGTTATGCCGCGTCCTGACATTTCGGCGATGGTTTGGGAAAGCGCTTCCTGCATAAGGGAGAGGGAAAAAGTTTGAGCGCTTGAAAACGGGAAAACTTCGCAATAAGGGCAGTCAAACGAGCAGAGTTTTCCTCCGGGAAAAAGGTTAATGCCTATAGAAAGCCCGCCTGAGCGGCGTGAATAAACAGGGTAAACCAGCGCGCCTTTCTCTCTTTGACTGTTGTCCGTGTTACCGCTCATGGCAAAGCCTCACTCTCAAGCCTCACGCTTTAGCCTTTTTGCGGCAGGCGGCGCTTTCAGCGTGTCCTGCAAGCCCCTCCGCCAAAGCGATGGTTTCGGCGGCGGCAACCGCTTGCTCGTAGGCATCACCCGGCTCACAGCGGAGGGTGGTTACGGTTTTCAGAAAATGCCTGACTGAAAGCCCGCCTGTGAAACGGGCAGTGGTTGAAGTGGGCAGTGTGTGATTGATGCCCGCCGAATAATCCCCAAGCACCTCAGCCGCCGAACTGCCAATAAAAAGGGAACCGTAATTTCTAAGGCTGTCCGTCCATTCGGAAGGCTCCGCAACGTGCAGTTCCAGATGCTCAGGGGCAATGCGATTGGCGATGTCAACGGCTTCTTCTTTGGATGCATAAACGATGATAAGCCCGCCTGCCTCCAACGATGCCTGAGCGGTTTCTTTGGTGGCAAGAGTGGCAAGGCGTCTTTCCAAAGCCTGTTCAACCCGCTCCGCCATAAATCTGTCCGGCACAAGAACACGGGCGCGGGCATCGCAGTCGTGCTCGGCTTGCGCAAGCATATCGGCGGCAATCAAGTCTGCCGCTTCGGCGATTAGCTCTGCCGCTTCGGCACTTTCCGCCGTTCGGGCATCCGATATGATTAACACGTCAGTCGGCCCCGCGGCGAAGTCAATACCCACTTCCCCAAAGAGCATTCGCTTGGCCGCCGTCACGTACTTGTTGCCGGGGCCTGCAATCATGTCCATGCGGGGGATTGTTTCAGTTCCCAGGGCAAGGGCGGCAATTGCCTGCGCACCGCCAATTGCAAAAAAACGATCCGCTCCTGCAAGGTATGCGGCGGCGAGGATGCGGCTATCAGACAGCCCGTTTTCTCCGGGCGGGGAAGCGAGCGCCTTAATCTGCACACCCGCAACGGAGGCGGGGATAAGTCCCATAAGAGCCGAAGAAACCAGCGGAAAGCGCCCTGCCGGCACGTAAACGGCGGCTTTTTCAATCGGGATAACTTTTTGCCCGGTAAAAAGCCCAGTCTCTATTTCCGCCTCAAAACCGGTAAACTGCGCTTTCTGCAGCTCCGCAAAGCGCCTGATATGATTCGCGGCAAGACTCAAGGCGGCGGCAAGGCGGGGCTCACAAGCCTGCAAGTTTTCCCATGCTTCCTGCGCCGCGGCAAGCGGAACTTCAAAAACGTCAGGAACTGATTTTTCAAAGCGTGCCGCATACCGCCTGAGCGCGGCATCACCTTCGCTCCGTACATCGGCGATTATCCGGCTCACCGAGGCGTTTACCGTTTCTTCGTCAGCCGCCGCGCTTCGCATCGTTTTTTCGTATGAGCCAAAATCCGCGGCGTTTATTATGGTTACAAGCCCCATTCCGTGCCCTCCTGTAGGCGATTCCGCCTCCAATATAGCGAATTTGAGCGGGATTGAATACGCTTTAAACTTAGCAGTAATGCAAATTTATCACCACAAATAAAAAAATTCTTGAGTCATAAATCTGCCTTTAGCTCTTGACACGTCATGCCTTAAAAACTAGCATTAAGTATTGAGCATAATTAAAAAAGCAAGGAGCTTACAATGAGAGATGGACACCCGAAATCCCCATGGCGAACTAGCACCAAGAACCACGTTACTTGGCATGCAAGTTATGCAATGGGGATTAAAGTAATTGATGATCAGCACAAGGCTCTCCTGGAATTTGTAAACGACATTTTCAACCATGCCTCGGGGGACGAATGGGAAGAGCGGTTATGGTTTAGGGATGTAATTCAGCAAGCTGTGCTTTACGTCAAAAAGCACTTTTCGACTGAAGAAAAATACATGATTGCGACCAAGTATCCCGGTTATGCGGAGCATAAAAAAGCCCACGAAGAGTTTACACGTACGATTTTGAAAAGTGTTAAAGAGTTTGACGAAGGAAAAAGGCTGGTACTTGAAAAGTTTGCTTACTTTCTGAAAGACTGGGTGTTATCACACGTTGCCGTAATGGACAAACAATACTGCGATTATTTCCGTAGCATCGCGACGCGCAAGCCGGACGGGAGGTTCACCGTTAGCAAGTCTGATATAGCGTTGTAAGTGACTGACAGCTCACTTCGGATGGATGCCATTCGAGACACGGCCGACTCGAACGGCCCACCTACTGCTTAGAAGGCAGTTGCTCTACCCGGATGAGCTAGTGTCTCAAGCTTCGCTTGGGCGCAATTTTATACCGGAACAGGTGAAAAAATCAAGCGGGCGTCACAGATGGCACGCAATTCTCATTTTACCGAGAAGAATGCATAAAGGCAAACATAAACCTGCATATACGGGAATCCGCCCATTTGTATAGCTAGCGGCGTGGCTTTTACCTACGCACGCGCGGACTAAAGTCCGATCGCGCGGCATCTTGATCACACGCCGATGCTACACAAATGGGCACCCGTCCCCGTACTACAGCTTTTGTCTGACTAATGCATATTTTGTTCAGCAAAATATGATGCTGGTTATAAGGTTCTGCATCTCACCCCGCTTCGCGGGCTTGTAGTAAGGCGTTTTCCCCCATCGCCATAATTCAATCTGACAGGATTCCGCTGTGCAATAGCCGGATAGTGATCGGTGAGGCGGATCGGAGGGTGAGGAGCCCATTTGCTTGGATTCCCCGCATAGGAGACGATAAGCTTTCTGTAGGAAAGCCGGCTCCGGCGCGGGTTCTCCAAGCGGGCGACGAGTCCCTCCTATCCGCC
>JAIRQD010000047.1:0-20423 GCA_031256655.1 Treponema sp.
TCGAACAGGGAACTCACGAAGAGTTGATTGATAAAAACGGTCTGTATGCGGGGCTTTATAAATTGCAGTATGACGGGGATGAGTTTTGAGGTGGGGGAAACAATTTGCGATTGATCACCTATGAATACTCGAATACTCAAATCAAAACCTGCAAGAATGGCGGTTTGCTATTCTTGCAGGTTAATTCTTGCTGAAATATTAAATGCTATTCAATGCCGGGAAGCCCTGCAGCCACTCTGCCTGCAACAATGCCGCCATCAAGGGCAATGGAAAGATTAAGCCCGCTTATGTACATGGGGGCTTTGAGCCTGCGGCCTGACATTTCACCGATTGCAAAGAGCCCGGGGATAACGTTGCCGGCGGCATTAATGACCTGGTAATTGTTGTTAACCTGTACACCGCCCAAAGTGCCCACATTCATGGGATAGACCAGCACCGCATAAAACGGCGGTGTGATCAGTTCATACATATCATGCACCCTGCCAAGCCTGTCGGCAGTGCCTGCCCTGACAGCGGCGTTAAACCCATCAACTTCCGCCTGCAAATTGGCGACAGGTACACCGATCGCCGCAGCCAATCCGGCTATGGTGTCAGCCCTGTATACGCCGGGGCGACCGAGGCTGGCATCTGTGGCTGCCGCACGAGCGGTGAAAGCCGCACCGCTGTCAAAGACTACAAATGCCCCATCGGGAGCGTATTGCATCGTAAAGTTGAAAGAGAACGTGTAGTAAGTGATGAAACCGCCAAGCCCGTCAGGCCAGTTTTCCCTTACATAACGGCGACCGTCACGGTTGACCATTATCCCGGGAGTTATATCATAGCCAAGCTGCCCGTCAAGTTCGCCGGCAAGCGCGGTCACACCGCCGCCCTGGGGCCACATGTGGTCAAAAAATACCGCTCCCACCGCTTCTGCCATTCTATGCCCATCACCGTAATGGCTGCTTGGGGCTACCGTCAGGGCAAAATGGGGCAATATCGAAGGCATAAAGCGTTCTATCAACTCGCGGTTCTTGGCAAAGCCCCCGGTCGCAAGGATGACAGCGTTGTTCGCCTGGAAGGTAACGTTTCCGGCTGGTACCTGGGCGATTATGCCTGTGACCGTGCCGTCGGCTGATTGAATAAGTTGAGTGCCGCGAGCGTTCAGATGTATTACAACACCCAATGACCGCGCTGTATCTACCAGGAAGTTCGTCAATACCGGTCCGAGAATCGCTCCGGGCGGATGATCCGGCGGAGGAAGCGCCCTTATGTTGCGTCCAATCGGCGGCATCGGCACATCAGGCTGATAGCCGTGGCTGATAAGCCAGTCAAAGTTGTAGCCGCTTCTTTCCATGTAAGCCAGGAACAAGGCCTCAGAATAAAGCACGTGCGGCGGAGGACCAGGATTGTGCAACTGCTGTTCGATATTGCGATCGGTAAGATATCTGGCGGTAAGATTGATTCCGTGCTGGGCTTGCCAGTTGGATCCGGCAGTCACAATTGTGCTAAGACTCACCAAAGTTGAGCCGCCCAAAAATGGCATTTTTTCCAGCAGGATTACAGACGCTCCAGCCTCCGCCGCTGCAATAGCCGCCGTAAGACCGCTCATGCCACCGCCAACAATCACTACATCGGCTACGGTGATATCGGGCATGGGCGGCACAGGGGCACGTACCAAAGGCATAGCCGCAGGATTAGCACCGGCTTGCCTGATTGCGTCGTTGACAGCGGTAATAACCCCAAAAGAGGTAAGTGTCGCCCCGGCAATAATGTCAACGCGGGTAGACTGGGCATCCAGAATACGGGCGATAGTTCCGTCCATACCTATGTTGCCGATACCGAAAGTCTCTGAATGTTCTGTAACATCAATACTGATAATACGTCCTGTGTCAAAAACGACAGACACCGTAATGTCCCCGCCATAACCTGTTCCCACACCCGTAAAAGTTCCGGGAGTAAAAGAAATTCTGGTTGCACACGCCGATGCAAAAGCAAGCATTGCTAACCCAAGTACAAGCACAAGTGTTTTTCGCATAGTTTTTTTCATCGTTAAATTCTCCTTCATTCTTTTAGATTATTTTTCAATCATCAATGTGATTTCTTATTTTACTACAAGTTCCGCTATTTGTCATGGTATTAGTCAAGAAACTTTGATATTCAATCCAACTTTGCGCTAGTCCTGCCCAAGCCTTGACAGCAGGTCAATCATGTGTTTAACTTTACAATGAGGCGGATTGTAGTCAAAAATGCGCACCATCAAAGGAGGTGAAGCCTGATGCCTGAAGTTGCGTATACTCGTCCCACATGGGATGAGTATTTTATGGAAGTGTGCGATGCGATATCCAAACGAGCCACTTGCGATAGGGGGCGTTCGGGTTGTGTCATTGCACGGGGAAATCAGCTTCTGGTTACAGGTTATGTAGGTGCGCCGGCAGGGCTGCCTCACTGCGATGATGCCGGACATCAATTCAAAAAAATGCTTCATGAAGACGATTCGGTCACCACCCACTGCGTGAGGACCGTCCACGCTGAACAGAACGCGATATGCCAGGCGGCGAAACTGGGCGTTTCCTTGCAGGGCGCGACTTTATACTGCCGAATGACACCGTGTAGAACCTGCGCAATGCTTATCATCAACTGCGGTATTGTGCGTGTTATGTGCCAGCGCCGTTATCACGATGCTGAAGATTCTGAAACAATGCTTGCGGCAACCGGTATTGTACTTGAATATCTTAATGACGAGGTTCAACGTTACGAACAACAGTGACTAAGGTGAGGTTCATGAAAGACAGTAACTTTTTAAAAGGCATTCAAGGACGGTTCATATTTATTTGCGCGTGTGCGGCGATGTTTGTTCTTACGCTTGCACAAATACTGCTTGCCGCGGATTCAGGTGCCCCGCTGGGTTTGATAATACGTACAAACGCTCTCAACATATTTCTTGGAGCAGCAGGAATGGCGGCGCTTTTATACATTGCAAATAACGCGAAAAAGAAATTCGATTCAATTTCTGAGCTTTTAAATCCATTAAAACAAAAAGATTATCAGGCGCTGGCTTCTGTAAAACCTAATGCCGATGATGAAGAATATTTGAAAGGCTTAAAGGAAACCGTTAAAGAACTTGGAGTTTTTATTGAGTTGTTCAAAACTCATGCGGCAGGGAGTGTTGACATGGAAAAACAGCTTGCACAGGCTGTGAAAACCAACAAGGAAAGCGAAGATGCCGTACGCAAGTTGGTGGAAAAAATAGCGTCAGGCTCCATGTCAGAAATTGAGTCTTCCGCCCGGCAGGCGACGGAGGCTTTAACACAGGTAGAAAACTATTTTTCTTCTCTGGACAAAAAAGGTTATGGTCAGGATGCTGTGATTGTAGACCTGAATGAGCGGCTTGGAGCAACAAACGAAAGTGAAAAGTTAATGGCCAAAGTCGCGGAAGATACAGGGAATAGCGCTGTTTTGCTTCAGGAAAAAATAACAAGCGGGGAAGAGCAGTCAAAAACCGCTTATAATATTATTAAATTAGCCTCTGTTGATCTTGATAAAATCACTGACATTGTAAGGGCAATAAATCTGACATCCCAGCAGACAAACATTCTTTCCATGAACGCGGCAATCGAAAGTGCCCACGCCGGAGCTGCCGGTGCCGGTTTTGCCGTTGTCGCTGATGAAATACGCAAGCTTGCGGAATCCACACGGGAAAACGCCAAAAATATACAGGCTGTGCTTTTGGGTATTTCACGGCAAATTACCGAAGCTTTAAAGGCAAGTGAAATTTCGTCAATGGCTTTTGGTGAGTTTACGGTCGAAACTACGCGGCTGGTAAAAAACTTACACACGATTTCAGAAACCGCGCAAAGGAACTCCGATGCCAAACAGGAAATTAAAGTTATTGTCTCTAATTCCGTTGTGGAAAATGAAAAAATCCACAGCGGCGCGGTTGATGTTGCTGCAGTTATTTACAGTTTTAAATCTGCTTTGGAAACCATCAAAAACATTTCCAGCGCGGAAACCGAAAGTAGCGCCGGGAAGTCAGGCAGCATTGATCTTCTTTCACAACAAACACAACAAACTCAAAGCCGTCTTGAGTCCACACTTGAAGAAATACAGGAATACTTAAAAGAGGCTGAAGAGTTGCAGGAGCTTTTGGAAAAGGGAAGTGAAAGCGCAATGGGGAAAAGCAGAGACGCTCATCTTTCGTATGCCGGATCATCCGGTGCCGGCTCTTCTTCGTTTGCAGAGCATACGCAATCAAAAATGTATTCGCATGAACAGCCGCCGATTGCCAGCCAAACGCATGAATCGGTGATACATGGTGAAAAGCCTCAAAGTGAAAAACCTCAAACGCAGGTGGCGGAGAGTTATGCGCCTGCGGCTGAAAGCCAAACGGCAAAAAAGGATGAAAAATCTTCGTCAGCGGCTTTTTCCTCTGGTGGGATCAATGCAACAGCAACAGAATTAAATGACAATGATATATCTTTTAGCCGTGATGTTGCCGTCAAATCACCGCCAAAAACGATTTTTTAAGATGATATTTTATCACAAAGCGCATACACGAACAAAAATAACTGGAGGAAACCATTCATGCCAAGTAGAACGAAATTAGCTCTTATCGCTTTTTTATTGATCGTCAATGTTTCTTTTTTTGCACAAGCTCAAGTTACAACCCTTAGAGATTTACAGCGCACAGCCGAAAGTTTTTCCCAGACCTTTACTCAAGCCTTGCCATTAAATTCTTCCATCGGTCTTAACTGGGCAGACTCTCACATTGGGCAATTATTTCCAAGTATTCCGCCGCGTTTTGGTGTCGGTGTGGCAGCAGGTTTTACGACTGTCAATATTTCTGAAATTGCTAACCTGACAGAGCAAATTGGAGCGGGAGGGGAACTTCCCGATATTTCACGGTTGCCGCTTCCCGGTTATACCATCGAGGCAAGAGTTGGCGGGTTTATTCTTCCTTTTGATGTGGGTTTAAAATTCGGCACCTTACCGAACGTTGCGATAATGGAAAACTTTTACGTTGACTATCTTTTGGTTGGCGGCGATATACGTTATGCGATTTTTCGCGGAAGCCCCCTTAACGTTTCTGTCGGTGTGGGGTTTAGTCATTTGCGGGGCGGCATAACTGCCAGAGCTTCCGGTCTTGGAACCGATTTTAGCTTTGTCGACCCTATAACAGGGAACACACGAACTTTTTCAATCGGAGATCCTGAAGCGGGACTTTTTTGGCGTAGCTCCACACTTGATTTTACCGCCCAGGTTTCCCGCAGGTTTTTCATTATTACCCCCTACCTTGGCTTGGGCATAAGCCACTCGTGGACTGCTGCCGGTTATGATGTGCGGGCTGCAGTTACCGGGGATTTTGATCAAGACGCAATAAACCAGTATCTGGCGGGCATTCCGGGTATTAATGTTTCTACTTCGGGGATAACGTCAACTATTTACAATAATGCCATTGGCGCGCGCATTTTCGGCGGACTTGCCCTTAACTTAGCGGTTTTCAGGATTGATTTAACCGGCATTTTGTGCCTTAGAAACGCCGATTACGGTCTTACATTGGGCTTGCGCTTCCAGTTGTAAAAGGCTCGCGCACTGCGGCGTGTGCCGCAATGCGCGAACCAATTTTACGCCCACGCAGGAATTTCTTTAAGCCGCTCGATGATTTTTAAGTGCTGTGTACACTCTTTCTCGCACTGGCCGCACTCGGTACATTGACCTGCTTTTTTTGGGTCTATTCCCCAATGCGCGCTCATCCTGAAACTCAAATGTTCAGTTTTCACAGTTTTATCAAGCAGTTTTTGGTTATACACATCCATAAACTCAGGGATAGGAATTTCTTCAGGGCAATTATCGCAGTATCTGCATCCTGTGCAAATGCCTTCAAGTGAACCGGCTGAAGCGTTTTTAAGCGCTTGCAGTTCTTCGGAGGTTCTTGGTTTATACTCGGCAACCGCTGCCAATGTTTCCTTTACCTGCTGTTCTGTCTGAAAACCCACAAGGGCTGTAGTAATGTCTTGATGATCCCAAAGGAAGGAAAGGGCAGCGGAAACTATCGTTTCATTTCCACGTTTGAGGAAAGAAAAAGTTTCAGGGTGTTGAGGAATTACCCCGCCGCCCAAGGGATTCATAATTACTGCCCCAAGTTTTTTTGCTTTTACAGCCTGAAACGCGGCCTCGCGCGCCTTAAAATCCAAAGCTGAATAACCGAAAAGCACACCTTCAAAAACATCCTCCATGAGGAGCTCTTTTATTTGGTCGCCAGTTAAATGGCTTGAAATGCAGATGTGCTTTATAAGCCCTTCGCTTTTGAGTTTTTTGAAAGTGTCAAGAACGCCGTCTCTTTTGCGTTCATTCCACTCATCAATACCTTTTATGCACCAGATATGATAAAAGTCTATATACGGCAGGTTCAGACGCTTAAGCTGTGCGTCAAGCTCATTTCGTATGCCTCTTTCAGTTGATTCAAAAGTTTTTGTCGCGCTGTAATACGGCAAATTAAGACGGCGCAACTCGGCAAGACCTTTACCAAAAACCGTTTCGCTTCTTATGCCAAAATATTCAGGGGCGGTGTCAAAGTAGTTCACCCCGCCTTGCGCCGCAGTCACAATCATTTGGACGCATTTATCGTGGTCATCAACATCCGCAAAACGCATTCCCCCAAAGCCCAAGACCGAAAGCTTCTTTCCGGTTGTTCCATAATCACGGTAAAACATATCTACTCCTCTTTCATAAAAAAATTAAATTATCCAATGGTTGTGCCGGAAAACGGCTCACCCAAAAGTATTTTTCGTAAATTGGCAAGATTTCTTCCGTCTGCGCATATAACTTTTAAGGCTATTCTTGAAGAATGCCGCGAAGCGATAGGGTCAAACGGCACGTTTTTTCCGGGCACCCATTCATCCCCTACAAGCGCGCAAAAATCTGCCCATGAAATTGTGTCGATTGGTTTTGCGTCGGGGTTAGTACGCGGGTCATCGGTGTAGACTTGCTCGATGTTGGAAAGGTTTATCACCGACGTTGCCTGAAAGCGTTCCGCCAAAAGCACCGCATCGTAATCGGAAGAAAACCCAGGTTTCCACCCCGCCGCCACCAAAACGCGCCCCATAAGAGGTTCCACCTGTGTGGGGTCGTAAACCACGCCTTGTTTGCACCAGTCGCCCAAAACAGCACGAACCAGCTCCGCATTCAACCTTGTAGCCATAATGCCTATCCAGTCAGCGTTTTCGTCTATTGGCTTTGAGCTGATGGCGCGGTACGCTTTTTGCCATGCGCGCGCAGGTCCGCCGCCGCCGACCACTATGATGAAGCGGCGTTTTTCGTCCCGCTCAAGAAGATCCCCAATAAGGCTTGTAAATTCTTTTAAAAATTGCTCGTCAACAGAGTCCGGTGAGACGATTGATCCCCCTAAGGAGATTACTGTTATCATGGTATTGCTCCTTTGGATATTGTATCACGGAGAATGTTTGCAGTCTATATTTTTTTACCACGTTATTCTGGTTGGGTTAAAACGGGAATGGTTTGTGCCGTCCCCAAGTTGTCCGTGGTTATTAAAGCCCCATGACCAAAGCGAGCCGCCGCTTATGGCGATGCTGTAACCGTAACCGGCGGCTACATGAGCCCAACTGCGTATATGCTCAATGCGCGAAGGTGTGCGGTTGCTGAAGTTTTGCGTGTTGCTTCCGCCGTTGCCCAATTGTCCCCTGTCGTTCCAGCCCCATGTCCAAAGTGAACCGTCCGTTCTTCTGGCCACCGCGTGTCTGTCGCCTGCGGAAACGGACGCCCAGTTCCATGCGGAACCTATTGAGTGGGGGTTTATGCGATGCGATATTGTTGTGCCGTCTCCCAACTGAAAGCTGTCGTTATTGCCCCACGCCCAAAGTGATCCGTCTTCGCGGATGCCAAGGGTAAAATCACCCCCGGCTGAAACGCTTATCCATCTGGTACCCGGTGATATATTGACAGGGCTTGTGCGGCTGATTGTTGAGTTGTCTCCCAATCTGCCGTGCTGGTTGTTGCCCCAAGCCCAAAGCGAGCCGTCTGTCCTGATTGCAACGGTATGCCTTTCGCCTGCGGAAACGGAAGCCCAGTTTGATGCTGTCCCAATGCGGACAGGATTGTGGCGGTTGGTCATTGTGCTGTCTCCAAGCTGCCCAAACTGGTTATTGCCCCAAGCCCAAAGTGTTCCGTCCCTTCTTATCGCTACCGTGTGATCCATGCCCGCTGAAACGTAGTGGAAGTTTCTGTCTGCGGCGAAAGTTCCAACGCGGCCTGGAGTGGAGCGCGACATTGTTGTTCCGCTGCCAAGCTGCCCGAAAGCGTTCTGCCCCCACGTCCAAAGCGAGCCGTCAAGACCAATAGCTGCGGTGTGGTTTCCGCCGGCTGAGGCTGTGTACCAATCAACTTGTGAATCAATACGGACAGGGTGGTTGCGGCTTAAGACTGTGCCGTCTCCGATTTGCCCCTGGTTACTGCCCCATGCCCAAAGCGAGCCGTCAAGGGCAATCGCGACGGAATGATTTACGCCAACGGATATTTCACGAACACCGGAAAGATGATCCCTTTGCGACCGCGCGATAATTGCATAACAGCTTGATAAAAAAACTGAAGCTGCAACAACAGCCGTAAATAAACCCCAAAAAGTGCGTTTCACCGCAAGCCCTCACCTAATGCTTATAAAAAAATGTATCCTACGTGATTATAACCGCTTTTTTTACAAATGGCAACTGGTTGGCTCTTTACAATCTCACTGTTTCACATTATCATATATCCATGTTCGTAGCAGTTGCGGTAGATGCGGGCTCAAACACTCGCGCCAAAGAGATTGCCGAAATCCTTGTGCAGTACGGTTTTGCCAGAGCCCAGCGCGGGCTTTGGGAATCGACGGCGGTGACTCATGATACGCTGAAACGGCTCAAGCGTGATTTAGACAAAGCCACCGATGCCGATGACCGTCTGAAGTTTTTCCAGTTCCCCATCGAAGAAAATCTGGTTTTAAGTTTCCTCCGCGAGAAAAAATGGCGGCGTGTGGTCGTGCGGAAAGATAGCTTTGGTTTAAGCAGGCGGTATTAGTTTCGGTTTTGTCCGGCATCCCCTTTACAAACTTCCCATTTCCAAATAAAGTCTAGGTGTGTACGTTACTATGGTAAACAACGGAGGCTTTTATGTTGCTTAACGAACTGGGTTCCCCCATTGCCGGTTTGAAAGAATACATTGACAACACATGGAGGCGTCTTTGACGACTCAGGCATTGCCAAGCACATAGAAGGGCTTGAGGAAAAAACAGCCTCATCTGACTTCTGGGACGATGTGGATTCCGCTGAAAAGCTTATGGGAGAGCTGAAAAGCTTAAAAACCCGTTATCAGCCGTGGGTTTTGCTACGCAAGGAAATGGAAGACTTGCAGGTTTTTTACGATCTTGCCTGCGAAGCAAAAGACGAAACTCAATGCAACGAGATACAATCGGCATTGGAAGACATTTCTCTCCGCTTTCAAAAGCAAAACCTGCTTGAGCTTATGAGCGGCGAAATGGATCCAAGCGGTTGTTTCCTTACGGTGCATTCCGGGGCAGGCGGAACGGAAGCTTGCGATTGGTCGCAAATGCTTTACCGGATGTACCTGCGCTGGGCAGAACGCCGGGGTTTTACCGTTGAAGAGGAAGACCGCCTTGAGGCTGAAGGCGGCATCAAATCCGTTACCGTGCGTATACAAGGCGATTACGCGTACGGTTATCTGAAGGGAGAAAGCGGAGTGCACCGCCTTGTGCGGATTTCCCCGTTTGACTCAAACGGCAAGCGGCACACTTCCTTCGCCTCTGTTTACGTGTTCCCGGTCATTGATGATTCCATCGAGGTGGAAATCCGTCCTGAAGATTTGCGGGTGGATACCTACCGTTCAGGCGGAGCAGGCGGTCAGCACGTGAACAAAACCGATAGTGCGGTGCGGCTTACGCACCTGCCTTCAGGTATTGTGGTTGCGTGTCAAAACGAGCGCAGCCAGATCAAAAACCGCGCGACGGCGATGAATATCCTTAAAGGGCGGCTTTATGAATATTACCGTCAGGAAAAAGAGAAGGAAAACCAGAAGTTTGCGCAGGAAAAGAAAGGCATTTCGTGGGGAAACCAAATACGATCTTATGTGTTTCAACCATATACGATGGTAAAAGATGCGCGAACCAAGACAGAAATGGGGAATATACAGGCGGTTATGGACGGCGATATTGATGATTTTATCGAAGAATACCTTCGTTTTACATGGAAAAACAAGGCTTCTTAAAATGTATACAGGATATGATGGGGGGAAGAAAAGGGTTTACCATGAAAAAGGCTAAGCTTTTAGGTGTTTGCGTTATTTTTATACTGCTTTTTTTGGCTCCCCAATCCGTGTTTGCGAGGGGAGCGGCCGAAATCATTGAGGAGCCGGTTCCCGTTAACCCTGAACACGTTTTGCTCATCACTTCCCTTGACGTTTCAGGTCTTCCGCTTGCAAGGCAATTGATTGGCGAGACTGTGGTGCGCTCACTTGCCGCCTCCATTTCCACAATCAACTACCGCCTACGCGGGGAAGATGAGGCAGAATATTACAAGTTGTACACTTGGGAAAACGCCCGCGCACAGGCAGCGCAAACGCTTAGAGCAAGGAGGGCTGACCGCGACCAGATCGTTTTCAGAGGCGATCCTTCGTGGCGGGACAGGAGAAGCCTGCAAGTTGCGGATGAGGCGATTGCCGCAGCGGAACTTCATTTGCGGGAAGTTGAGGCGACATTTCCGGTTGTGGAAGGAAGGCCGCTTTTCCGCCTAAGTTCCCAGAACCTTACCGGTGATTTTCCCAATGCGCCGCGTACCGGTGAAGAGTTTCGTTTTGCCTTGCAAAACAACGTTGACGCTTTTATGGTTGGAAGCCTTTCGGAGTTTCACGGAAGGGTGCTTCTTGAAGTGATGATTTATTCCCGCCATTCAAGGGAGTTCAGTTACCATTACAGTGTGCTTTTTTCCTCTGCCGATTTAATAGAAGCGGTGGATGAAATTGCGGATCGCTTAATTTTAGCGATTTCAGGCATACAGCCGGCGGGAATTCTTGTGCAGACAGATAATCCTGACGCTGTAATACTTGTTGACGGCACTTTTTTCGGGCGCGGCAGCACTGAATTGCGCACCCATTTTCCAGGCGAAGTGCTGCTTGAAGTGCAGGCGGAAAATTACACTCCGGTATCTTTTCCCATTATGCTGAATCCGGGTGAGCTTGCCGAAGTTTTTATCGACCTCACGCCCTTGGGCGTTTCAGCCTTTGAAGTGATAGCGGAAGACAACCCCGGTTCATTGGTTTTTCAGGGCGGTCTTTTTATAGGGCATACCCCGCTCATCGTTGAAGTGCCGCACGGGCAATTCGCGTATATTACCGTTGAAACGCCCGATGGGGATGTGGGGACGCTCATTTATCATAACAACAATTTGATCCGCGGTGATGCGCGATTTGTCATAAACGGCGCTGACCCCTCTGTTGGTGCCACAGCCTTTGTTCGCACAAGACCGCCGATAATGCCTGAGCATGGGCGTGTCGAACGGGCGCGGCGTAACTTTTACCGCGCGTATGGCGCACTGTGGATTATTTTGCCTTTAAGCCTTTTAACCGCGGGCGTTGCTAACACACATATCCAGGCGAACAATATGGCAATGGCGGGAGTTGCCGGTGCTCCCACCGACTTTGAAACACTGCAAAGAATTTACAACAACGCGGTGATCGCGCATAACGTTCGCATGGCGGCGTTTGGTGTAATGGGTGTAAGTCTAGGCGTTACCTTCTTCCAGATTTTCAGGTATCTTAGGGCAGCCTCCGCCGATGCCACTCCGCTTGTTCCCCAGCCAGTCCCCGCGGCGGTAACAGTCGAGGACGATTACGATTATGATTACCCTGATTATGAGGCTATGGAGGAAGACTATTAATGAAGGCTTTCTCCGCAAAGCTTGCCCAATTTTTTAACCTCTCCAAAGGGCTTTCTGATGATGATGTTGAAGCCTTAACCGACCTTCTGGTAGAAGGCGATTTCGGCGCGGCGGAAGCTTACTCGCTTGCAGAAAAACTGCAGGCATCGTGCAGGAAAGAGGGCGTTTCAGGCGGAGACGCGGCAAAGCTTATACTTTCAAGTCTTTTGTCTGACATCTTGCTTACAGTTCCTCAGCCGCCGCTAAATCTTAGTCAGGGGAAGTTATCGATAGTGCTCATGCTTGGGGTAAACGGTGTCGGCAAAACGACAAGTGCCGCAAAACTTGCCAGCCGCTATATGCAGACGGAAAATCGCAAGCCAATAATGGCAGCCGCCGACACCTTCCGCGCCGCGGCCATCAATCAGTTGAAAATCCACGGGCAGCGGCTTGGTGTGCGTGTGGTTGCCCACCAGCAAGGTGGAGATCCCGCCGCGGTTATATATGACGCGATAGAGGCAGCCAATGCCGGGGGAGGGGATCTCATTATCGCCGATACAGCAGGCAGAATGCACACAAAAGCCGCGCTGGTAGAAGAACTTAAAAAAATTGACCGTATTGTGGAGTCCCGCGCGTCAGGATGCGATTACATAAAATATCTTGTCCTTGATTCTACCACCGGCAGAAATGCTTTAGCGCAGGCAGAAATTTTTAAGGATGCCGTTTCGCCTGACGGGGTAATACTTACAAAGTATGACTCAAGCGCTAAAGGGGGGGCGGTGTTTTCCCTTGCCAAGGATTTGAGGCTTCCGGTTGTTTTTCTTTGCAGCGGGGAAAAGTATTCTGACATAACGCCCTTTGATCCAAAGAGCTATGCCAAGGAGTTTTCAAATGTTGCGTAACGTTTTTTTTCTCCTGCTTTCGTCTTCGGTGTTCCTTACGGCAGCAATTTTTATCTTCGCGCTTGATGAGCAGCAGCCCCCCAATAATTTCATCACTTCCATCACCGTTCTCGATGACGAATTTGAAGATTATGCATATCTTGGCGCATATCCAGATGACTATCTGGATGAATACGCAGAAGAAGAATTTGTTTTTGAGCCGCAGCCGGTTCGCTGGTATCGCTCTAACCCGGCCGGCATGGCGCTTGGATGGACACCTTCCCGCCTTGTCGCGCAAAGGTATGAATACAGCCTTTCAGTGGAAGCTGTTCCGCCGGAAATGATTCCGTATGTCATAGCACCTTACCACAATCCCGCGCACAGTGTTGAAGTACGCACGCTTTTCAGGGACGGGGAGGAAATCCGTCATCAGTGGATTTTCCGTAATAGCGCGCATATTGCGATGCTTGCCGCGTCAGGAAATGCCGCGTTTTTTGGCGGGGAAGGGGAGTACGGTGAAAACGCCTCAGGTTTCATAGAGTTTATGAACAGCGAGGGCTCTGTCGTGCGCGAGCGCTTTTTTGAAGATGATTTATCGCAGTGGGATTTTCATTTCTTTTTTGACGAAGAAATTTTGCTCAGCGCACAAACATGGTTTAAACGCGCGCCTCTTCCAGACCCCGCAGCGGCAGTATATGAATATTATTATTATGAATACGGCTTTCCACTTTACCTTGAAAACGGAAATGCCGCTATTGCTGAAAACCCCGAACCTGAACTCGAACTTGAAGATGTAGTTTCTGATGTTTCTGGCTATGAAGAAGAAATTTATTTAGGGCCGCCAGAGTTCGTTCTTGTTTTTACTGATTATTTCCGCTACAGCCGCACAGGCGCGCTGCGGGCAATTGATCGCGTTTTTCATGATGAGGATGGCGATGTGAACAGGGTTTTATTCCCGCGTAATGCTCAAGTTGCTTCTTTTGCACGGGAAGCCGGAGTTGCCATCGTTTTTTACACACCTGATTTTATTTTGACAGCCATGAATGTTCCGTACGGCTCGCAGGTCAGTTACTCACTTGACAGCCGCGGCAGGCTTTTAAGGGAAGTGTGGCGCGATGAGGACGGGCGTATTGTCGGTGAGTTTATCAACACATGGGACGGGGACAGGCTTGTGTCAGTTTCGTGGAGGACGGATACGGATGAACGCCTTGTCCAATATGAATACGATAATGACGGAAACCGCGTTGTTGAGCGCAATTACAGGCATGGTGCGCTTGAAAGAATTGTCAGCCATCAAAACGGTCAGGACATCGAAGAAATCTTTTTACACGGGCGGCTTGCGCTGCGGGCTGTTTGGGAAGAGGGGCTTTTAATTTCTGAGGAAAATATATTTCAACTGGGCGGAGGAGCCAGATGAGGCTTGGGCGCTGGATTGGCTTTGTTGCTCTCCGCTATATTTCATGGGGCAGAAAAAATTCCCCAACGCCTGTGCTTTCCATTTTGGGAATTGCCACGGGTGTTTTGGCTTTAACCGTAATAATTTCTGTGATGAACGGTTTTCAGTTGGGCTTTATCGAAAACATACTTGAAATATCTTCGGCGCATGTGCGCATTGAACGAGTGGAACCGGGAAGCGAAATTGAATTAAGTGAAGCGGTTGCCGCTTTGCCGCGCGTTTTGTCGGTGCTTCCGTTTCAGGAAATTAACGTACTCATTCGCGGAAGATTCATAAATCCGCGCGGCGCGCTTTTGCGCGGTGTGCCTGAGGACGCGTTTTTGCGCGATGAAGGTCTTGCGCAAAGGCTTGTAATTGAAGACGGCTATTTTGATCTTTCAAACCCGCATTACATAGTTTTGGGCGCTGAATTGGCGCGGCATCTTGCTGTGCGTGTCGGAAACGAAGTTACCATGCTTTCACTTTCCTCCGCGCTGGGTGATGTCGAAGAACCGGGGCGCACATACACTGTTTCAGGCATTTTCCGTTCAGGAACGCATGAATACGATATTGGTTGGGGTTTTGTCAGCATGGAAACCGCGCAGTCGCTTTCAGCCGAAGGCGCCCGCGTATCACTGGGGATTAAACTCACAAACCGCTGGCACGACCGCCGCGGCATGAACGAAATTGCCTATGAGCTTGAGCGCCTTGGCTTTGCTGTAGGGCAGGGCGGCTTATTTATTTCGTCATGGCGCGATTACAACCGCGCTTTTTTCAGCGCGCTGCGGACTGAAAAGCTGATGATGTTTATTCTTTTGGGTTTAATTTTTATTGTTGTCGGGCTTAACATTTTTCAGGCGCAGCGGCGCGCTGTGCTTGAGCGGCGTGAAGAGATCGGTCTTTTGCGGGCTTTGGGCGCTTCAGGAACTGAAGTGCGGCTGGTTTTCCTTATGGATGGTTTTATTATCGGGCTTTTGGGCGGCGGTCTTGGGTTGGCGTCAGGTCTTTGGATAGCGTTTAATATTCAGCCTTTTTTTATAGGGCTTGAAAGAGCGGTGAATACCGTAATCTTTTTTTTGGGTGATGTCATGGCTTTTTTCGGCGCATATTTGGGCAGCGGAGAATTCGCGGTCTTTTCCCCGCAGATTTTTTATATACAGGAAATTCCTTCAAGGGTCATTGCACATGAAGTAGCGTTGATTTTCTTCTTTGGCTTTTTATCCGCTGTGGCAGCCGCATGGTTTGCGTCGGGTAAGGCGGCAAACACGCGCCCGGCGGAGGTCCTGCGGTATGAGTAGTGGAAATAACATTGTCTGCGTAAAAGACTTGATAAAAAATTATATTTCCGGCGCTGAAACCCTGCGCATTCTGCAAGGGATAAACTTTGAAGTGGAAAAAAGTTCTTCTGTTGCGGTTATGGGTCAAAGCGGGAGCGGAAAAAGTACGCTCCTGAACATTATCGGCGGTCTTGATCGCTGTGATTCAGGAAGCGTTGAAGTTGCGGGAGATGACATAACTGGACTTTCAGAAACTCACCTTGCCGCATACCGCCAGCGCCGCATCGGTTTTATTTTCCAGTTTCATTATTTACTGAAAGATTTTTCGGCTTTGGAAAATGTAATGCTTCCTGCTTATATGACGGGGACGAAAAAAAAAGATGCCATTGAATTGGCGCGCCTGCTCCTTGCAGACATGATGCTGGAAAACAGGCTCACACATTATCCTTCGCAGCTTTCCGGCGGGGAAAGACAAAGAGTTGCAGTAGCGCGGGCGATGGTAAACAATCCCGATATAATTTTGGCCGATGAGCCTACAGGAAATCTTGATTCAAAAAATTCGATGCTGGTGGCTGATCTTCTTTTTGCCGGTGTTGAAAAATGGGGCAAATCGTTAATCATAGTTACACATGATGAAAAAGTTGCCTCCCGCGCGAAAATCTGTTATACGCTTAACAGTGGAATTTTGGGAGAGCTTTAAGTGAAACTTTTTTCCTCGTTCTTTATTGCCCTCCGCTATCTTTTAGGCAGGGCGCATGAGGGCGGGCGGTATCTGCGCGGAGCCGCAGGCGGCATTGCTTTAAGTTTAGTTCCCATTATTGTAACGCTCATTGTGGCGGACGGTATGATACGCGGAATCATGGATCGCTATTTGGAACTTGGTACGGGGCACCTGCAGGTTTTCAATTTTCAAAACAGGCAAAATCCCGAAGCGGCTCTTCCCTACATAGAAGGCTTTCCGGGAATTCGGGGAATTTGGTCAGAGCGGCAGGGGCTTGGCGTGCTTTTAGGCTCGGCGGGAACGCGCGGCGCTGCCATCCGCGCGATAGAGCCTTCCTTTTGGGAGGATGAAGGCGCGCTTCGTTTTCTTGTTACACTGGAAGGGGAGGGAAGGCTTTTAGGAGACAGGGATGTGCTTTTGGGGTCGGAACTTGCGCGTTCCATTGGCGCACAAGCGGGAAACACCGTGCATATCATGACCATAAGCCATTCGCCTTTGGGACATTTTATTCCCCGTGTAACGCCGTTTTATGTCAGGGGCATAGTGAGTTCAGGTTATCAGGAACTTGACGCGATGTGGTGTGTGATAAGCCTTGATGCCGGTCTTGATATTTTGCCCGATTTGGGCGCCGCGCATTTAATTGTAAAAATTGATGATCCCTTCGGCGGCTCTGAAACGATGGCGCATTCTTTAAGGGGGGTGCTTGGAACAGGCTTTGGCGTGTACAGTTGGAGAAGCCTTTTGCGCGCCCAGCACAGTTCTTTTGAATCAACCCGGCAGCTACTTCTTTTTATTATGGCGCTCATTGTGCTTGTTGCCGCGGTGAATGTTTCTTCGGCTACTTCAATGCTTGTTATTGAACGCCAGCGCGATATTGCCGTACTAAAAACTTCAGGCGCAAAACCTTCTTTTACAACTTCAATTTTTCTTATGGGCGCTTTTCTTACAGGGCTTACCGGTTCCATTTTCGGCATTGCCGCGGGGCTTTTGGTCGGTGTACACGTCAACGGTCTTATTCGCTTTCTGGAAATTGTGATGAGCTTTTTTTCAGGGCTTTTTAACGCAGGTCCTGTAACAATTTTGGATTCCAGTTATTACATCGAACATATTCCCATCATTATTGATGCGAACATGATAATTCAAATTGGATTTTTTACAATTTTGGCTTCAGTTGTAGCATCGTGGATTCCCGCACATAGGGCGGGCAAATTAAAGCCTGTTGATATTTTGCGGAAATATTAAATAACTTCCGTTATCGTTCCGCCGCCCACCACATATTCACCGTCATAAAACACCGCTGCTTGTCCGGGGCTCACAGCGCGTTGCGGCTTTTCAAAAATCACCATCACTTTATTATCTTCTATTTGCTCAATGTGCGCCCATTGTTCTTTTTGCAGATAACGCACTTTCACTTTTACGCGCACCGGCGCGTTTATTTTTTCAAGCGCGATAAGGTTTATATTTTCGGCAATGAAACTTTTTGAATAAAGGGAAGAGTCGTTTCCTATAACAAGCGTATTGGAAGCGGCTTTTTTTGCCGCCACATAAACCGGATAATTAAGCGCCACCCCTGTTCCCCGCCTTTGTCCCAATGTGTAACGGATAAGCCCTTTGTGGCGGCCTAAAACATTTCCCTGTATGTCAGTTATATCACCTTCAAGACTTGTTTTGCCTGTGTACGACTCAATAAAGTCAGCGTAATCGCCTTTGACGACAAAGCAAATATCCTGGCTTTCTTCTTTTTCAGCATTTTCAAGCCCTTTTAAAGCCGCCAAAGATCGCACCTCTGCCTTTTTAAACGCCCCAAGTGGAAACAGCGTACGGGAAAGCGCGTCCTGGCTCATCATGTAAAGCACATAACTTTGGTCTTTGTGTTCATCAGCCCCTTTTTTTAAAAGCCAGCGCGAGGCGGATTTTTCAATCTGTGCATAATGCCCTGTGACCAAAACTTCCGCTTCAAGTTCGCTAGCCCTGCGGAGCAGAAATACAAATTTTAAATAACGGTTACATTCGATGCATGGATTGGGCGTATTTCCTTCGATGTAGCTATTTACAAAAGGCTTAATCACGTAACGATCAAAATCTTCGGTGCAGTTTAATACATAATGGGGAATGCCCAGCTTCCATGCGATAGCGCGCGCAACGTTTATATCCGAAAGTGAACAGCATTTGCTGCCGCCGTTTTTGATCAGTTTCATTGTCGCGCCTATGCAGCCGTAGCCTGATTCCTGCATAAGGATCGCGGCAACCGCGCTGTCCACGCCGCCTGACATCGCCACCAGCGCGCGCTTTTTTTGAGTATCGTTCACAAAAGAATTATATCATTTTAACGAATAAAGTTCGTCCACTTACGCTTGGTTGATTCCGGCTGTTTGACAGTTTCTTTTGCCGCAGCAAGGCTTTTCAAAAGCCACGCCATGTTGCGCCCCTGCACTTCCATTATCTGAATGCCTTCTTCATCCTGCATGACTTCTTCTGTCGTGTTACCGTGTATTACGTCCCAATAAACACCCGGCGTGATGATCATTTGCGACAGATTAAAATAGTTGTTAAGCTGGTGAAATGTCGTGACACCGCCGGATCGGCGTAAAGCAACCACACTGGCACCCACTTTGAAACGCATGGGCGGAGCGGGATAAAAAAGGCGATCCAGAAAACTCTTAAACGTTCCCGCAACGCCGCCGTAATACACAGGGCTACCAAGAATCACACCGTCGGCAGCTTTCATCTTTTCATAACACTCATCGACAATGTCGCCTGACACAACGCAGCGTCTGGGGTCTACCGATCTGCACTTTTTGCAGTCAACGCAGCCACGGATCACCTTGTTCCCTACATGAACCACCTCAACGGCAATTCCTTCCTTTTCAAGTTCCCCCTTCATCACGGATATTCCTGTGGCTGTAACCAAGTCAGGATGGGGGCTTCCGTTAAAAGCAATTACATTCATTGCTTATTGTATCATTGGAGATACTTAAGAGTAAAGGGAGAATTTTTAGGTGAACGCATCCGGGCGCATCGTGTTTTTCACCGAAAGATAACTGCGGATACGCAAAGAGCTGAAAGTATCGCTTTTCGGGTTGTTTTTGTAATCGTTTAAAGTCTTTTGATAAACGGCAATGGGAACGTTCATAACAGCCACTTCATTTTTGCGGATTCCGTGAACATGAAACGTTACCGCCCCTTCTGTGCTGTCGCCCTTCCCGCTGCAACTGTTGTACCAGATGTCAATTTCCTCATCGGGGTATTGCTCTTCGGCTTTCAGGTGAAGAAAGTACTTTATCGCTTCAATTGCGACAGGCTCAAAACCGTCGTGGATCACAGCCAAACGGTCGGCAAGTTCAGGATAACCGACAATGCTTTCAAGGGTGAGGGAGTTTTCCCCCTCAGGCGTTTTTTTCTGGCGGTAAAACTCCCCGCGCTCCAGTTCCGGCACTACGTTAAACTGGAGCTTTTTTGACGGCCAAAAGACTGAAATAGGAAATTCCGGCTTGTGTTTTTTGCCGCAGCCGGAACAGGGAAAATTAAAAAACGTGCCGTCCTGTATTTGTTTGAAATAATCAGGCTCATTATCAACGTCAATACGTTCAGGGACATCGACCTCAAAAACGTGGTCGCAAAAACAGGTAATTTTCCGCTTCATCCCTAAACTCCTTTTTTTCTGTTGGCGCTTTAACGACCTGTCAAATAAAGAATGTCGCCGAAAAGGGCAAAAAACATAAGCCCCGCGATTAATACCACGCCCACCGTCTGGAATGCCGCAACAAAGCGTGGGGGCGGCGGCTTTCTGCGTATCGCCTCCACAAGAAACAGAATTATCATTCCGCCGTCAAGAATCGGCAGGGGCAGGAGGTTCATAATACCAAGCGCTATGGAAATAAGGGCGAGGAAGCTTGCCATGGAACTGATGCCCGCGATAAAGCTTTCGGCAAATCCCTGCGCCGCGACATCGCCCACCATGTACGTAATGCGCACGGGGCCTGAAACTGCCTGCGTTAAATCAATGCCGCGGAAAAGCAACGAAAGGCTGCGCACAGAAATCGTGAAAATGCGCCACGTTTCTGAAGCGCCGCGTGCAATGGCAAGGTGTAGGGGGAGCGGCGGGTTATGATAGCGCACCGCCTGCCATGCGATGCCCAGATTAACCGCTCCAGCCTCGGTGTAAATCGGGAGGATGGTCGCCGCCATGATTTCACCTGAACGCTCAAACTCCAC
>JAIRQD010000149.1:0-10887 GCA_031256655.1 Treponema sp.
GTGTGTGCGCTTGTTTAAAAACGGCATCACTTTTTTGAACCTTAAAAAACAGTTGTTTCCCGGTTCCTTTTATGTATACCACAAAGCCTTCGGGATCAAAACCGGCTTTGCCAAAGCCCAGGATGTTATCCGAGTGAGTTTTGAACTGAAAGCCTTGTTATTTTGTTTTTGTAAGGGGAATATTAATATGATGAAAAAAGCTTTAGTTGCATTGATTATCGCGGTATTTTTTTCCGGAGCGGTTTTCGCGCAGGCAGATTTTGGCGCTATGCCGAAAAATACCATTACCGTTGATATAGGACCAACAATATTGGGCGCGGCTTTTGGAATAGCGGGGGACATTATTGGGGAAGAAGGCTTGAGCAGCTCAGGGTTTGGTATAGGAGCGCAATACGAGCGGCAATTGTCTGAACGCTTAAGCGTTGCCGGAAGATTTGCCTTTATGAGGCTCGGCATGGGGCTTACGTTCAATGACGATTACGTTACAGCACAAACAAATTTGGGTCTTTCATCGTATGCTATAGAAGGCCGCGTCCGCTTTTATCCCACGGGGCGCACTTTCTTTTTGGGCGGAATGCTGGGTTATGCAAATCTGGCAACAGTCGTATCAGGTTCCCTTTTAGTAGATGCAGATGGTCTTGGCAACTTAATGGCAGAGACAGTCAACTTCAGCGTGAACAGAGGTTACTTTAAATTTGGCGCAAGGCTTGGATGGCGCATTGATTTTGGACAGCCCGGCGGATTTGTCTTTGAGCCGTCGTTTGGGTGGTACGGCGCTGCCGGTTTTGGCAGCAGTATGGCAAATAGAGTGTCGCAACGCGCTTCTGATGTTCTTGGTGGCGAAATTGACGGCATGGATGACCTGAATGACGTATTCTCAATTTTGGAAAATTTTGTGTTCATTGGCGGTCCTCGCCTCAGCCTGTCTTTCGGCTGGCGATTTTAGTTAACCAACCCCGCCCGCAAAGTGGCGGGGTATGGTTGATTCACCACTTTTAATACCCTATAATAAAGGGTAGCAACTAATAATTTGGAGGGTGTTATGCTGGTTGTAACAGGCACCTTTGAAAATGAGCGGTTTATTCCTGACACACAAGTTTCCATCCCTCAGAAAAAAAAAGTCATTGTTACGATAGAAGAATCGCCGATGGAAGAAACAAAGCCCGCAAACAAATGGAGGGAAATTGGCGATGCCATATTGAATTGCGATGAGCAACTGCCCGGCAATCCGCCGCCTGTCCGGTTCAGGACAATTGCCGAAATGGAAGCGCTGTGACAAAATATGCCCCTGATACCAATATTATTTCATATTACCTAAGAGGCAACCAAACCATCATTACCCGCCTTGCGAATGAAACGGATAACGGAAATACCATTGTTATTTCCCCAATGGTGTTTTACGAGATAAAAAGATGGCTTTTGACGCTGAATTCCAGCAAAAAGTTGGCGCTTTTTGAAACCATGTCTTCATTATCCGGTATTGGCTCAATTAACAGAGAGATTCTTGAGGCCGCTTCCGTTTTGTTTTCCTGTTTACAAAAAAAGGGTATCACGTTAGGAGATAACGACATATTAATTGCCGCATATTGTGTACACCATGATCTTACCCTTGTTACCAACAATGAAAAACATTTTTTGGATATTCCAAAATTAAAAGTGGTGAACTGGCTATAGTAGTCACTTTGTTACAATAAAAATTAGGCCTCTCGCTCTGCTTGACTTTTTCACTTTCCCGTAGCATCATCAAACCATGCAAAACACTACGAAGTTTTCCGGTTCCGATATTGAAATTGCCCAAGCCGTTTATCCGCAACATGCGCTTCACATAAACGAGGTTGCTGAAAAGGCGGGCATTCCCGATGAGTACATAGAGCAATACGGGAAGTTTAAGGCAAAAGTCGATTACAACTTTTTGTCAAAAAATAGCGGCAAAAAAGACGGGAAGCTTATTTTGGTAACGGCGATAAACCCCACTCCGGCAGGCGAGGGGAAAACCACCACAACAGTTGGGCTTGCCGACGGGCTTTGCAAAATTGGCAAAAAGGCGATTGTCGCATTGCGCGAGCCCTCGCTTGGACCTGTGTTCGGCGTGAAAGGCGGAGCGGCCGGCGGCGGGTGGGCGCAGGTAATCCCGATGGAAGATATTAACCTGCATTTCACAGGCGACTTTCACGCTATCGGGGCGGCGAACAATCTCCTTGCCGCGCTTATCGATAATCACATTCATCAAGGCAACAGCCTTAATATCGATCCACGCAAGATTACATGGCGGCGCTGCGTTGACATGAACGACCGCCAACTGCGCTTTATCGTAAGCGGGCTTGGCGGCAAAGCCAACGGCTTCCCGCACGAAGACGGCTTTGATATAACGGTCGCTTCAGAGGTCATGGCAATACTTTGCCTTTCATCAGATATTGACGATTTGAAAGCGCGGCTTGGCAAAATCATCGTGGGCTATTCTTATGACGACCAGCCTGTTACCGCGGCTGCTCTCAACGCCTCCGGTGCAATGGCGGCGCTGCTGAAAGACGCGCTTAAGCCTAACCTCGTGCAGACGCTTGAGGGAACACCGGCGTTTATTCACGGCGGGCCCTTTGCGAACATAGCCCACGGTTGCAACTCCATCATGGCGACTCGTCTTGCGCTTAAATGCGCCGACTACGTTGTCACCGAAGCGGGTTTTGGCGCGGATTTGGGCGCGGAAAAGTTCCTCGATATTAAGTGCCGTTTTTCCGGGCTTAAACCCAACGCGGTTGTTGTCGTGGCGACCGTGCGCGCACTTAAATCCCACGGCGGCGTTGCAAAAGCTGATTTGGAAAAGGAAAACCTAAGCGCTCTTGAAGCGGGTATGCCGAACCTCCTGCGGCACATTGAAAACATCACGAAGGTTTTTAAATTGCCGGCAGTTGTGGCGATTAACGCTTTCCCGAAAGACACAAAAGCCGAACTTGACCTTGTAGAAAAAAAGTGCAGGGAACTTGGCGTAAATGTTGCGCTGTCGGAAGTGTGGGCGAAAGGCGGAGAGGGCGGCGTTAAGCTCGCCGAAGAAGCTGTGCGCCTGTGTGAGGAGGCAAGCGATTTTGAGTATTGCTACGATGTCAATCTTTCGGTAAAAGAAAAAATCGAGGCGATTGCGAAAAAACTTTACCGGGCGGACAGTGTTGAAATTCTGCCTGCCGCCAAAAAGCAGATCGCGCGCCTTGAAAAGCTCTCCCTGGATAAAGTTCCTGGCTGCATGGCAAAAACCCAGTACAGCTTTTCAGATAACCCGTTACTTCTGGGCGCTCCTTCCGGCTGGACGCTCACCGTTAAAAACGTCAAGGTTTCTGCCGGAGCCGGGTTTATCGTTGTCATGACAGGCGAGATTATGACCATGCCGGGATTGCCCGCGGTTCCCTCATCGGAGAAAATTGACGTGGATAACGCAGGGAAAATTTCCGGGCTGTTTTAGGGCTTTAAAAACCGCCGCCTAAACCGCTTTTTTTCTGGCTTTTACCCGCTTCCATGCGTGCATGATAAGCGCAATGGCGATGATGGCGTTAGCGACAAATACGCGGAAATATTCACCGATAAGGGCGCTGCCCATAAGACGGTTGCCTGCCATAGGCGCAAGAATAAACAGCGAGTGGAAAAGAATCACCCCAACAATTGCGTGTTTGACCGAAGCGCGGCTGACTGTTGCCCCGCCTACCAGCAAGGCGGCGATTGCGTAAAGCCCAACTTGCGAGTGAGCGCCGTAAGTCTGCATGACACCGAAGTTTTGCAGCATGATAATTTGAGCGTACGCCGCCAGCAGAGTTGACAGTATCATGGCGATGATGCGGGTGCGGTCAACATTGATACCGGCAATTGTCGCCACCGTGCGGTCATGCCCCACCGTCCGCATATTCTGCCCAAGCCGCGTTGTCATAAACCAGTTTATAAAAAAGCAAAGACCGGTGATAATGAGGTAGGTAAAAATGGGAATCCTCACGCGGCTTAAGCCAAGGTTTATTGCCGGAAAAAAGGTGACGGCGAAAATGACAACCGCAAGGCAGATATACGAAAGCGGTTTGGAAATGCCTGCGTCAGGCGTTTTAATCCGTATCACGATTATGCGGTATGCCGCGTACAAAGCCGTAAACAGCGCCGCAAGCCGCACAGCGGTAAGCCCCGCCACACGGTCATAATAAACAAAGTAGTGCAGCGGCGGGATTATGAAACTAAGCCCGTACACCAGCGCCAAAAGCGCGAACACCGTCAACGGTTTTGCAAGCCCGCCTTGCCCCCGCAGTTTTAGCGGGCGTTTTTTGACCTTGTTAAAAATGATCATCACAATGACAAAGACAAGGGCAATCCAGACGGCGACGGTGAGAATGTTAAGAATTGACACATTATCCAGCGCGTGGCGCATATTGTTATAACGGTCAAGGTCGATGGCATTAAGGACACCGACACCTGTTGCAGTCATAAGGCGGTAATTGGCGATGGTGATTATGCCGCCCATAACAAACAGGAAAAAGAACTGATAAAAGCCTTCGGCAAAAAGGGCAGTGACCATTCCGCCTATCATTTCAGAGCCCTTCATCTTGTTAAAAAGCCTGCCGATGAGAAAGCCGAAAATGATGGCGATGGGTGTCGCCACGGCAACGGCGGCAGCGATGCCTGAAAGACCTTGCGCTCCCCACAGAATCACCAGAAACACTGAAACTTGCGCCGCCATTGCCCCGATAACTATGCCGAAGTTAAGACCAAGCCCCGCGGCGACCGGAATGAGCAGGCTTAAAACCATAAACGTATTGCGCCCGAAACGGGTGAACAATTCGTTAAAAAACATGATTGTAGAAACGCCTGATGCGAAAAAAGCGAACAAGGCAACACCTGAAAACAGCAGGACAACTTTATTCTGGAAAAGGACGTTTTTGACTTTCTCTAAATGCACCTGTGACATCATCTGCCGTCTCCTTTGACCTTGGTCAGCGCATACAGGATGATGCCGTTAGTGATGATAAGGCGCAGCATTTCAGGGACGCCTGCAACATTAGGCAGCATAACATTAGCCAGCGGCAAGGCAACAGTCAAGATTCCGTTGAAAAGCAAAGCCCCAAGAAGGACATCAAAAACCCTTGCCCGCCTGACCGTTGCCCCGCCTATAAGCACGGAGGCAACAGCGGTAAAGCCCATCATCAGCGGCGCATTGTACATCTGCAAAAAGCCAAAGCTCTGGGCATAAACGATGATGCCGACAGCGCCCAGGGCGGTGGAAATCGCCGTGCCCAAAATGCGCATTTTTTCTACTTTTATGCCTGAAGCGCGCGCGTATTGCGGGTTGGAACCGGCCGCGCTCATCATCATCCCAAGGCGGCTTTTGGTGAAAATCCACATGAGAAAGCAGGCGATGAAAAACACCAAAAGAAGCCCGGTGTGCATCGTAAATGTGCCTATTCTGAAGCTGAAAAGTTCGTTAAAAGCGCCGCCGAAATCATCGCGTAAATTAATCATCTGGCGCAAACCTCGTCCGGTCGCGGGGAGGATCATGATGCTTGCGCGGACGGGGATGAGCGCCCACAGTATGTTAAACACAGCCACGGCGGAAAATCCCACGTAAACGGAAACAGCCATTTCACTGCCTTTCACGCGGTTTAATAGCATCCCGTACAAGATGCCCATGCCCGTGCCGATTGCAGCACCTATAATGATGGCGACCATTGCCAGCACCACCGAATGAACAGCGGGATTTGCTATGAAGTCAAAAACACCTGCATGGTTCATTTCGATGCTTAAAACCGCTCCCAAAAGACCGCCGACAATGCCTACAGTAACGCCGAAGTTCGGACCTATGCCGCTTTGAATGCCCGGAACCATCGCCAGCACCAAAATGCCGAACATTCCCCAGCGCCGCAAAACGTCGCCAAAGAACGAAGGCAGATCCATGCGGTAAATGCCTGCAAGGACAAACAATAGAACAAACATCGAAAGGATGATTAAACGCGGCAGGCCAAAGTCAGTGAGGATTTTTTTTGTTGCCCGCTGCCATAGTGACGGCTCTTTCGTATTAGGTAGTGCGCTCATGGTACTTAACCCTTTTCAATCTTTCCGCAAGCCCGTGTTTGACGAGCCGACTGCGCTCATGGCAAGCCCGAATTCCGCATCGCTTGCATCAGGCGGCAAAATGTTCACGATTTTCCCGTCGGCAACAATAGCGATGCGGTCGCACAGGCTGCGCAGTTCCGCAAGTTCGCTCGATATGATGATGACGGTAAGCCCTTCTTCGTCCCGCAGTTTTGTCAGGTAGTTCAGGATGAGCTCTTTTGCGCCAATGTCTATGCCGCGGGTTGGTTCGGAAACGATCAAAACGCGCGGTTTCATCGTCAGCGCCGAAGCGAGGCAGACTTTTTGCTGATTGCCGCCTGAAAGCGTTCGCACTTTCTGCCGCCAACTGCGGCAGCGGATGTCAAGAAGTTTTATCATCTTTTCAGCGTGTTCCCGCATTTCCCGCCAATTTAAAAGCTGCGTAAAAAGAAAGCGCCGCAAAAAATTTTTCCGCGCGATCATAACCCGAAACATTATATTGTACGCGATGTTTTCTTCAAGCAAAAGCCCGACGCCGCGCCTGTCTTCGGACACGAACGCTACCTTTTTCCCAAGCGCGTCTCCTAAAGCGGTCAAATTAAGCTGCTGCCCAAAAACTTCCACCTCGCCTTCAGTCGGGTAAAGCCCGCTTATCCCGTTGGCGATGCCGACTTTGCCTTGCCCCGCCATCCCGCCGATGCCGAAAATCTCACCCTTACGCACATCAAAGGTAACGCCCTTCACCATTTCACCGGGCATTTCTACGTGCAAATCCTTGACGCTGATTGCAACCGGCACATCTTGCAGAGTTCGCCTGTTTTCGGCGGCGGCAAGTTTGCTGATTGGCCGCCCAACCATGAGTTCGGCAATTTCGACAACGCTTGTTTGGGCGATTGGCTTGCTTGCCATTAGGCAGCCGTCACGCAGAACCGTCATACGATCCGCCGCTTGCATCACTTCCGAAAGGCGGTGCGTGATGAACATGATCGCAATACCTTTTGCCGTTATTGTTTTCATCACTTTCAAAAGCTGATCTGCCTCGTCTTCGGTGAGCACCGCAGTCGGCTCGTCAAACACGAGCAGGCGGACGTTTTGCTTGTCGATTTCGCGAGCGATTTCGACAAACTGCATATATCCCACAGGCAAACCTTCAACGCGCACGTACTCTTCAATGCTCATACCAATGCTGTCAAGAGAACGCCTTGCATCGCGCGTCATTTTCTCCGCATCAAGCTGCTCAAGGGTTTTGCCAAAAACGCGGCTGAGCAAGGTTGGTAATGAGTCCTCCCGCCCAAGCTTTATGTTTTCTGTGATTGTGAAACCGGGAATAAGCATGAACTCCTGGTGAACCATACCAATGCCTGCAAGCATTGCATCGTTCGGTGAAGTGAAGTTCACTTCCTTACCGGAAATCTTCACCACCCCTTCATAACCGCCGGAATCGCGGATGACGGTCATGCCGAAAAGAATGTTCATTAATGTGGATTTTCCGGCGCCGTTTTCACCCAACAGCGCGTGAATCTCACCGGGCAGCACTTTGAGTGACACATTGTTAAGCACGACGTTTTCATTGTACGCCTTGCTTATGCCTGACATTTCCAGCACATATTCGTCTTGCAAACTGTCACCCGTCCTTTTGTAAGGGAAGCATGAGGAAAGCGAGCATGCCATATATTGGCACGCCCGCCTTTAACGAAATCAAAAATTAATAAAGTCCGAAAGCATCAGATAGAAATTGTCGATGTAATTGCCGCCGCCCAAAGGCCAGTTGCTCATTGTGACGCCGGTGTTATAACGTGCCGTAACTTCGTTGATGATGCGGGTAAGTGCCGCGCGATCATGGCGTCCAACACGGCCTTCCAGATACTCAATCGAGTAAAGCACGCCGACTTCAACAAGGAGCATATTGATGGGAACCGGCCATGTGGAAAAGCGCCCTGTTCCGCCCGCGGTTGCTACGGCGCTGGTGAGCTGTTCAAGAAGGAAATCCACATCACCTTCGCGTCCCGCCATGGAAATGTTGAAGGCGGCAGGCAATGCGTGGAAGGGGCTTGGGCAGCACTGCAACGGATAAAGTCCGCCGTGAGAGGCAATTTGGGTGATAAGCGGTTCCTGCATGGCGCAGTTGGTGGAGAAAAACGCGGTGTTCTGACCAAGTTCGTCAACCCAGCGCGGCACATTTTCCAGGATGAACATCTGCGCCTGTGCAACGCCTTCAGCCATCGGATCAGGCGCTGTCAACTCAACCCAGCCCATGCCTTTTTCAGCGGCTGTTTGCATTAGAAGCGCGCGTCTGGCGGCGATGTTTTCCATGCCCAAGTGACGGGGAAAAGAGATATGGGCAAATGTATCAGCGCCCATCGCATACGCCTGTTCCACGATGACACGCCCCATTGAAAGATCGTCTGAGATAATGGCGATGTCCGCGTGCGCCGCAATTTGAGCAGGCGGCTCATGCGTAACGCCTACAAAGAAGAAAATGTCATCCCCAAACAATTCGCGTGTGCGCTGAATGGCGGCGATTGTGCCGGGAACCGCCTGCACAAAAACTATTGCCTGAGCGCCCGCGTCCGCCAACGCAAGCGTGTTGGCGATTGTCACTTCCATTTCCGCCCCGAAGTTATCAGGATATGTAGTCCTGATAATGCGGGCAGATCCGAAGCGCTCTTGCATCCTCATCGCCGCAAGATATTCCTCCTCGCCCTGAGACACTGTGCCGGTTATTATACCGATTCTCCAGCCAACATTGTCCGTATCGGGGGCGCAAGAAACGAAAGCAAACATCAGCGCGGCTGCAAAGACAAGACCTGTCAACTTCTTAATCATAATGATACCTCCAGAAAGAAATTTGTTTTTTGAGAAGACTTAAAAAAAATTAAGTCCACCCATTCGAAAGCATGTCGCAATGGGTGGTACTTGTCAAGGTAAGCGTTACAGCATCGCTTCCAGTTCGTCAACAAGGCGGCTGAAAACCGCGCAGGCGGATTGCACGGGTTCAGGCGAGGACATGTCAACGCCGGCGGCTTTCAGCGAGTCGATGGGGAAGCGTGAGCCGCCTGACTTGAGGAAGCCGAAGTAATCCTCGCGCTCACGTCTGCCGCCTGAAAGAACGCGCTCGGCAAGGGCAAGGGCGGCGGAAATGCCCGTTGAGTATTTGTACACGTAAAAGGCGCGGTAAAAATGCGGAATGCGCAGCGCCTCAAGATCGCTTTCCTGCTCCAGAACCATAAGGCTTCCAAAATATTTTTCCAAGAGTTTCCGGTATTCCCCCCTCAATACATCCACCGTGAGCGGAGTGCCTGATTCCTCAAGCTCGTGCGTGCGCTTTTCAAACTCGGCAAACATGGTTTGGCGGTACAGGGTCGCCAGGAGGTCGTCCGCCCGTTTGCTTGTCATGTAAAGTTTGAGCGCCTTGTCTTGCGGGTCGGAGTTTTTTTCCATGTAGCGGAAAAGAAGCTCCTCATTAAACGTGCTTGCCACTTCCGCCTCAAAAATCGTGTAATCGTATTGCATGAACGGATTGTGTTTCGCCGAATAATACGAATGCATGGAATGGCCGCCTTCGTGCGCCAGCGTAAAAAGGTCGCGTATGGAATCTTCCTTATAGTTCATGAGAATGTACGGATCGCCTGAAAAACTTCCGGCGGAAAAAGCACCTGATCGTTTACCTTTGTTTTCGTAACGATCTGCCCAGCGCCCCAAAAGCCCGTCTCTGAGAGTCAACGCATACTTATCGCCCAACGGAGAAAGCGCCTGCGTTATAAGCTCAACAGCTTCGTTCCATGTGGTTTTTTTCGTCACGCCTGAACTTAAGGGAACGTACACATCGTAGTGCCTTAACTCCGCCACATTGAGCGCTTTTTTCCGCAAAGCGTAGTAGCGGTGCAAGGGGCCAAGATTTGCGCCCACCGTGTCGATTAAGTTGTCGTAAACTTTTTCCTCCACATTGTCGGGGAAAAGTGCCGCCGCACGCGCCGAAGAAAAACCCCTGATTCGAGCGCGGACAACTTCGAGTTTTACCTGCCCTGAATAAAGGCTTGCAAGCGTGTTTTTGTGGTTATCAAAATGGCGATAAAAAGTCCGGTAAACGCGGCTGCGGAGATCGCGGTCAGGATTTTCCATAAAGACAGACCATGTGGACTGCGAAAGCGGGCGTTTTCCGTCGGTGGTTTCAATCGTACCGAAATCCATATCAACATTGGTAAGCACAGAAAACGTGGTTGAGTTTGTTCCTTCAGCTTCAGCGTGTAAGGCGATGATGCGTTCTTCTTTGTCCGAAAGCGTGTGCGGTTTATAGCGCAAAAGGCGCGACAGGTAAATGCGGTACTCGACGAGTTTGGGGTCGGCAACGAAGCGCTCCATGTCTCTGTCGTTAATCGCCATGAGTTCAGGAGCCGCCCACGCGGACTCAGCCTGCGCCTTCGCCGCCGCCATAGTCAGTTTTCCGGTCATGGCGCGGGCGGCGTTGTCGCCTTCGTCCTCGCTTTGTCTGAGCATCGCGTAGTAACCCAGGCGTTCTTCAAGCATTCCTAAACTCTTGCTGAAGTCAAGCCAGGCGGCAAGGCTTTCCGCTGACTCACCAAGCGTTCCGCGATATGAAGGGATTTTTTCGGCGGCGGCGGCAAACTCACCAAGAGCCGTTTCCCATGCGGCATCATTGGGGAAAAGCTTTGAAAGATCCCAGGTGTTTTCTATTGCAACTTCCGCTCTGGAAGGTATTGATTCGTTCATGGCGTACTCCTTGTCTTTTTATACTCTACAAGCTGCCAAAAGGCAAGGCACATCTGAAATATATTGTTGGATTATTGGCATCCGCTTCAATTTTTACGTTTAACG
>JAIRQD010000155.1:0-6349 GCA_031256655.1 Treponema sp.
GCGCTTGTAATTTGCGCCGCTTGTGAAGCGAAGAACTTTGCGCCGCCGCCTTCAAGCGCAACGCCGCCGTTTTCGCCGCCGGAGCTCACCCTCATCCAGGAAAGCCCTTTTGCGCGGTAGATTTTCGCCTGCGCTTCAAGTTCATCAATCTGCTTGCGGGAAAATTCAATTTTACGCTCGCCTATAATGCCCGGCACAACAAGCGCCTTAACCGCACCGCCGCCTGAAATCGCGTCCTTGAATGCCTGAAAATCGCCGCCTGTTACAAAGGGTGAAAAGTCTTTGAGTGTCATTTCAAAACGCAGGTCAGGTTTGTCCGTGCCGTAAATTTCCATTGCGTCCTGATAAGAAAGGCGCTTGAACGGCGTTGGAATATCAAGCCCAAGCCCTTTTTTGAATGCGTGCGCCATAAGCCCTTCAGTTGTGGCAAGCACATCATCGCGGTCAACAAACGACATTTCGATGTCGATTTGAGTGAATTCAGGCTGTCTGTCGCCGCGGGAATCTTCATCCCGGTAACAGCGGGCAATTTGGAAATAGCGGTCAAAACCTGAAACCATGAGAATTTGCTTAAACAACTGCGGCGACTGCGGCAGTGCGTAAAACTTGCCGGGGTAAAGCCTGGACGGGACAACATAATCGCGGGCACCTTCAGGCGTTGAACGGATAAACGTCGGGGTTTCTATTTCAAAAAAACCCTTGCCTATCATAAACTCGCGCACGGCAAACGTAACATCATTGCGCAGCTTGATGCGCCGCTGCATTGCCTGAGAGCGAAGGTCGAGATAGCGGTACTTAAGCCGCAACTCTTCCCGTGCATCAGATTTCTCATCGATCTGGAATGGAAGCGTTTGGCTGCGGCTGAGGATGACAATTTTATCTACGAGCACTTCGATTTCGCCCGTGAGCATTTCCGGGTTTACCATGCTGTCAGGACGGGCGCGTACAGTGCCTTCAACGGCGAGGCCAAACTCATTCCGCAGTTCGTCAGTAATGCCTGCGAGATCTTGGGGAACGTTGCCGCCGGGAAAGACTGCAGGATCAACAACAGCTTGCGTCACCCCGTAGCGATCCCGAAGATTGATAAAAGAAATGCCGCCGTGATCCCGCTTTCGGTGTACCCACCCGTTAAGAATCACCTTTTTTCCTGAGTCAGTTTTTTTCAGTTCTCCACACGTGTGTGAACGCTTCATTGCTTCCATATTGCGGTAGTATATACACCTCAGGCTTGCCGTTCAAGTAGGCGTGTTGCCTCATGAAAAATGATTGACATACGAACAAAAATGAAATACCGTGTAGTTATAATACGAAAAGGGGTCATGATATGAAAAAGTTCAACATTGCAATTTTTACGTTTATTTTTTCTGTAGTGCTTTTAACTTCAGCATTTGCTCAATCTCAACAAATTACTCAGCAGAGAGCTTTGGAAGTTGCCCGCAACTTTTTGACAGCTATGAATTCTGAATCAGGGGTTTTGGTGCACGCGTTTACAGTTACACGAAATAATCGTTTGGTGTGGGATATTGAATTCTGGAGCGGTAGTATAGAATATGAATTTTATATTGATGCCTTTACAGGGGCGATTATCAACTTTGAAATGGAAGTGCACGATTTTCCCCTGGGCACTCCGCCTTCTCCTGGCGCAACTCCAATGGCTCAAAATCCTCATGTAGGTCAGCAACGAAGCCCGCAACACCCCTTGAACATTTCAGCTGCCAGTGCACACCAAATTGCCCTTGAGTTGGTTGGCGGAGGTGTTGTAAGAGAAAGCGGGTTGGGATTTTACCAAGGGCATTCTGTCCATCAACTTGCGATAGAATCCGGTGTCAGGCGTTTTCAAGTTTTTGTTACCACTGATACAGGGGAAATTGTGAGGCTACGATCCAGATAAAGAAGTTGTGGGGGCTTCAGTCCGCGGGCTGAAGCCCGATGAAACTAAAACTGAAGCTTCCGGCAACTTTATATATTAAACGCGTTCAGACACATTGACACAAAACCGACTAATCGAATAATCTAAGTGTTCCCAACTTGAAAGGTGAGGTGGAGCAGGTATTTACCATGAAAATTAGCGGAGCAGAAATAGTAATTGAGGAACTAGTGGCTCAGGGCGTGGAAACCGTTTTCGGATATCCGGGCGGTTTTGTCATCCATATATACGATGCGCTGTTCAAGAACTCGCACAGAATTACCCACGTATTGACCGCCCACGAGCAAGGCGCGTCTCATGCCGCTGATGGTTATGCGCGGGCTTCCGGGCGCACCGGTGTTGTGATTGCCACAAGCGGGCCTGGTGCGACAAACCTCACAACAGGCATTGCAAATGCGTACCTTGATTCGGTGCCTGTGGTGTTTATCACCGGCAACGTTCCCGCGCATCTTTTGGGCAGGGACGCTTTTCAGGAAATTGACATCGCAAGCGTTTCACAACCTATTGTGAAGCACAACTATGTGGTGCGGGACATTAAAAACCTTCAGTACGCTTTGCGCGAGGCGTTTTTGATTGCACAGACAGGCAGGAAAGGGCCGGTTCTCGTGGACATTCCGCGCAACGTCCAAGTTGATACGATTGAGTATCAAAGCGATCTCGTCGTGCCGATCCCGGGCGCGCTTAAAAAAACCGAAAACCTAAGCGCTCTGGACGAAGCGATAAAGGCAATCGAGAACTCAAAGCGTCCGTATATTTATTGCGGCGGCGGCGTAACAGCTTCCGGCATGGGCGATGCTGTTGTCCGGCTTTCTGAAAAGCTCGGCGCGCCTGTTTCTCTAAGTATGATGGGGCTTGGCTCGGTTCCGCACAATTACCCGCTTAACTTAGGTATGTGCGGTATGCACGGCAGGTACGCATCCACTGTTGCCCAGTCGGAGGCGGATGTCGAAATCGCTTTGGGCGTGCGCTTTTCCGACCGGGCAACCGGAAACACCAAAGAGTATTCCAGAAACTGCACGGTAATTCACGTTGACATTGACGCGGCGGAAATCGGAAAGAACGTGGTGCCGCACATCAGCCTGTGCGGAGATTTGAAAAAACTGCTTCCGATGATTTTGGAGAGAGTAAGCGCCAAACCTTCCGGTGAATGGCAGGAGCGTATACGAGAGTTGAAAGCCGCAGAAATTGTCCCCGACAAAAGTTTCGCACCTGCTTCCATTATTGGTCGGGTGAATGATGTCTGTGATGACGACACAATCGTTGCAACCGATGTCGGCCAGCATCAGATGTGGACTGCCCAACATTACCGCTTTGAAAAACCACGCAGGCTAATGACATCAGGTGGGCTTGGCGCGATGGGCTTCGGGCTTGGCGCGGCAATAGGCGCGTGCCTTGCAAACGGCCGCAAGCGCACCGTGCTTTTCACAAGCGAAGGCAGCTTCGCCATGAACCTCATCGAGCTTGCAACGGCTGTTACGCATAAACTGCCTGTTGTTGTGGTGCTGCTTAACAATGCCGTTTTGGGAATGGTGCGCCAATGGCAAACGATCTTTTTTGAAGGCCGCCATTCGCACACCACACTTGAGCGGAAAACCGACTTCCCGGCTTTGGCGCATGCTTTCGGCGCACAAGGCTTTAAGGCGGACAACTTTGAGGAGCTTGAGGCCGCTTTAAAAAACCTGCCCGATGACGGTCCAAGCCTCATCGACTGTAAAATAGAAAGAGACGAAATGGTTTTCCCGATGATCCCGCCCGGCGGATCGGCGAAAGATATTATCACCACGCCGGCTGAACAAGGAAAGGCACGACTATGAGCGAAAAATTTACCATTGGCATAATCGTTTCCAATCATTTCGGCGTTTTGAGCCGTGTCGCGGGGCTGTACGCCAAGCGCGGCTACAATATCGACAGCCTCGCAGTCGGAGAGACCGAAAATCCGGCTTTCTCGCGCATGACCATAGTTTCTTCGGGTGATGAATATATGAGGGGTCAGGTTATGCGGCAATTGGAAAAACTGCATGACGTGAAAATGGTCACGCTGCTTGAAAAAGGAGAGTCAGTTTCCAACGAGCATCTGCTTATCAAGCTGAAAATCAACGGCACAAGCAAAGCTGAAATCAGCGATTTGATAAACGACTACGGCGGCAAGGTTATGGATTTTTCAGGCGATTTTATCACTGCCGAGTTGACCGGACGCTCTGACAAAATAGACCGTCTTATTGACGCGGCACGGAATATCGGTATACTTGAGTTGTGCCGCTCAGGCGCTATCGCCATGACACAAGGCATGGAAAATGCGCTGAATATTGCTCGCATTAGAGACTATTAAGGAGATAAATTTTATGTCGCAGATTTACTACGAAAAAGATTGCAACGCAGACCTTATCAAAGGCAAAAAAGTCGCCGTCATCGGTTACGGCAGTCAAGGGCACGCTCACGCCCAGAACTTGCGCGATTCAGGTGTTTCCGTCATTATCGGGCTGTACGAGGGTTCAAAGAGCGCCGAAACCGCGAAAGCTGACGGCTTTGAGGTGAAAACCAGCGCGGAGGCTGCCAAGTCAGCCGATGTCATTATGCTTTTGGTGAATGACGAAAAGCAGGCTGAGCTTTACAAAGCGAACATTGCCCCCAATTTGCGCAAAGGTATGACGCTGTGTTTTGCGCACGGCTTTAATATACATTACAACCAAATTATTCCCCCCGCCGATGTCAATGTTATCATGATTGCGCCGAAGGGCCCCGGCCACACCGTGCGCAGTCAGTTTACTGAGGGGCGGGGCGTTCCCTGCCTTGTCGCGGTGTACAACAACGCTTCAGGCGATGCGAAGGAAATTGCCCTGTCGTACGCGGCGGGAATCGGCGGCGCTCGTGCGGGTGTTTTGGAGACGACATTCAAAGAGGAAACGGAAACTGATCTGTTCGGCGAGCAGACGGTTCTGTGCGGCGGCGTGACAGCGCTTATGAAGGCGGGTTTTGAGACGCTTGTCGAGGCAGGTTATCAGCCTGAAAGCGCGTACTTTGAGTGCGTGCACGAGATGAAACTCATCATCGACCTTGTGGCAAAAGGCGGGCTTTCTTTCATGCGCTATTCCATCAGCGACACCGCCGAATACGGCGATTATTCAACCGGTCCGCGCATCATTACCAAAGAGACCAAAAAAGAGATGAAAAAAGTGCTTGAAGAAATCCAGAACGGCGATTTTGCCCGAAAGTGGATTTTGGAGAACAAGGCGGACAGACCTTCGTTCCTTGCCAAGCGCAGAATGGAATCCGAACATTTGGTTGAAAAAGTTGGTGCGGATCTTCGTGCGAAGATGAGCTGGCAAAAATAGCCAAATATCTGCAAGGAAAGAACGTAAAGGAGCAGATGATGAAAAGTGATGCGATAAAAGTTGGGGCGGAAAAAGCGCCCCACCGTTCACTGTTGAAGGCGATGGGTTATACGGACAAACAGATTGCAAAGCCGATTATCGGTATAGTCAATTCCTTTAACGAGATTGTCCCCGGGCATATCCACTTGCAGTTAATTTCCCGTGCGGTGAAAGACGGCGTTTTAGCGAACGGCGGAACGCCGGTGGAGTTTAATACTATTGGCGTGTGTGACGGTATTTCCATGGGGCACATTGGCATGAGGTATTCCCTGCCTTCGCGCGAGATAATTGCCGACAGCGTTGAGTGCATGGTGCGCGCGCACTCCTTTGACGCGCTCGTGTTTATCCCCAGTTGCGACAAGATAGTACCGGGAATGCTCATGGCTGCGGCGCGGCTGGATTTGCCTTCGGTCTTTATTTCAGGCGGCCCGATGCTTTCCATAGACGGGCTTGACCTTTCAAGCGTTTTTGAGGCGGTCGGCGCGCACAAGGCCGGTAAAATAGATGATGAGGAACTTTTACGGATCGAAGACAACGCCTGCCCCGGTTGCGGCTCCTGTTCGGGGATGTTCACAGCCAACTGCATGAACTGCCTGTGCGAAGCTATAGGCATGGCGCTTCCCGGCAACGGTTCGATGCCTGCGGTGTACGCCGAGCGCTTGCGCCTTGCAAAATCCGTAGGGGAAGCTGTCATGAACCTCCTTGAAAAAAACATTCGCCCGTCTGACATAATGACGATGACGGCATTCCGCAATGCGCTTGCAGTAGATGTGGCACTCGGCTGTTCAACAAACTCTGTTCTCCATCTGCTGGCAATCGCCCATGAGCGGGGCATAAACATAGACCTTAATCTCCTAAACGAAATCAGCGACAAAACGCCGACCCTTTGTAAGCTCGCCCCCGCAGGCCCGTACCATGCGCAGGATCTGTTCCACGCAGGCGGCGTGTACGCTGTGATGAGGGAGCTGCTTGATGCAGGACACATGGACGGCAGCGCTTTAACGGTGTTGGGCAAAACGCTTGGGGAGGCGACTTCCGGCCGGCGCATAAA
>JAIRQD010000043.1:0-2989 GCA_031256655.1 Treponema sp.
GCCTCGTTCGGACCGATAATGCTCTTTTCGCTGTTCTGGAAACGCACCACATTTCACGGCGCTCTTTCAGGAATGCTTTCAGGCGGTCTTGTCGTGGTTATCTGGCGCAACATCAGCGCCGCGGTGCATCCGATTTTTGCCGTGTATGAACTTTTGCCCGCCTTTATCATTTCCTGTCTTGTGATTCTTTTTGTGAGCCTTGCTACGAAAAAGCCCTCGGCAGAAATTGAGAAGGAGTTTGAGGCGGCAAAAGCGCTGGCGGCAAGTTAACGTTACGTTATAGCCGCCGAACCATCACAAGGTAATCCGCACCGCTTACAGGTTCATTTGGCGCGAAGTTCCTGCCGTCAGGCAGGGACATAAAGTCAGATTGCACAGAGCCGAGGATGGAATCGATAAAAGGCGAACTGATGTCGATGTCGTCAACGGGGCTACGCGGGTTTGGCATATTGGCAAAACGCGAAGAAAATTGCGTGAGCAGTCCCCTGTTCGCGCGGTTTTCGGCGTGCAGATGCCATAAAAACCACGCGGCTCCCGAACGGTACACAATATCTGAAGAAGCCGGTCGCGAAGAAGGCCATTCAAGGCGGCTGGCATCTTGAGTGGGCGGGATAAACGCGCGGTCAACAAGCTGGGAAAAAATAGTTTCCACAGGCCAATCCCTGCCGGCTGTAACAAACCTGAGTAAATCCGTTTCGTTGCGGGTTATTTCGATTAAGTCCCTCCAGCTCATTTCACCCTGCCGGGCGATGGCTACGGTGCGGTCATCCGCGCCGGTGTCAAGGTTTCTAAGCTCCCATGCCCTGTCGCGGAAATCCCTGTATGCCTGTTCATAAAAAGGTCTTGCAGAAAGAAGAATGAAGGCTGAATCAAAAGCCGCCACAGACTCAAAAAACCTGTTTAGGTAAAAAAGCGCCCTGCCGCGCTCAGCCAGTAATTCCCCTTGAGCGCCTTCAATTTCGATGCTACTGTCAATCATCGCAAGCCGCATAAGCAAATCGCGTTCCAGCCTGAAAGACAAAACAAGTGAAGGCATATTGTACGGCGAAAGTGAATGAGAGCGGGTAAGTTCGCGCCGGGCATCGGTCACGCGCCCTTCCATGAGGAACAGCCTTCCTGACCACGCGGCAAGAACGCCTTCAAAACCGGGATCAGCCACAGTCCCTTGCAAAGCGTTTAACTGCGCGCGCGCGGCAAGAATCTCTTCCATCCCCGCCCCTTCACCGTCAAGCCTGATAATCGTTTCTTCAAGCGCCAAAAGACCTTCATGGGTTATATCACCTGCCGCGTGTACAAAAACGTCCCGCTGGATATTTAAGACAGTCCTACAGCCTGAAAAAAATATGCCTGACACAAGCGCTATAAGCAACGCTACGGTAAAACTAAAACCCTTGCCGGATTTCACGTCGTTTCCTTTCATAGTCAAACCTCCCGAATGCTTAAACGATGCTTCCGTGTTACCTAAATTGCCACATAAGCAGGCGGTTGTCCATTCCAACCCCTGCTATCTTTCTTTGCCCATCGGAAAATAAGTCCCCAATAACAGGTCTCCCCCACACAGGCAGGGGAAAGCCGTCAAGTGAATTAAAGTTTGATGAAAATCCATGCAGAACATTTCCATCACCAGAGAAAAATATTTCCCCGCCGCTTGCAATAATATAACCTTCTTCCCTCACCGACAAGTTTGGTATTGAATGGGATAAAACTTCACCGTACAAACTCACGCGGAACAATGTCCCCTCCGATTCAATGAGCCAAAGGTTTTCCCCGTCAAAAACAGGCTGGACAAAAAAGACGCCGGGGAGATCAACGGGAAAGCCTGAAAGCATTTGGGCATTTTCAGCATACACTGACAAAACACCTGCCTGAGTGACAAAGGCGGCAAAAAGACGGGCGGGAGGAAAGGGATGAGATGTCGAAAAAAGTTCAGGCGATCCGAAAGCAATGCCCGGAATACCAGCCGGCCAGTTGGAAAGTGAGTTTCCATCCGCGTCTGTCAAAAAGATTTCACCGAAAATTATGTCACGCGGATAAATGCCCGCCACAGTTCTGTTGCCGAACTGAAAAAATGCCGGAGGCGAGCGAAGGGCGGCGGAGAAAGTGCCCCAGCGGCTTACGTTTCCGGCTGTGTTGATGGTATACACAGCGCCGTCTTCGCTTGAAAGAAAGAGCTTCCCGCCGTGTGCTACCGGTTCTGCCGATAAGCGAATGCCTGTGGTGATGGGGAAACCTGGAAGATTCTGCAGTTCCTGATTCACCAAGCTCACCGTGCCAAACGAATCGGTTATCCATACCGAGCCGTTTGCCGCGCCTGATGGATTTTGCGGTGCGGCATATACATCCGCCCAGGGGGAACCAAAACTTCGCAGCTCATAAACTCTGCGATCCAGGAGGTTAATCGACAGTATGTCATTCCCCCTTGTCATTAAAGCTTGCGTTTCCCTGCCCTGCCCTATTATAAACGGGCGGTTACTGACTCTCATACCCGGATGCGTTGCGGAGGCTAAGTCAACGGGAAAGCCTGTGACAGGAACCAGTCCCCTGCCTGCCCCTGGAATCACCGACAAGGAAAAAGTGAGAACGCTATTGTGCAGCGAAACGCGCACAAGCCCCTGACGGTAAAGACGCAAAATAGCGGCAATTTCGTTGTTTCCGCGCAGGAAAAACGGTAGGGAACGGTCAAGGGAATAAAAAATGCCAAATGAAGCGGGGCCGGAATTGTGCTGGGAAAGCGAGTGCCACAACTCCTGACGCGGGAGCACTTCGTTGCGCCGCACGGAGTTTACCGCGGCAAGAAGGGATTCAGCCGATTCGGATATGAACAGGAAGTTGTTATGCACAGTGTAAAACGGCGAAGGAATTTCTACGCCAAGAAGGGAAAGAACACCTCTTAAAAAAGGCGGCACTGTAATGCGCGGAATGCGGTTTCCGTCCAGGTTAAGCCGCAAGTCAACAGATAAAAACATCGTACCGAAAGCCCGGTCAAACA
>JAIRQD010000120.1:0-11597 GCA_031256655.1 Treponema sp.
TCCAGTAGTGCCGCCCGGAATAAAAAGAAATTTTTTCTTTTTTAATATAATCAAGACTTAAGTTAAGTTGTTCTGCCAGTTCGCCGTTTGCTTCCCCAAATAATGCATCATAAATATGACCAATTGCAGGTTCATTTGCTTGTTTTTTCACAGAAAAATCAAGCAAATGCTGTAAGACAAAATTATGCAGAGGTACACGCCTTATTCCGTTTGCGGTTTTGCTCTTTTTAATCTGGATAAAATTACAACCGTCAATTTTGATTATATCATCTTTTGTAAAGGTTTTAATTTCACAGTTTCTCATTCCGGTGGTGTAAATAAGCAGGCATAGAATGTATGAGAGCTCATTTTGCCATTTTACATTAAACACACCCTCCAGTCGTTCCAGATCATGACAACCGCGCCCTTTAAGATCGCTTTCATGAACCGGCAAAGAACGAAAATTAAGGCATGGGTCAGTTTTTATCAGACCTTTCCTGAACAAAAACGCAAACACTCTTCTTATCGGCTTTAAGTAATTATTAGCAGTTTGCGGTTTGACCTTCTTTCTTGTCAATAGTGTATCTAGAAAGTCGCTTAAAAAATGCGGGGTAATTGAATCAAAGTCTTTGATGCGTTTTGCCTTTAGGAATGGCACAAACTGGTTTCTAATAAACAGGTTGTAATCTCTGCAAACCTTTTCAGAGAGCTTTACATTTCCCGATAAATAGGCAGATGAAGGGTCGGCAAAAAAATCATTAAGCAGATCATAAATCTTTACATCACGGGAACGCACATATTGCTCTACTAACCGTGTCTTGTTCTCCACAGCAAATCGTTCAGCCTCCTCAAGAACGTTTGTATGTGTGTTCCATTTTGTTGGGAGCATTTTTCCGTTATGCGAATACCGAACGTAGTACAGATACCCATGCTTTTTGCTTTCCCGCTTGATCAAATTAAAACCTTTGCGCCGTTTTGGTTGCGTGTTGAAGTCGTCGATGAGACGAATTGCTTTGACAACGGTTGGGTATTCAGTCGCAAGAAAAGTTCTCGATATTGGTACAGATTCCGGTTGTTGCGGCGTTTTCAGTGTTTTTATCACATCAAGTAGACTGCTCACTCCATGTAAACTACTCATGGTGTGCCTCTAAGACTTTGAAGAAGTTCAATAACATATTCAGGTCAAATTTGGGACGACCTTTAACGAAAACACATGGAATTTGTTTTTGTTTTGCCAGCTTTACAACGGTTAGCTCGCTGACGCATAATAACGCCGCCAATTGTTGTGCCGAAAGCGGAACTTGGGTGGTTTTTTCGCTTATCATAAGCTTGGTTTCCTCCTTAAATTTTCCCCTCCCTACACTTACGTTATCTTCTTACCGGTGCCTCCTTTTTGGCTTCAATGATGGAAAGAAGCAATCTTAGCATTTTTTTCTGTTCCTCCAAGTCAAACTTTTCCAAAATTTTAGAAGCCCTCTTTGTGAAGGTTTCAAAATCCAATGCCCTCTTGCTACTCTCTCTTTTAACCCACACAATTTTTTGCATGTATCCGGCATCGTACATTTTTGCCTTAAATTTTAGCTGTCTTTCGTAACTTGATAAATTACTCATATGTTACTATGAACTTATTTTTCTTCTTTGTCAAGTATTTTTTTCAATTTTTTTATCTTTTTGGGACACTATTTTGGGTCACTAATCTTTTTTACTTTTTTTTAACTTTTTTCAACATTTTGCTTGACATTATGTCTATTTTTATGTTACTATAAGCAGCGGTGAGAGTGTTTTTGCCATGCTTTTCATAAAACGAGTGATTTTGAGGGTTTATAAAGTTGTCAAAGGAATCACTGATTAATTTTACTTTGTTCAGTGATTCCTTAAGGCGCTTGCACGATACTCCAGCGACCATCGGTTTTTTGGAGCGATGAAACGGGCAATTGGATTGTTCTCCCGTCTTCTGCGGTGAGTTTTAGCTTACCCAAAACGATGTTAACTTCGGTGACTTTCCACAGCGAATCGTTCCAGTGAATACTTGTTCCCTCGTTGGGCGTTACGCGGCGCTGCTCTCCGTAAAACTGCTGTTCGTAAGAAAGGCAGCACAGGAGGCGCCCACAAGGCCCCGAAATTTTCATGGTGTTAAGCGAAAGATTTTGCTCTTTTGCCATTTTTATTGAAACCGGTTTTAATTTGTCAGAAACAGAGTGGCAGCAGTAGCCCCTGCCGCATACGCCAAGCCCGCCAACTTCGCGTGCTTCATCGCGGACACCGATTTGACGCAGCTCAATCCTGTTTTTGAAAATTGCGACCAAGTCTTTCACCAAATCGCGAAAATCCACGCGATTTTCCGCGGTGAAGAAAAAAAGTATTTTCGGGTCTTCCAAAAGATAATGAACAGAAACCAGTTTCATATCAATATTTCGTGCCGAAATTTTTTCCCTGCAAATGTCAAAAGCCTCTTTTTCCAAGAGGACATTCGCTTTTGCTTTGGTTAAATCCTCTTCAGTGGAAATACGCTCAATGCGCGTCATGTTTGCAGGCACTTGACCGCTTCTGCGCTGTATTTGCCCCAAAACCTCAGCCAAGTCGCGGCCATAACGCGTTGGAACAACAACAGAAATTCCTGTCTCCAACTGCGCGCCTGTCCACGCCGCGTGAAAAGTTTCCCGCGAATATACAAGACGCAGGCGGTAAATCGGTGTGTTATGAGTAAGCGTCTCATAAACATCTTCAGAAATAATGGATTTTTCGCCCAAAAGTTCCTGAGGATTATCTTCTAAAGAAGATACGTCATGATCAATATCTTCATAATCTTCTGTATCAGCCATCTCTTTCCTTTATCACGCCTGATATGGTTAAGTCAACCAGCAAGCCGGTAATTTCGTCTGTTTTTGAAACGCGCTGCAACCGGTCAGCCTGCCCCGATAAAATCGCCGCCGCCAGCTCTTCAAGTTTTTGGTCGATCACCCGCACTTGGTGGTAAACGACATCTTTCCACTTTGCCTCGCCCCTGATAATCACCTTTTTTTTTATCCCTTGATCTTTATACACTTCATAACTATTTTCAACCACATAATGAACGAAATTTCTTACAGCTTTTTTGTATTTTAAAATCTCGTCGTGGAAAGGACGGTCTACCAAATCGCTACCGCAACTGTGAACTGCATCCATAAGTGCGGTAAGTGTTTCTTCAGAAGGCGCAAGATCCGGCAGCGCGCCAAGACTAGGCGCAAAAGTTTCCAGAATTTCAGAAAACTTGGATTTGCTTTTTACTTCACCTTTGGAAGTTGTTTTTTTTAGCGATGATTTATCGGGCGAACTGAACGCTGATTTTAATATTGAAGCGGCGGTGGGGTCAATTTTGTCCATAGTCGGCAGTTTTATTTTCTGAAAGGTTTTTTCTATCAGCGCCTGAATAGCCTAAAGATTCCCGAATCCTTGCAACATCACGGTATTCGGCAACCGCCCGCCTCCAGGCTTCTTCGTCCCTGCAAACCCGCACACGCCCGTGAATGAGACAGCCTTCATCCGCCTTAATGCGTTGCGTTATAATATCGCCCATCACAAGTCCGGTTGCCAAAACAACAATATCCTCACTTGCAAGCACATTGCCAATAACCACACCGCCAACGGTAACCGATGTCCCGTCAATATTGCTTTTCATGCGGGCGCGCTCGCCGATAACAACTTGCCCTTTTGCCTTGACATCGCCTGAAACGTTCCCGTCAACACGGGTAAAACCGCCTGACTCTATGTTCCCAGAAACATTCGTACCCGGTCCAATAATTGTGTTAATAGAGAAATCTTTTCGTTTATCGGACGAGACCATGTATGCCCTTTGGAACCTGCACCTTTAGCGCGCAATTCTTGCAAAATTGGGGCGGATGTTAAGGAACGTGTATGGGTCAACCACGTCCGATCCGATATGCACTTCGTAATGAAGATGCGGAGCGGTTGAAAGACCTGTATTCCCGAGGTATCCGATTATTTCCCCTTGCTGAACCCGCTGTCCGACACGCACTCTGGAAGAAAGCAGGTGGGCGTAACGGGTGAAAAATCCGTGACGGTGGCGGATGATGATATTGTTACCAAATCCATCGCGATCAAAGCCAACGAAGATGACCTGCCCATCGGCAGTAGCAACAACGGCATCGCCTTGGCGACCGGTCGCTATGTCAATCCCTCTGTGTATGTAATATTGACCTGTGAAAGGATTTTGGTTTCTGCCAAACGGCATGGTGATGCGACCGGCACCGCCGGCAATTGGCCAAATGCTTGGGATTTCTGTGAGCAGAGAGCCTTGCGCGTCAAGAACGCTGCCAATTTCGCGGATCGGCGTTGCGGCATCGGTAAGGAAAACCGCAAGGCGGCGCAAATCGTCCACTTCCTGAAGCATTCCTACGGGAGTTTCCCTGATGTCGAAAAACGATGACAAATCGCCGGGTGCCGCCACCGTTGCCCTGCCCGTGCCGGGAAGGTCAGCCCCTATTGTTGCAAGAGTACCCGCAAGCGCCGGTTCAAAGTTTCTGACTTCCCTGAACAGATGACCTACTTCGTCACGGATTTGATCGAGATTGGCCTGCGCCTCACGCAGGCGACCATCGGTATCGCTTAAATGAACTCGGGCGCTTCTGTACGATACGCCGTGCCAAATAAATGTGCCTGTGACCGCTGTAACGACCAGAAACACACAACAAATTGTCAGTATGGACACGTTAAAGTTATAGACTTTTTTTTCAGAGTGGGGAACAAAAACGACAGTATAACGCCTTGTTACGGCGCGCCCGACTGCTTGCAGAAAACCCGCAACAACCTTGGCAAAAGCAATGGTTTTACCTTTCACTTCCTGAACAAAATTGTTCTCTAGACGTTTATAATCATGTACAGAAGCCACAATAACTCCCCGCCACCACAAATTTGGTGATAAATTTCTATAGTATTTTAGTATTTTCGGCAATTTTTGTCAAGCTACTTGCCAAAAATTTGTTTTGAAAATTTATAATAATGCCCTTGCAAGGCGAATAGATAAAAGGCGTTTGGGCGTCTTTCCTAAATCTCTCTTAAAAATACAAGAAAAATTCACAAAAAAAGTTAATTTCAAAGCAGCTTTTATTCGGACGCCGTTTTATAAAACACGGGAGAAACAAATGAGTCACTCTACAAAATTACGCGGCTTTTTAACCGCTCTTTTGGTTCAGGCTTTGGTGCTGGTGCAGATAAATTCATGCTCAAGCGACAGCGCCATTCAAGAAATACTTTCATTAACTGTTCAAGCGCCGGTTTACCTAAGCTACCAATCGCTTTCGCCAACCGAAATAACTTTCAGTTTTTCTAAAGAGGTTCGGGTAACGTCCATCAACTTCGCGCCGGAACTCGAAGTTGAATCGATTAAAGAAGGGGATGAGGTAATTGTGACACTCGCCCGGCCGCTGGCACCGGGAAAGCGAATCATCGCGGATATTCTTGTCGAAGATTCAGGGAGAAATACGCTTAATGTGATTGTCCCGTTCCGCGCCCGAAATGATCGAATGCCGCGGCTGATTTTTAATGAAATGCGAACGGAGTTTCAAAGACCGCGAGTTGAGTTTGTGGAATTTTTCGCTTTGACGGCGGGAAACCTCGGTGCAATGCGGCTTTTTATTGCCGGACACTCCCTTACGGAAGCCGTTTACACATTCCCGCCGGCGGAAGTGCAAGCCGGAGAATACATCGTATTGCACCTTAGAACCATAACTGAAGGCAGTTTTGATGAAACGGGGACAGACCTTTCACTTTCCGGCGGCAACGAAGCCCTTGATACAGCGCGCGACTTTTGGCTGCCGGGAAGCCGCAAATTGCTTCACAGGACAAGCGCGTTGTGGCTTATCGATCAGGACGACCGGATTATTGATGCGGTTCTTTTGAGCGAAACGCCCGCGGCGTGGGGCAGTAACAACACCATAGCCGCCGCTGAATTTTTGTCCGGCAAGGGCGCGTGGCTTCCGGCTGGCGTAGGTGGTGCGGAAGCGGGCTGGGTGGCGAACGCCCGCGATGCCGTCAGCTCGTTAGGAACAACCGCCACAAGGACTATTTCCCGCGACCAAACCGTCCCCCACGACCACAGAGCGGACAACTGGTACGTTGTCGCCACAGGTAACGCGACTTTGGGGCGGGAAAACAGTCAAAGACGGCACACATTTTAGCTGGAAAACAGCCGAGCGGCTTGTCACTTTGAGTTTTGAGCCTTGAACGTTAAATTAAGTCCTTAAAAAGCGCTTCAATACTTGGTTTGGGCAGCGCTCCGGCGCTCTGGTTCACTATTTTGCCGTCTTTGTAAACAACCAAAGTGGGAATTGACGAAACTCCGTGGCGGGTTGCAAGATCCGCTTCGTCATCAACGCAAATTTTCCCAACTTTAAGACGGTCAGCATACTCCTCCGCCAACTGCTCCACAACCGGTCCAATTATCCTGCATGGACCGCACCAGGGTGCCCAAAAATCAAGTAAAACTGGAACCGAAGACTGAAGCACTTCTTTTTCAAAGCTTTCGCCTGTTATATCTATGTGTTTGCTCATATATCCTCCCGGATGACATTATAATTTTGCACATAATTTTGCACATTATAACTTTATAAGGGGAGTTGCGCAACAGTCCGCAGGACAAGGAAAAGCACCCTCTGACCGGCAACAATAAACTTATCAACAATTTATCCACAATTCAATATAGCATAAACTGTGGATAACTGGCGGAATATACACAAGGTTTACAAGGTTGTTCACAGGAACTGACAACAATGTGACAGATTGTAAAACATTATTCTTTGTATTATAAACATTTACGCAATGTTTTGGAAAATCTCAAAAATGTTAAACTTCAAAAAATTGCTAAAAAATATGTTTGTGAATAAAGCCCTACACAAATGTATTACTTTACAAATATTAACCAGATTTTTCAACAAGTTATCCACAATTAACAATTTGAAAAAATCAATAAGTGCTTAATTTATGTTTTGCCAAAACCTCGGCGGGATCGTCTGTTGAAAGCAATTCTGAATAGCAACGGCAGTTTGTGGTGATAACTTTGCCAAAGATTTTCTGTAAAATGGGATTTTCAAAATACACATACGTGTGTAATGGAAGCAATTTTGCGCCGACTTCCAGCTTTGGGCGGTAAGAAGTTTGCGAAGTGTAAAGCCGTTTTTTCTTTTTGCGGATGCAGTAAATGATGTTTTCGTACAAAAGATGGTAATACAGATTGTATTCTTTGTTGCACTTGTAATCCATTCCCATCCGCACATTTATCACATCATCGCCGTTTTCAAGCAATTGGGCAAACCCGATAATCTGGTCGTCCTTTTTGGCGATAAGCATTTTGCACGCGCCGCCGAATTCCTTGCCCGTCTGGCAAAAATAGTCGGTGGAAAGGCACTCATGTTTAAGGCGCTGTTTGCCGCGAGTGTGGAAATATAGCTCGTGGCAGTGCGCGCATTCGGCATCGGTGAGATTTGCGGCATCAATAACTTCGACTTTCAGATCGTCTTTGCGGCGGTTTATTTTGTTGCGGATATTTGCACGCCACTTTTTTTTCAGTCCCATCAGATAATCGTCAAAACCTGAACATTCAGTTCCGCATTCGTCTTCATAAGAATGGTTTTTTGAGTGAATGCTTTCAAGGTCGATAAACGTTCCCGGCATAAAATGCACATGAATAAACTTTTGGTGAAAATATTCGGATGTATAACGGTTGATGTGATCTTTGGCGATGATGAGTTTTGCCTTTTGTCTTTTGCCGAACTTGAGCACCTCATCCATCATTTTGTCAATGATGTAATGTTCCTGAATCTTGTATTTGTCTTTTACGTGCACAATGTTATATTCAGCAACGGGAGATGATATAAAAACGGTCTTAAACGTAATCGGGAAGATTTTATAAAGCTTTTCGGTAAAACCGGAGAGAAGCCCGTGAAAAGCAAGGCGGCTGTCCACAAAAATATACGTCCACGCGACAATTTCTGTATCCGCGTTTGTATCGGCTTCGGCAGTTTTTGGCGTTTTTGAGGCAACGACAAAATAGCCTTTAAAACTGTTGTCAAGCGTTTTTGACAGCGTTTGCAGGTACTTTGTCGTATGTTGAATATTGTCAGCCGCTATAAGTGAGTCAAAGCGGGCGTTGTCAATCTTTTCTTCGGCATCGACAAAGCTCACCTGCAGATCATCAAGCGGCGTATTTCCGGCGATATTTTCCACCTCACTTTTCCGGGTGTGTAATTCCTACTGTTTGCCTGACTTATCAGGCAGCGCGGTCATCTTTCGCTTGAGATCCTCCAGAAGCAAATCAGCGGAAGAATCGGACTTTTCAAGTTCGGCAAAGCGCTTTTCAAGACTTGTATTGTTGCTCAAATCTTCAAGTTCCTTCGTCGCGTCCGCGTGTGCTTCCATTTGATCAACTTTTTGCGCCATGCGATCAAAGGCATCAAAGGCGCTGCGGTTTCCTGAAACGCTTGAAATGGTATTCTGTATCTTCTGCTGTGCTTCGGCGCGTTTCGCCCGCGCGATAAGCAGGTTTTTCTTCCGCTGCGCTTCTTCGATCTTGTTTTGAAGTTCCCGCAGTGAATCTTTGAGCTTATCAACCGATTCGCGCTGGGCTTCCCACTGTTTGCGGTACTCACCGGCGGCGCTGTCGAACTCCTGCTTGCGCAAAAGCGCTTCGCGCGCAAGGTCGTCTTTTTCGGAGCGGACGGCGAGCATCGCTTTTTTCTCCCAATCCTGCGCCTGCGCTTCCTGATTTGACACTTCCCGCTCAAGCTTTTTTTCATCCGCAATGGCAAGCGCCACAGCGCGCTTTGATTCGAGCAACTGCTGCTGCATGTCGATGATGAGCTGGTTCAGCATTTTTTCAGGCTTTTCAGCCTTGCTGATAAGGTCGTTGACGTTTGAAGAAATAAGGGTTTTAAGCCTTGAAAAAATACTCATACTATTTTTCCCTATAAACCGAAAGTATCGGGTAATGCTGAGTTAAAGCGAGACTGATAGCGTCCAAAGCCGCCCTGAACTCCGAATAGTCCATCGTATCGTATTCCAGCGTGTTGATGATGATAACTTTCCCGCTGTCCAAGCCGTAAGCGCCGTGAATCATGTCGCCGGCGTTAAGTTCAAGTAGTTTGGTGAAAAACTCCTCACGCTTTTCGCGGGGAGCGTCCATCACCTGCACTTCGATAATCACCAGCGGATCATCGTACATCACCGCCACGCCTTGCAAATTACGCTCGGCATCGTCAAGAAGCCAAAAATTCGGCTTTACCTCTTGGTAATTATACTTTAGATCGATTAAATACTGTTCAACTTTGTTTTCCGTCATATTCTCCCTTTTCTCCTTGAATCAGCAAAACTACCCAAGGAAAACCTGGCTGGAACTGTCGATTGCCAGAATCGTTTTGCATTCCGAGCAGCGAAACCTGCCGGCTTTCAGAGCTTTGAGCTTTTTGGAGCAAATCGGGCAGGCAAAAATTTTGGGAAACAGCGACACTGTTTCAACTACCGTGCTGTTTTTAAAGTGATTAATAGAGTCGTCAACGCTGTCTTTGATGTTGAAAAACTGGGAAAAACCGAGAAGTTGAAAAACCTCGTACACTTTTGGCTGAATTTCCAAAAGAACCAAATCCCCGCCGCGCGGTTTTGCCGCCTTCAAAAATGCCGTAAACGAACCGATACCGGTGGATGAAACATAATTAAGCCCGCCGCAGTGGAACACAAGACGGATGAACCCGGCTTCAATCGCTTTTTGGACCCTCTTCTGGAAGTAATGCGAGTTGTATGTATCAATATACCCGGTCAGATACAGGACAAGGCATCCTTCGACTTCATCAATCTTTTGAAGCTTGATCTTGAGGCTTTCATCTTTTTCTTCATCAAATCCATTTACGATGTCATTGTTCATCACGACGCATCCTTCGCCAATATTCTGCATTATTGCACATTGGGTACCTGAGTCCTATAACACAATTGGGTGTATATTTCAAGTCTGTAATAATGCTAAAACACCACATTCTTATATTAGCACCAAAAAAAAAAAATGTCCATACGTCACAAAACGATACCTTGATCCGCGGCAACTATTGCCCCGTTAAGGCTTGAGTTTTCAAGCAGGGCAAGGGCAACCGCGGCGATTTGCCGAGGCTCCAAAGGTTTACCGCCGGGGCTTTTTTCACGGTTATAACGGAGCAGGTCAGTACTTGAATATTCAGTGTCCGTAAGCCCCGGACACAATACATTGCAGGTGACCCCTGAGCCGCTTGAGGTTTTCGCCGCTGACTTTGCAAGCACTCCAAGCGCTGTTTTCGCCGCCGAATACGCTGCGGTGGTACGAAAACCGCGTATTGTGTCGGTGTTTGTGCCTCCAAAAAGGAGAATTCTGCCCCACTTTCGCGCTATCATGTGCGGAAGCGAAAGCGAAACAAGCGCGGCGGGGAAAACGAGGTTGCTTTCCGTCATTCTCTGCCAGAGTTCGAGGTCATGCACCTGTAAATCCCCTTGTTCAAACGGCCCCCACGCGCACACAAGAATATCCGGCGCGGGAATTTTCACCATAATCTCCGCCGCCGCCGATGGGCTTTTTACCGGAAGGAGAAAACCGCTCCCTTTCCCCGATGCCGCCCTGACTTCCGCCACCGCGTCAATAAGCCGCTGTTCAGAGGAACCGCCGTGAACAGTCACATCCGCACCTCGCCGCGCTAGCCCCACCACCAACGCCCTGCCGATGCCGCCGGTTCCGCCGACAACAAGGGCTGTTTTGCCTGAAAAAGGGAGATCGCGGCTGGTTTCGTCTGGGGCGCTCATCCGGTCAGTATAGCGGAACAGGGGAGTGGGATATAGTACCTTTTCTCGCAGCAGCGGCTGGTTTGAAAAATGACAAGTGTCAAAAAAATTATCCAAAAAAGCTTGACGTTTTTCTTATCCGTGTTAAAATATCTTAAAATACTTTGTAGGAGGAATTTTGTGAAAAAAATTCTCGTTCTTTTTCTTGCTATAGCGTTAGCCGGGGGCGCCGCCTTCGCGCAGGATGTCGGTCTTACCATTGGTGCTGAAGTTGGGACTGGTGATATCTCCGAACCCACCGACAACACCAATCTCCGCGCTTTCATCATTTGGGGCGGTGACGGCGGTGTGGATGGTCTGGAACTCGAAATGGAGTTGGGCTTTGTCGGTATTAATCCTTATCATGACTTCAGGGTCTTTGGCGGATATAGCTTCGGCATAACTGACGCGGGCTCCCTTCGCCTCCACCTGGAAACCGAAAATCAGGCGTGGATCGCCGGTCCTTCCCCCGGTAATTTAACTGGCGGTCTCGCGGTTGGCGCACGTTTCACACAGCAACTGGGCGACGGAATGTATTTGTTTGGTCAGGCAGCGCTTACCAATTTCTTGTCATGGCAGACATGGAACACTGGTCACGGCGCCTTTGACGGCATGGGTCTTGGTCTTGTTGCCGGTTTTGGCGCTGACCTTGGCGTTGGCAACTTCGACATTGAGGTTGCGTTTAACGGCACCTGTGCCATATCGGAAAACGATGAACGTGACTTCCCGTTGAACCTTGTAATTCAGCCCTTCTTCTCTTTCGCAGACCTTCCCTTGTCACTCAATGTTGA
>JAIRQD010000189.1:0-12619 GCA_031256655.1 Treponema sp.
CGCGGCTATTTAATTAAAGTGAAAATGTCCACGCTTGAAAAAGTGGACAACGATCTGCGGCGTGAAATTTATGAACTGACGGGGAAAAAAGTAAAAGAACTTTTGCCAATTCACTTTCCTGAACGCAAACTAGTTGTTCGCCGCTGCAGAAACTACTTTAAGATTTTGGGTGATTTTAGCCTTGGCACAATCTGAACGAGGTAATTTGCGCGGCGAAAGCGCGGCAAACCGCTTAATTACCCAGCATTCCCGCATCAAGCACAAAAATCACACGCCCCTCTTGCAGCAATCTGCGGTTGTGAGCGGATGAAACTATGCGCAGAGCATCGTTGCGGTCTATTACGGCGTCGGTTGGGTAAATGCCGAAAGCTTGCCGGGCAAAAACGCGCAGGGGGCGTGGACCAACCAGTTCTGCAAGCTCACCGTCAAGCCCTGATGGTGTGGGGCGGAAGATGCTCTGCGGATCAGCGTAATGCACCATCAACGTCCTGTCCGGTGAAAGCATGGTGCGTTCAAAAATGATATTCATTTCTGTGTCCCAAATTCTTGGGAAAAGACCGGGCTCGATAAAAGCAGTGCCGTGCCTGCCCCAAACAGGAAGTTCCCTGTAAGCGATGATAATAATTCCTGAATAATCAGAAGTGGGAACGGGAATCAAAGGAATTTCAGGAGCGGTCGTCCGCCCGTGCGTTAAAAGCAAAGCGCTGATCCCTTCGATGTTCAGCGTATATCTGCCGATCATGCTTGACAGATCCGCGGAAAGGCTTGGCGGCATTGCAACAGCGGTGCGGCTTATCGCATCCACATCCGCCAATGAAAGCGCACCGCTTGCGTGCAGATCGCCGAGTGTGGTGCTTGAATCCACCCTGAGCGACAAAAGCTCACTGCGGAAAAGGCGCGGCCAAGCGCGGTGAAGCATTTCCTCGCCCATAAGCCTGCCCGCCGGAAGACGCAAACCCGCCTGCGCCAGGTTAAAACTTGTCTCGGCAGAAACCTCGCGGTTTCGCCAATCAACGGCGGCGGAAAAAGCGAAATTGACGGACGCGCGATACCCGACTTGGTGTCCGGTTACCTGACCAAAAGCAGAAAACAAAGATGAGAAAAACAAAACCACGGCAAAAAGCCGCATACCTACCTCCGGCGGGCAAAACCCAATCAAGAATAAACAGCGTACTTATCTTATCGGCGTTTTAATGACCCTTCCTTCGCGCAAAACGTCTGTTAATTGCATTCCGTTTGCGTACGCCAAAAGCTCAGGCGCGATTTCAAAGGAGCGAGCCAGCGACCACAGCGTATCGCCTCTTTGCACCTGATGCGTCCCGTTAAAGGCAATGTTTACCGGTTCGGGAGCGTGCGCTGGAACGGCGTTATGAAAAGGAGCAATGTTGTCCCTGAAGGCGGGAATCCTCAAGCGGTTTCCGATGCGCAGGTAGCGCTCTTGAAGACCGGGATTGGAGGCGTGTATCTGGTTTACGCTTATGCCGTAATGCCGCGCCAAAGCGAGAAGTGTGTCGCCGGAACGGATTGTGTGGAAATGATAGCGTAAAAGGGCAACGTCACTTTGTGCAAGAGCCGCGGCAATGCGCGGCGCATCTTCACCGCGTACTTTGATGTAAAAGCCGCTTTCAGGCGGTGTGATATTGTAAACAAGTTCCAGATTTGCAAAGCGCAAATGCGCCGCATCAACGCCTGAAACTTCGGCAAGGATGTTTAAGTCCACAGAGCGGGCACTGCCAACAGGCACACGCTGCCAGTTGGGGTTTTCAGGCCAGTCAGCCTGTATCCCAAAACGGCGATGGTGTTGAAGCACATACGAAGCGGCGATAATGCGGGGCACGAAATTGATAGTCTCGTCCCTCAAAAGCCTGCGGCTGGAAAGCTCCCAGTAATTGTTTACGCCGCTGCTCTGTATCAAACGCCTTACCCCGCCAAGCCCCGCGTTGTACGCCGCCAAAGCCAGCGGCCAGTCGCCGAGCACGCGGTAATTGCCCCGCAGTTTGCGCAATGCGCCGTCGGTGGATTTCCAGAAATCCCTGCGCTGATCCATCCATTCGGTGACGCGGATATTAAAAGGCGCAATGCTGTTTTCCATGAACTGCCAAAGCCCGTGCGCCCCGGATCTGCTTGTTGCCGTGCGAAGATACGCCGACTCAATGATGGGCAGGTAAATGAGTTCCATAGGCAGTTCAAAGTAGGCGATTTTCTGCCTGATAAAAGCCAGATACGGTCCGCCGCGCCGCATGATGGCGGCAAGTGATGCACGTCCGCCGGGAGTGGCGTTGTGGCGGATATAACGCTGGGTTAAGGGATTATCCAGCGCTCCGGGAAGCAAGAGAAGGCTGTTTTCCGGCACAAAGGGAGTTTCCGGACGGTGCGGCGGACGGTTAACGGGAACCTGCGGCGGATGCATACGGAGCGGACGGGTAATCTGCCCAGCATCATCAGTCGCAAGAGCGGCTGGTTCAGCCGCCGCAAGCGCCTGTGGAGCGCCCGTCAGAAAAGCGCCCAAAAAGACAGTAACAGCGGCGGCGGCAAAAATTGTCGTGCGCCTTAGCATTTACAGTCTCTCCCCGTAGAAAATGCCTGCCCATTCCCAGCGCCCGTGCATTTCAGGATCGGGCGGGAAGTGAATCCGTCTGAAATAAAAGTACCAAACGGGGAGGAAGGGATGCCAGCCCCACGTCCGCAAAAATGCCTCATCGCCGTTGGAGCTGACGCTCACTGTGTTTGCGTATTGGATGCGGTTTCCGCGCATAAAATCCGAAAGGTTAAAGGTTGCGTGTCCGGCACCTGCTCCGACAGCCGAATCTTCGTTCTCCCATGTGCGGGTGAAAAAGTTCACTTTGGCGTGGTAACGCAAAAGCCTTACGTGTGAACCGGCGTTCAAGGCGGATCTTACCGCAACTATGAGCGAGTCAAGGCTTTCAAATGTCCAGTCTTTTGCGGAGTTGTTAAAATCAACCATGCGCCGCGCGTAGTTGTGCGCGTCAGGAAACCCGGGAACATCAGCGCCGGGAGGCGAGTGCGCCAGAAAGCGGGAATACGCCACAAGCGCCCTGTCCCATTCGCCGGCTCCGGCGTGTGCCTGACCCAGCATAAAATACGCCGTGCCAAGGTCAATCTCTTCCGGGAAGCGGGAAACGAGTTCCTCATAAAACCAAACCCGCTGGTGCGGATCGCTTACCAGCGAGACAAGCTGTTTAAGCGATGCAAGGTGAATGGAACTGCCGCGAATCTCAAGATCCGGGTGGTTTCTTACGATGCGTCTGAAATACAGCGCGGCTACAGGATGCGCTTCCATCTGTTGATGAGCAAACGCAATCATAAAAAGAAAATACGCATTATACGCATCATCGGGGTAGCGGTGAATGCGTTCGTTGAGAAAATTGACAAGCCTGCTGAACTCACCCTGGCGCAGGTAAATGTTAGCGATTTCGGTGACGATTGCCAGCCGCTTGCGTTCATCGCCGTTATTGGCGGCAAGCAGGGCGAACAGTTCGGCAAGTGTTTCCCTCTCCGCGTCCGTCCCGCTCAAGAAATATGGGCTGATGTTCACACCATTTCCGTTAAGGGCGGGGAATGTATCAGCGCTGCGGCAATGCGAAAGCCCCACCATCAGCACCGCTATCGACAAAGAAACTCCTATTACCTTAAAAACAGTAAATCTTCTCATGTTATAATCCTACCATACATAATTATCGGTTGGCAAGGCGAGTTTTTTGGGGTATAATCTAAAACGTGATGTCACGGTTTATCCGCACAATTACCGCTAACCTCGTGTTTTTTGTCGGACTGCTCCTGATGATTTTGGGGGTGAGCTTTCTTTTGGGCGCGCTGGAAGGCGCTTCCGGCATTTCGATTTTCCTCGCGTTCCTGTTGGTTGTCGCAGGGGCGTTCTGCGCGGTTGTGGCGGTGCGGCTGAACAAACGCCCGGTCTATCTTTTTTTCGCCTCGATTTTTATGATGACAGGCATTTTCCTGTTTCTTTCAGCGTTGGGGATAATCACCGTACCGTTTTTTCAGGCATGGCCGTTGCTTTCGGTTTTTTCAGGTCTCGCCCTCTTGCCTATGGGGCTGCGCCGGCACGGCACGCTGCGTATGCACTACATCGTTTCTTCCTGCGCCTTTGTTGCGCTGGGAGCCGCTTTTATGATTTTTTCGCTTAGACTTGTACCATTTTCGTTCCGATATTTTATTTATCATTGGTGGCCAATGCTCATCCTGTTCGGCGGGCTGACCTTGGTGCTTATATCCATAGGCAGACCAAAAGGGAGACCAAAAAGTGATTAATGGCTTTCGCCGCATCAGTCTTTTACCGCTTTTTTTCACCGCCATTATGCTGGTCTCGTGCCGGACACAGCCGGACGTTAACGTCACCGCAGTGCCTCCGGCGCTCCCCGCCGCGTTCCCGCAGCTTGCCGGTCAAGGCGGCGGAATCGTGGACGAGATCCGATCCAATACCGAGCGCGGAACACCGCAAGCCATCATGCATTCGCTGGATGTCATCCGCAACCACAATCTCGGCGGGACGGAATTCGGCAGAGTGATGAACTTTGTCAACACCACGCTTTTGAACGTGATTTATCCTGGAGTGCGGGTTTCCCTGCCACGTTTGGATCCGCCGCTCCTTCACATTTATGCCCGAATCTTGCGTGAGGCGGAAGCGGGCGTTTATGTCACACCCCGCCAGAATTCTGTGGACTACCTTGAGTTTGTCCTGCCGTTCCTTGCGATATATCCGGGCAGAACCAGAGTGCAGACGGCAATAGGGCGGCAAGTGGTTCGGGAAATAGATACGCCGGTTGAGCGGTATTTTCTGGCGATGAAGGATTTACAGCGCGCGGTGGAACTGAACGCCGGAGGTGTTATCGCCAGTTATTTTATCGCCGTAGTATACGAGCAGACCGGCAGGATACAGGAAGCGCTGGAGAAATACGCGCTTGTTTGGGAGCGGACAAATGAGTTTTTCCCAGCCAAGTTGGCGATTGCCCGCATCATGGAAAGACAAGGCAACACGGGTGAGGCGGTGCGCATTCTTAGCGAACTTGCAGACATTTTCCCCGGCAATTTGCAGATTACCCGCCCGCTTGCCGTTGCCCTTTACCGCAACCGCGACTGGATACTAGCCGAAGCCGCTGTGGACAAGGTACTTGAAAGTTCGCCGCGTGACGGTGAGTTTGTGCTGATGCGGACGCACATTTTGGTTGAGCAGGGGCAGTTTTTGCGGGCGCAAGCTCCGCTAGATGTACACGCGACAATTAACCCCAATAACGCCATGCACCTTTTCTTGCGCGCCCGCGTTCAGGCGGAAGGCTTTAACAATAACGATGCGGCGTTAAATTACCTGCGTACGCTTTTGCGTATGCCGCCTTCGGTAAACGGCGAACTTAGGGAAAATGCCGCTATTTATGCCGCCCGCCTTTTAATGGCTTCTCCCCGCCCTGCCGATCGCGCCGAAGGCAGGGAATTAATTTCAGGTCTTTTGGCCGTTCCCTCGCCGCCGCCGGAAGTTGTCGCCCTTGCCCTTGACGATGCAATGCGGCGTGAGGCATGGGGAAGCGCCCGCACGTATCTGAACCGCCTTTTAAGCTGGAGCCGTTCTTTTGACAATTTGCTTGCCGCTTACACGCTGGAACGCTCGCTGGGGAACAGCGCTGCCGCCCTTGCTTTCGCCCGCGAACTGCATCTTCTTCAACCGGCAAATGACGAAGGTATCATCGCGTACGCTTCCGCCCTCATCGACTTAAACCGCAATTCAGAAGCTCAAGTGATGATAGAAGCGCGTCTTGCCGCCGTGCCGGGCGGTCAACTGCGAAGCCGCTATCTTTTCCTGCGCAGCCGCATTCAGCCCAGCGAAGCGCTTATGCTCGCTGACTTGCGCGCAAGCCTTTTTGAGCATCCCCGCAACCTGGATTCCCTAATCGCCACATTCGAGGTGCACCATAGGCATGGCGACCGCAGGCGCGCCGCTCATTACCTGCGTCAGGCTCTTGCCATTGCGCCGGAGGATTCGCGGCTTCTTCGCCACACAGCGGAGTATCAAACAATGCTCGGCGGCGGGTTTTAAATTGTAATCGGCGGCAGGAAAAGTCGCCAAATATCCTGCTGTTTTTCTTACGATATTCCATAAAACCTTAATTAAACACGAATATCCTAAGACCAAATTAAGAAAAATACATATATTGTTCGGTGATGGAGGAAAGCGTGAATGTTAAAACGCGCCTTGTGCTTATTCCTTTTTTTGCCGGTCTTGCAATTGGGTTTGCCTCCGGTTTTGCCGGCTGGAGAATCCGAGTTGATGCCGAATCATCTTCGCTCGGAGCTCACCTTGAACAAGTTAATCGAGATCTCGATGGAATTGTCAGCGCTCAACGAGAAATTGCAGGAAGAGCTTCGGGACTCCAGGCAGAACTCTCAGGAATTAGAGACAGCGCTGAAAATATTGAAAGAGGAGCTGGACAAATTACGAAACGAAGCGAAAACCTTGCAAACAGGCTCGACGGGATTGTTATCAACAGCGGAGAACTCACTTACAGAATTGAACAGGCTGAGAGCAGCATTGCAGAGAGCCGAATCCTCCTTGATGAGCTTGGAACTATCCTTCGAGGCATATCGGCAAGCATCGCAGACGAGAACGCACAGCCTTGAAAGACAGAACCGCTTTCTCAAATGGGTAGCGGCGTCAGCGGGCGCTTTGGCACTTGGTTTGACAGCGGCGCTGTTGTTTGATTTTGAATAAAATGAGCGTTGCACATGCTTGACAAGTTTCGTAATGTGTTCTATTACTGTCTGCCATGAAACAAGCGGAAATTGCACAGATGGAAATACTTGATACCACACTGCGTGACGGAGCCCAGGGCGAAGGCATAACTTTTTCTGCTCAGGATAAGTTGGCTGTAATTCAGGCTTTGGATGACTTGGGGATTTCCTGGGTCGAGGCAGGTAACCCCGGGAGCAATCCCAAAGACGGAGAGTTTTTCCGCCTTGCGGCAAAGCTCCAATTGGAGTACGCAAAGGTCTGCGCGTTCGGCGCAACCCGCAAAAAAGGCGTAAAACCGGCTGATGACGCAAACATCCAATCCTTGCTGGGAGCGGAAACTGAGGCGATTGTCATTTTTGGCAAAAGCTGGGATCTCCACGTCACTGAAGTTCTGCGGGCAAGTCAGGAGGAAAACCTCGACATGATCGCGGAAACTGTTGCCTTCTTCAAGGAAAAGGGCAGGCGCGTTTTCTACGATGCCGAACATTTTTTTGACGGCTGGAAGGCAAATCCGCAATACGCCCTTTCCACGCTCAAGGCCGCCCGCAAAGCAGGCGCGGATCGCATTGTCCTGTGCGACACCAACGGCGGAACTTTCCCCGGTGAGATTGAAAAAGCCGTTGATGAGGCATTTGCCTTTTTGGGCGAGGCTGAAACGGACTTTATGGGCATTCACGCCCATAACGATGCCGATATGGCAAGCGCCAACACAATAACCGCTGTGCGCCGCGGATGCCGCCACGTTCAGGGAACGCTTGTGGGCTTTGGCGAGCGCTGCGGCAATACAAGCCTTGCCGCTGTTATGCCGAGCCTTGAACTGAAACTCGGGTTCCGCTGTCTGCCGCCGGGAAAAATGGAGAAGCTTTCAGAAATTACGCGGGCGGTTGCGGAAATCTCCAACGTAACACTTCCGAATACAATGCCGTATGTGGGGAATTACGCTTTCGCACACAAGGCCGGAATGCACGCCGACGGCATACTAAAAATACGCGAATCATTTGAGCACATCGATCCGGCGCAGGTCGGAAATGAGCGGCATTTCCCCATGAGCGAGATGGGCGGGCGCTCGGCTGTTGCTGAACGTATGAAAAAAATCGACCCTGAAATAGACAAGGATCATCCTGCTGTTGCGACGCTGACACAAAAGCTTAAAGATATGGAAGCGCAAGGCTGGCATTTTGAAGGGGCGGATGGCAGTTTTGAACTTCTTGCGCGGCGGGAACTTGGGCGCTACAAGCCGCTTTTTCATGTCGATGCGTGCAGGGTTGTGAGCGAGCATCCCACTTGCGCTTCTCTTGCAAACTCACACGCGTGGGTGAAGGTGCTTGTAGACGGTCAGGAAGAAATTGCCGCCGCCGAAGGGGCAGGACCGGTAAACGCGCTTGACACCGCCTTGCGCCGTGCACTCAAAGCATTTTACCCGGAACTTGAACAAGTGCGGCTTTCGGACTACAAGGTCAGGGTTATTGACGGCGGAGCTGCAACGGCGGCGAAAGTGCGCGTACTTATAACCTCCACAGACGGCAGGCAAAGCTGGAGCACGGTTGGGGTTTCCGAAGACATTATCGGGGCAAGCCGCGCGGCGCTTGTTGACTCCATTGAATATAAACTTATCAACGATGTGGAGCGCCGTTATAAGGTGTATTTGTAACACAAAAATACGCCTTTTTTCTTTAATTCATTTACGGTGATGCGATGAACCGGCACGAGAATAAGGGAATCTTAACGGCACTTGGCGGGGCTTTTGCACTTTTAACCGCCATGGGAATAGGGCGGTTTGCATTTACGGCTCTTTTGCCCGGCATGATGTCTTTCCACGATTTCACAGATGTTACTGCCGGAATCATGGGCAGTTGGAATTTCGTGGGTTATCTTGCCGGTGTATTGCTTGCCCGTAAAGAAAAACCGGGGCAAAGACGGTTTTTCCTGTTTGCGGCTTTTTTGCTTCTTAGTTTGATTACAAGCGCCGGAATGGGATTTGCACGTGAAGTGCCCTTACTGCACACAATTCGCTTTCTGGCGGGCTTTGCATCGGGAATGTGTTTTGTCTTAGCCTCGTCAATCGTACTGGATACACTTTCGGCTATCAACCGCCCTGTTTTGTCCGGGCTTTTATACAGCGGGGTCGGCATTGGCATTGCCACAAGCGGGCTTTCCGCAGGCCCTTTGGAAGCAATCGGCGGACCGCCGGCCGGATGGCTTGGCATGAGCGCGTTGTGCATCCCTTTGGTTGCCGTTTCGATTTTTGCCCTGCGCCCAAGCCGCAACTACGCACCGCCTTTGCCGCAAGCCTCCGCCGTTTCAAGCCCGGCGCACAAAAAAACAGGAATAAAATATAAACTGCTGATTTTATCGTATTTTCTTGAAGGCTTCGGCTATATAATTGGAATGACTTTTATTGTTGCTCTGGTGCAAAACGTCACAAATTCGCCTGAAATCGCCAGAACGTCGTGGATAGTGACCGGAATTGCCGCGGCTGTGAGCGTTCCCATTTGGAAACTTTTGGCTGTACGCAATGGCTATCTGCCCATGTTGATTCTCGCTTTTGTATTGCAAGCTGTAGGGGCGTTGCTTCCCATATTGTCAAGTTCGGCGCTTGCCGCTTTTGGCGGCGGCTTGCTCCTGGGAGGGACGTTCATGGGAATAACCACCCTTTCCCTTCAGTACGGGGTGCTTCTAAGCGGCAAACCAAGCGCCAACGCAGTGGCTGTTATGACCGCGATTTACGGCGTGGGGCAGATTATCGGACCGGTTGTGGCAGGCGGGATGGGATTTCACATAGCTTTTGTTATATCAGCTGCAAGTATGCTCGCCGCCGCCGCGATACTCTTCACAGCAAAGCTTATAAGTGATAAACAATAATGACTGATAATAAATTGGAGGAGAAAATCATGCCGTATGTAAACATTAAAGTTACCGGAGGCAACGAAGCGCCATCTGTTGCGCAAAAAGCCGAACTCATTAAGGGGGTTACCGATTTGTTGGCGAATGTGCTGAACAAAAATCCCAAAACCACCGTAGTTGTTATTGATGAAATTGACATGGACAATTACGGTTTGGGCGGTGAAAGCATTACGGTGCTTCGCCAGAAAAAGTAAGCGATTTAAAGGCTACGGACGACATAAGAAAGCCTGAATCCAAAGACTCAGGCTTTCTTGTTTTTTCATTGACAAGCTCGTTCGGTCATCGAATGGTTTAATACCCCGCGGCAAGCCGCGAGGTATTGATACCATTCATGCGAGATACCGTAGCGCTAGAAGCACTTTGGAATTAACCATTGTATCCCGGATTGGTGGGGTATCCGCCGTCGCCATTACCATTGCCCGGTTCGGTGGGGTAGCCGCCGTTGCCATTACCGTTGCCATTGCCCGGTTCGGTGGGCTTTTCGCCATTACCGTTATCGTCACCGTTTTCTGTCTCGCCAGGAATTGCGGGAGTTACAACGGTGAGCCATGTGACAACTGATTCCTCATCATCGGCAAACAGGCTGGAAACGCCGAAGCGGAAACCTGCCGATGCGCCTACTTCATTTACATATCCGTCGATCAAGTCTGCCAACTGTTCATGAGTAAACTCTACGGAAGTTTCACTGTAATCTAATGTGGCAACTTCTTCTTTTTCTGAATCGTTAGCCCCGCTGGCGATTACCCAAATTCTGAAGCCGATGGCATCAGAAACAGAGGCAAACTCAAAACCAAGACCATTTGAATTGTGTTGAAGATAAGTTCCACCCTGTCCTTGTACAAAAGTAGGAGCGGGGAAGGGACTAGGCTCTTCGGGGGTTTCCGGCGGGCCGGGGATTACTGGCTGCACGGCAGGATTGTTCCCAGTGTCGCAAGACAAAAGCAAGGAACCCGACAGCAAAATTGCTGCAAAAAGCACGGCAAACTTATTCATAAGTTCTCCTTGGTGTAAAATAGTGACGGGAGTCTACCACAACCGAAAATAAATTGCAAGCAGTTTTGTAACTTTTTTAGATATTATTTGCTTTATACGAAAGTGTTGCGCAGAAACGGTGCGTCCAGAAAACTGTTTATCGCATAATCGGCAATTTTCCGTATTTCCGCCCAATCGCTTTCTGAAGCCTTGTCATACACACCGCAAACGGTCATTCCGATACTTTTCGCGCTTTTTACCGCATCCAGAATATCCTCAAAAACGATGCATTGGGAAGGATTTGTTTTTAGCCTTTGCGAGGCAAGGAGAAAAATGTCAGGCTGCGATTTGCCGCAGCCCACTTCGCCTGAATTGCAAATAACATCAAACCAATCGTAAATGCCATTGTTCAAAAGCGCTTTTTCATAAAGCAAAGGCATTGCGCTAGTGGCAATTGCCAGCTTCGCACCGCGCTTTTTAAGCGCCAAAAGGTATTCCTTTGCGTAAGGCTTCATCTGCACCGTGTGCCCATAAGCATAAGCTGCCATATCGTTCCACTCATCCAGCAGGCTTTCGGCGCTTAAAGGCAAATTAAAACGCGCAACGGTATAGGTCGCAGCTTCAAGAAAGCTCATAGAAGAGATTTTATCCGCATAGTCAGAGGGAACCTCAAAACCGCGTTTTTTAAGAAAGGCAATGTCAATGTCCAGCCACAAGCCCATTGAATCAAGCAAGGTGCCGTCAAGGTCAAAAATATACGCTTCCATACCTTTTCACCTTTTCACCTTTTCAAATCTTTTCAAAAAGCGCTTTTAATTCCTGCGCCGCAATTGCAGCATCGTTTTGTGCAACAATGGCGGAAACCACGGCAATTCCGTCAATGCCGGTTCCCTTAAATTGCGGCACTGTACTTTTGTTAATGCCGCCAATCACGACAATAGGCGTTTTAATTTTCTCTCGTATCTGCCTTAGTTCCTCCATGCTTACAAGTGCGGCTTCAGTTTTCGTGCCGGTTGCAAACATAGCGCCAACACCTATGTAATCCGCGCCCGCTTCAGCCGCCGCAAGCGCCTCGCCCAAACTGCTTGCCGAAACACCGACAATTTTATCATGTCCCACAATATCGCGCGCGGCGTGGTAAGGCAAGTCTTCCTGACCGATGTGGATTCCATCCGCGCACACGGCTAAGGCAATATCGGCGCGGTCATTTATGATAAGCGGCACACCAGCGCGCGCGGTAATTTCGCGCAGGCGCAAAGCGATTGCGTAAAACTCACCCGTTGAGGCTTTTTTTTCCCTAAGCTGTACTACCGTGCAGCCGCCTGAAATTGCCTCTCGAACGCATTCTTCTATGCTCGGCGCAGACATAAGTTCCCTGTCTGTCACAAGGTAAAGGCTGTAGTCGATATTAGGCTTCATGATTACACCGCAATTAAACTTCGTGGTATTTTGCGCGCCGCTCAAGTGTTTGCGCGTCCAAATTGGCAATGGCATCAAGAAGGGCAATGCGGAAACTGCCGTTCCCCAAATGTCCGGCTTTTTCAAAAGCCAGCTCTCCGGAAATACTCATCGAAAGCATCGCGGCGGCGGCGGCGGCAAAAAGCTCTCCACGCGCTGCGCCGCAAAAAGAACCCAAAAGCGATGAGCACATACAACCTGTGCCTGTGATGTTAGCCATAATTTCATTCCCGTTTTCTACATAGGCAATTTTTTCGCCGTCAGAAATAATGTCAACCGCGCCGCTTATCACAACAATGTAGTTGAGTTTTTTGGCAAGCGTTTTGGCAATGGAGCCTGAATCACAGGCGGCTGAAATGTCGCTTTCGGATGCGCCAACGCCTTTTGTGTTTGCCCCCAAACCCGCCACAAATTTGATTTCGGAGATATTTCCGCGAAGAACGGCAAGTTTTACTTCGCTGATTATTGATGTCGCTGTGTCATTGCGCAGCTTTGAAGCGCCGGCACCAACCGGATCAAACACAA
>JAIRQD010000197.1:0-23749 GCA_031256655.1 Treponema sp.
GTTCCACTACGGCTTTCGTATTGCGTGGTTTACTGTCGCTTTGGTAATTGCAGCAAATACGCTGGCTCTTGTCGGAGGCGCCCTTTCAATCGGCGTTCCTCCCCATACGCTTTTCTTCAATATGTTTTATTTTGCCGCTGTTACGAGTGTTTTCATGTGCATTTTAAAGCCGCCGACTTTATTTTTGCATAAAACCCACCCTGTCCTGCGCCTTGTTGCAGGTTCGCTTGTGGTTTCGCTGTTGCTGATTGGAATGTTTCTACGTGCCGCAGCATCACCTGGGTTTCTGGAGCAGTTTGCCTTGCTTGCCAATGCCGCACTTGAGCGGCAGGCATCAGGCGGGTATGATGTGGTGCAGCGTGCGCTTATGGCAGAGATACAGGCTGTAGATGTCTTGTTGTTTGCCCAAACAATAGTTTTACGCGGAGGGGCACTTGCCGCCGCTTCATTCCTATTTTTCGCAAGCCTCCAGATGAGCATTTTATTCGCCCGTATCTTTTCAAGAAGCAGGGCTCCAAACGCGGGCGGTTTTACTCATCAGCGAGGGGACTTCAAAACCGCCCCGCAGATGATTTGGGTTTTATCCGGAGCGCTTTTTTTGACGGTTTTGACCAATATGGCAGGGCTTCAATTTCCCCAGATAATCCTCTGGAACATTTTGGTGTTTTGCGCTATTCTGTATCTGGCTCAAGGGTTTGGAATTATACGGTTTTTCATTGCAAAACCCGCTGTTACGCCGTTTCTGAAACTGCTTTTAAGCGTTTTGTTTGTCCTTCTGCTTTTAAGCCCGGGAATTAACGCGATGCTCCTTTCAGGCGTTGTCCTGCTTGGAATCGCTGAAAATTGGGTGCCTTTTAGGGTGCCAAAATCAAACAGGCCGCCTTCTACTCCGAAGGCGGGAGATGAATAATCCCAGGAAACCTGCCTGAAAATTTACAAGGAGCTTGGATTATGAAAGTTATTTTGAACAAGGATCTTGCCCCCCTCGGAGAAGAAGGGGATGTGAAGGATGTCGCCAAGGGATACGCCCGCAACTATCTTTTCCCGCGCGGTATAGCATTGCCGTTCAATGAAAGCACGGTGAGACTTTTTGAACACCGGCGCGAGGAAATTGAAGCGCGCAAAGCACAAAAACGCGCTGATGCCGCGGGCATTAAAGAAAAGCTTGAAAGCCTTAACATCGAGATTACCATGCCCGCAGGCGCAAACGGTAAACTTTACGGGGCGGTTACAAGCCAAACTGTGGCGGACGAACTTGGCAAACACGGACACCAGATCGAGCGCAAGCGCATAGAACTTGCATCCGGCACGAACATCAAAACAGTGGGTAAATACAAAGTCACCATTAAGCTGTACGAAAGTGCCGCCGCTGAAATTACCATCAGCGTTCTTGGGCAGGAAATAAAAACTGAACTGAAAAGCGCCACCAAAGTGCAAAAAAGGCGGCGGGATGAGCGGCAGGAGCAAAGTGCCGATGACAGCGGACAGACACTTGAGCAGGAAGCCGCTGCCACTGAAACGCTTGCCGCCGCTGGCGAAACGTCTGCTGAAACAGCGCCTTCTGCGGCTGATGAAGCGGGTGCTCCGGAAGCCGCTACCGTCGATGCGGATGCTTCAAGCGAGAACGAGAAAGAATAATAAGAGAGGCTTTTTCAAAACTTCAGCTTTTGAAAAAGCTCAAGAGAGGGCGCATTTCTAATTTGTTTTTGGAAATGCGCGTTTTAGTTTATCAGGGTGTAAATGGCTGAGGCTTCAGAAAAAAACAGAATTCCTCCTCACAGTGATGATGCTGAACGGGCGGTGATTGGCGCGATGTTGATCGATGAAAACGCCGTTTCCATTGCCCATCAATATCTGCGCCCTGATGATTTTTACTCCCCGCGCCACCGCAAGATATTTCAGGCTGTTCTTGACCTGTACAACAGCGGCGTTCAGCCTGATCTTTTAGCGCTGTCAAGTGAGCTTGAAAAAAAAGGCAAACTTGATGAATCAGGAGGCAACGATTACATTGCTTCGCTAACGCATGCGGTTCCTTCAAGCGCCAACACCGAGTACTATGCCCAAATCGTGCAAGGCCACTCCCTGCGCCGCTCTCTTATTAAGATTTCAGGTGAAACCGGCACTCGCGCCTTTGACGAGACCACCGAGCCAAAGCATCTGCTTGAAGAAGCCCAACAGAAACTTTTCCTTATAAGCGACCCGCGCCGCGTTTTCCGCTACAAAAAGGCGGATAATTTGATAAAAGGCGTTGTAAATTATCTTGACGGGGTTTATAAAACAAAGGCTGAGTTCACAGGTGTTCCATCAGGTTTTTATGCCCTTGATAAAATCACCTCGGGTTTTCAAGGATCAGAACTAATCATCATTGGCGCGCGCCCCGGCATGGGAAAAACCGCCATCGCGTTGAGCATGGCGGCAAATATCTCTCTGCGGCAAGGTGTACCGTCCGCCTTTTTCTCACTTGAAATGTCTGAACATTCGTTAATGCTGCGTCTTATTTCATCAGAGGCAAACATTGACTCCCAAAAATTGCGCACAGGCTTTTTCCAGCAGGCTGACTTTCAGCGCATTTTCACAGCCGCCGACATCGTTCACCAGGCTCCCTTTTTCATTGTTGATACGCCGAACATGACGATGCTGAACATTCAAGCGATGGCGCGAATGCTGCGTATTCAGGAAAAAGTGGAAATTATTTTTATTGACTACATTGGTCTTATCGCATCTGATAATAAGATGCTTCCGCGCTGGGAGCTGATTTCTGAAGTTTCGCGCTCGCTAAAAGGTCTTGCGCGGGAGCTGAACATCCCTATTGTTGCCCTTTCGCAGCTGCGCCGCGATGCGGAGGAAAAAAAGCCCGGCCTTGCGGACATTAGGGAATCAGGTTCTATAGAGCAGGATGCGGACATGGTTATGTTTTTGCACCGCGACAGAGAGGTGGAAAAAAGCGTTGAGGAGCAATCAAGTGAAATCGGGCAGAAAGTTCAGCTTATGGTTGCGAAAAACCGCAACGGTCCGGTTGGTACAATCGACTTAACGTTCCTGAAACATATTACAAAGTTCGTGCCGTTTGCAGACAGTTAAGAAATTGGGCGGATCATACTTTTTCATTTTTCAAAAATGTGTTATGCTTCTGGGAATGCGTTTGACGTATGCGCAGGACTGAACTTTATTTTTTACGAGGTGCGTATGGCCTTCATGGACAAATATGATTTTGAGAACTTGAAAAATGACGGCGAAAAACTGGTTTTTCAGGAGCTTGGCCGCCAGCTTGAGGCGCTGGAAGTCCCCGGCTGCTTGTGCAATGAATGTATTCTTGATATGGCAGCAATTTCCCTTAACTCGATAAAACCGCTTTATCAGGTTTCTCTTTTGGGTTCCTTATATACTGCCTCTACCATGGATAGATCGGAGTACGGTGAAAGCATCAAAGCCGCTGTTGCAAACGCTATTGAAAAAGTTATGGACAACCCAAACCATGATGTCAAAAGCGAGCCGGAAGACGACATCGAATAAAAAACCGGTTCTTTCCGGGCTTTGTTTGGAGGAACTTTCCGCGGTTCTAAGTGATTACCCGGCTTTTCGCGCCCGCCAAATTCACCGCTGGATATGTTCAGGGGTAAAATCATTTGAAGCAATGAACAATGTGCCGCTTTCGCTGCGCAAAGAGCTAAGCGAAAAGTATGAGCTTTATCCGTTCACGCTTGTAACCAGCCAAAAAGACTCTGACGGAACTGAAAAAATAGGAATCGCCCTTGAAGACGGTAATGTAATAGAGGCTGTGCTTTTACAAGATGGAAAAGGCAGGCTGACAGCCTGTCTTTCCACCCAAGCCGGCTGTCCTGCCGCCTGCGTGTTTTGCAAAACAGGATCACTTGGCTTTAAGCGCAATCTTTGTGCCTCTGAAATTGCAGGGCAATTTTTGCTTTTAAAATCTTACAGGGAGCAAGATACAAAAGAAAAAGAGATTTCCCACATTGTTATTATGGGGATGGGCGAACCGCTTTTAAACCTTGAAGAACTGCGAAAAGCGCTTTTGTTTTTTTCTGAAAGCGAAGGGCTTAATATCTCAAAGCGCCGCATAACCATTTCTACCTGCGGTATAGAAAAAGGCATTATTGACTTGACCGAAAAGGGTCCTGATGTGCGTCTTGCCTTGTCACTTACAACGGCAATTGAGGAACTACGGGGGCGACTTATGCCGCTCACAAAAGGAAGTTCCCTGTCTTCCATCAGGCAGGCGCTGATTTACTATCAGCAAAAACGCAAGCGCCGCCTTACACTGGAAGTGGTTTTACTGAAAGGCATAAACACAAGCCAACGCGACGCGGAGGCAATTGCAAAGTTTATAAAAACTGAACCGGAACTTGACGCAGTGGTAAACTTAATCCCCTGGAATTCCGTAGACGGCTTAATGTTTGAAGAACGCCCGTTGTGCGCTCCTTCACCAAAAGAACTTGCGCGTTTTGCAGAAACGCTTGAAAGCCTGCATATTACTGTTACAAGGCGCTTCAAAAAGGGAACGCAAATTTCAGGCGCATGCGGGCAGCTTGGGGTGGTAGTTTAGCCGGTAAGAAGTGAAAGAATGACCTGGGAGAAACCTATGAGCGCGCCCAAAACAGCACCGAAAAAGTTAATCCATTTTAATTGTCCTGCCATTACGCCAAGCACTATTTTTTCCACTTTTATCATGTCAAGCGAATTTATGCGGTCGCTGACAAGCGCTTTTATGTTGACAGAGGCAAGAGCGTGTTCGATGTTATCGTTAAGGGTTTTCTGTGTTTTGTGCGCCAAAAATGAGTCTGTTTCGTCTTTTTTGGCGTTTGACATGGAAAGGAACTCCCTAAGCGTAATGCCAGGATACTTTTTGACAATATTTTCCAGCGACTGTTTGTAAAGGGAAACCTCACCCGGATGGGATTTTTTTATTTCGCTGAAAATGGAGCTTTTTATTATGTCCCGCGCGGCAGGAATAAAAATTGAACTTACATCGCGCGCGCGGGATTTAAGCCAAAGCGAGAACGGATCATCGCTTGAACGGGAGGAGGGCATTTTTTTTGCCGCCCATTCTTTTATTACCTCTTCCAAAAACGAATTAAAAACTTCAGAGTTTACGAAGTCTTTCAGCAATCCGCTTACCGGCAGGGGGCTTCTGTCTTCAGAAAGCCAATAGGAAAGCGGGCGGGAAACAAGCGTATCAGTGTATGCGCTTATCGCCGTTTGAATGTTTTCGCGGACTTTAGGTTTTGCAAGCCTTTCCCGTAAAACACCGGCGGTAAGCAACTCGCGCTCAACCATGTCGCCTATGTTTTCAGCAAGCTTGCCGCGCTCTTTGGGCAGAATGCCGGGAGTAAACGGCAAGTGGATGCCGAAAATATGCACCGCCTGCAAGGGGCGGAAAAGCATTTTAATTGCGACAAGATTTGTTACATACCCGATAAATGCCCCGATGAGTGGGGGGAGTATCCAGAATAAGGGCGATGTCATTGCCCTATGGCTCTTGAAGCGGTAAGCGCCCTTGATTCCCTGTCGAACACTTGAAGGTTGGACTCCAAAAGCCAACCGCTAAAAGGCGCGGCGGGGGGTTCCGCACTTGTTTGGGCAAACACCCACGATTGAGGGTTTCCCAAGTGAGTAATTTGTCGCCGTTCAATGATATGCACAACAGTTCCCTGCCGCAAATGCGCTTGAGAGACACCTCCGGTTCCGGGTGCGCTTAAAAAGTGGGTAAATGAAACATTCACCACGCCGTATGCTATTGCCTGCCGTGCAAGAGGGTGAGTTGCCGGAGGAGTAACAGGCAAAGATCGAGAACCGCCGCCGCAGGAGGAAAACTGCAAAACCGCAAAGGCAAAGAAAAAACTTAAAATTACACGATTGTGTTTCATCGCACCTACAGTAAAAGCACTCTGGGAAAGAGGAAGTGCAGAACAGCCGAAACAATGGCTGCAACACCTATGACCTTTTTGTTTGCCGCAAGCAAGCGATCAATTTTCGCTACATGATCTGTGGTTTCCAGAGACGTGCGGCTGCGGTAATATTCAAAAATCAAAGTGAAGCCCGCAAGAATGCCTGCAACCGCCGGAAGGAGATCGCCAATGACAGGCACATCGCCTTCAACAACCGAAAGAATTTTCATAAGCCCGACAAGGCTGGAAACCACGCCAACCACGAGTTTGAAAGTCTCATCGTTTAGGGAAAAACCGCTCCTAAAAACTAAAGGCCCCTCTTCGCTTCCCGAGATCAAAATGTATCCCGCCAAAGCATTCAGAGCAATTGACAGAAAATAAAATTGCAACATCGAAAACTCCCTCTCCAGAATTATAACATCTTTTCATAAATTAAGCAAATGTCCGCGTTATCTTGCCCTATGCGGCCAAGGGCGTATAAAGGCACCTGAATGTGTGGATCGAAAAAGGTTTAAAATCGCTCCGCTTTCACCAAGATTTAACGGGCCAATAAGGATTTGGTAAACTTCCCCATGCACAGGGCTTTCTGCCCGCATTATAGCTCGAGGGAGGCTTGGGTCAATACGTGAAAGCTCAAGGTGCACTTCATCAGCAAATTGCGCGCTCAACGCGGAAATCTGCACATAGTATTTTCCTGCCTCCAGGCTTGAAATCATGGGGACCGGATAAAACGGCTGAGGAGGTCTTTCAGGAGGAGTAAAAAATAACGCAGGTGCGGGAGGTACCGTTATCGCGGGTGCGGGAGGTACCGTCATCACGGGTGGCGCTGGCGCTATCGCCGGTGCTACTGCCGGAGGCGGCCCAATGGGAGGAATAAAATACGCAGGGTCAGGATGCATTCCAGGTTCCTCCTCAGGTGGGCGCGGTTCGGCAGGAACAAACATGAGCGCATGACCAGGCGGGATGCCGGGCGGTGCAGGTGCTGCCGGAGGAGGCGATGGTGCGGTCGGGGGTGCTGGCTCTACAAGCGGCGCTGCAACCGGAGCTGGTGTTGTCAGTGGTGCGGGCGCTATCACAGGTGATACTTCCTGTGGCGGTTCATACGCAGGGGCAGGATGTATTCCAGGCTCCTCCTCAGGCGGGCGCGGTTCGGCAGGAACAAACATAAGCGCATGACCAGGCGGAATGTCAGGCGGTGCAGGTGCTGCCGGAGGAGGCGCTGGCGCGACCAGAGGTGCGGGCGGCGGTGTATGCGCCACCGGCGGTGATGCGGGCAGAGGCGCTGGTGGCACAGGTGCCACCAGCGGCGATGCGGGTGCGGGTTCCACAAACGGTATCTCCATCGGAGCGGGCAGAGGCGCAGGCGCTGCGACAAACGGAGCCGGAGACACAAACGGCGCAGGTGAAGCGTCAAAAGCGCCCAAGCCAGAAAATAAACCGTCACTACCAAAATGTGAAAGGTCAACGGGTGAAGAAGATTGCACCATGCGAATTCTTCCCAGGCTGCCGCTGCCAAGACCGATCGCCTGAGCCGCTTCCGGCGAAAACAGGGCGATAAGACCTGGCGCTGCCCCCAAAGGAGCGGCAATTATTACGTTTACTGTCATGCCGTTTTCAAGGTTGGTAACTTCCACAACGGTGTTTGCCGGAAAGGCGTTTGTCGAAATGTAAGGACCGCTGCGGGGAAAGTCGCTGTGACCTGCAACGCCAACAGCGCCTTCCCATATAGCGCTGCCGGAAAAAATAAAAAGTAAAACAACTATAAACGCAAGCAACCTTGCTTTTTTCATAATAAGTCCTTATCTGTTTAACATATGAGAAATCACCATTCTGCCGGCATCATGGGCTAGCTGCAGTTCTTCGCTGTTGTTCCGGCCTGTCCCTGCCGGGAAGCTTTGCCTGTGAATGCGCTGGCGTAAAACCGAATCATATATGTGCAGTTCAATTCCAACCGGCAACGCTCGTCCATGCACATTGTTATACTGGATAAATCCAAAAACAACGTAGGAAGCACCCCCGCCAAGAGCTTCGTTAATACTTGCTGTAATGAAGTTGTCCAGATTTAACTCCGCCACTGCCTTCACTCGCGCTATCGGCTTTGAAGTAACAATGTATCCTGCGTCAAAAAATACTGACATAAGTCCGCTTTCCCAAAGCTGCGAGTGGTGCCCGCTTGAAGCTGCATAGTCAATACCGGTTTCCACAAGCGTGAATGTTACCACTGATGCCGAAACGGGAAACGTAAAAATTACCATCAGTGCCGCAATAGTTCCTAATCGTTTTCGCATAATAGATGCCTCCTCTTTCCCTATCGGCAAAAAAAAGATTCAACTATAGGAGTTGACTTTAACCAAACATACAATAAAATGTCTGTAGGGATATATGAGTAATAAATTTGATCCGGTTGCTTTGTCCGATTTCGCCCGTTATTATGGTTTTCACTACGACCGCATAGACAGCTTCGGCTTGATTGAAGATGTGCTTGTCGAAATGCAGCGCGGTCTTGACGGGCGCAGCTCCAGCCTGCCGATGATTCCTGCGTATATAAGCTTTGGCGCAAGTGCGGAAACTGCCGCAAATGAAAAAGCCGGGAAAACGGTCATTGCCCTTGACGCAGGCGGAACAAACCTTCGTTCCGCGCTTGTGCAATTTGATCAAAATGGAAAAGTTATTATCACCGACAGCTTACAAGCGCCAATGCCCGGAACATACGGCAGGCTTGATGAAAAAGATTTTTTTTCAAAAATTGCCGATGTGACAACTCCTTTAATTAAAAAGTCAGATTCAAAAATTGAAGGGATTGGTTTTTGCTTTTCTTATCCAATGGAAATAACAAAAGAGGCTGACGGAATTTTGCTGGCGTTAAGCAAAGAAGTTGATGCACCTGAAGTTATCGGGAAGCCAATCGGTAAAAGCCTTAAAACCGCGCTTTCAAATCAACACGCTGATGTACCTGAAAAAATAGTATTGCTTAACGATACAGTTGCAACACTGCTTTCAGGAATGAATGAGTTTCATGGGGATTTCAGCCGCGCTCCGCTTGTTGGCTTTATTTTGGGAACGGGATTTAATACCGCATATCTGGAAAAGCGCATTGACAAAATTGGCTTTGACGGTTCAAATCAATCTAATGAGCAGCAAAGCCGCCAGATTGTTGTGTGTGAATCGGGAAACTTCGCTCACCGCTACATGGGATTTCTGGACAGGGAATATGATGCAACCACGAAAAACTCAAACTCATATTCACTGGAAAAAGCCGCTTCCGGCGCGTACTTGGGGCCGCTAACATTTCACATAATAAAGCAGGCAATCAGGGACGGTGTTTTTTCTTTTTCGCGCATGGATGATTTTCTGGCGATCCCCGCTTTGCAAACCAAAGACTTAAATGCCTTCCTTACTAATCCGCATGATCCTCATAATTTTTTGGGCTCTCTTTTTGGCGCTGACGAACAAGGCGCGCTTTCAAGCGTAGTGTACTTAGCATCGATTGTAACTGAACGCGCGGCTCTTTTATCCGCGGCAATGGTTGCAGCTGCGGTGGAAAAATCAGGTGATTGTTTTGACCCCTTTGCACAAGGCGGAATAGCGGTTGAAGGAACGACTTACATACGCTATTCGGGAATGCGGCGCGCATTGGAGTCATACCTTCACGTCATGCTTAACCGAAAAAAACCGCGCCAGTATACAATTGCCCCTGTGCAGCAGGCTTCGCTTTTGGGCGCTGCGGCTGCGGCGCTTTCATAGATAATTTAAGAGTCAACAAGAAATTACCGTTAATAAAGTATAATGAAGATTCTATTGATCCATTCTGAAAAAGACGAAGCGCTCGTTCGGCACATTTGCCCGTTTTTGCAAAAAGCAAAAGCGCCGTTTAGCGTGCTTCCCGTACAGCAGCTTGACAGCACAGATGGTGACATCAGAAAACAATTTGCGGATTTTTTTTCCACTGCCAATTTTAGTGAAAAGGACATATCACATTCCAACACGCTGACTCATTTGTTTGTCGTTTCACCTATTGCACAACGCTGGCTGGATTTCCTTGCGGGCTTTTCGTATGGTTCAAATTTACCGCTGATAATTTACGGCGCGAAAGCAATAGCCGCTGTCCCTGTGGAATTTTCTTCGTTTTTCAGATTGCTTAATTCCCAAAAATCCCTGGAGGAATATATATCAGCAGAAACTGAGGCATCTGAAAAATGGAAAAGCGCTAGTGTAGTTATTCAGGCGCGCAACACGCTTTTGCAAATGGGAATTCCTGTAACAGGAGAATCTTTATCTGTCTGCACAGGTGAGGGAAGTGAACGAGAAGTTTCGCTTTTTCTCGCGGCAGGTTTTTCACCGGACACAAGAAACAAGGCAGGGACTCCCCTTTTAAACATTGCCGCGCGCAGCGGCAGCAAGGAAATATTAAAACTCTTAATCTCTTCAGGTGCACAGATAAATTTGCAGGCTGAAGACAGAGGCACATCAGCCCTTATTGACAGTGCCATGCAAAAAAATATAGACATGGTACGCACGCTCATAGATGCAGGTGCGGATTTAAATATTGTGAGTAAAGACGGACAGACAGCTTTAATTGTCGCTGTAGGTATCGGTGACACCAAAGTTGTGGAAGCGCTTTTGAAGGCAGGTGCGGATCCTGATATAAAAGACAGTATGGGAGTAAGTGCGCGTAAGTATGCTGAACTTTTCCATAAAGATGATATAACTTCACTTTTTCAAACCTACGCTTGAAGCATTTATAAAACCGGCATTGGTTTTGAAGGGGGAAACGATATATGGGCACGATTAAAGAACTGTACGAAAAAATTACAAAGGCGAAATACTTGACAGCTTTTACCGGTGCCGGAATCAGCACGCTTTCAGGAATCCCTGACTTCAGGGGGAAAGACGGGCTTTATTCAAATGCCGCCGCTTCCATGCAAGTGGAACCGGAAAAAATTTTTGACATACAATATTTTAAGAAAGATCCTTCGATTTATTATAAGGCAGCTTCTTCCCTCATTTACGGTGCCGGCAGCGGTGAAGAAAAAAAGCCGTCAATTGTTCACACGGTTTTGGCGGATCTTGATAAAAAAGAAATTTTAAAAGCGGTGATCACGCAGAACATTGACTTCTTGCACACAAAAGCAGGATGCCGTTTTGTATTTGAAGTTCACGGATCGCCGAAAATTCATTATTGTCTTGTATGCTCAGGCGTGGAAATACCATTTGAAAAAGCGGCGGAAATTGTGCGTCAGGGCAATCTTCCGTTATGCGAAAAATGCGGCAAGGTGTTAAAACCCGCGATTACATTTTTCGGCGAAATGCTCCCTGAAAATGAGTTTGCTCAGGCGGTTAGCGCCGCATCAAAAACTGATCTTATGCTCGTTTTGGGAACAAGCCTTACCGTGCATCCTGCCGCCGCAATTCCGCAGCGCGTTTTGGCCTGCGGCGGGGAAATTATAATTGTGAACAATATGCCCACACCTTTGGATGACATGGCGGTTATGCGCTTTGAAGATCTAAAAGAAACGTTTGAGGACTTGAAAAAAACAATGGAGGAAAGTTTTGAAAATACTTAAAATATATATAATCGCGGTTATTGTTACATTCGGCGCGGTAAGCAATCTGAACGCACAATTCCAATCGGGGATGAGCTTAAGCGGGGCAACAGGGCTTTTGTCAATTCCCTCAGGACGAATTGGCTGGGAACGCGGGGGGCCGGGCGCGACAGCATTTGACTTTGGCTACCATGCCATAATTTCAGGCGGGAACGCGGCGCATATCCCAAAAATAGCATTAAACTTTTTGAACACACTTGAATTGAGTGCGGCTTTTGATATACAACCGCAAAATCATCCGTCGGCATTTATTGGCGGAATGAAAGTGCAGTTACCGCTGCGCAGAACCGCCTTAGCCATCGGCGGGAATTACCAGATTATCAACATTGGAAGAAACGAACACCTGTATTTTGCCGGGCAGGTTTATGTTGCGGTTACGTATGCGGGCAGTTTTTTTGAAGCGCCTGCCGAAACAACAATTGTTATAGGCAGAACATTCCGCGAAGGCGGAAGGGGCGCAAGCATAGACTTTGGTATGGGCTTTGATATGCGGCTTTTCCCGGGAGTATTTGGCAGCCTTCTCCACTGGGTTACTGACTTTTCAAACTTCTCTTACAGCGTACGCCCTTTCCGCGCGGATGCATACCACCGCGGCGCGCTTAACACAGGCATCCGAATTAACCTTTCAACAATTCCCGCATTTTCAAGGCTCAGGTTTTTCGCCGATATAATGCTAGTTGACATCCTCGATCAGAACCGGGCTTTTGCCGCGGGTGTTACTTTTGGCGTGCCGCTTCATTAGGGAATATCTCTGGCTCTTCCGGGATTATGGTGTAAGAATTTCCAGTAAAAAACCATAAAACAATTATTATATACAGATATATAAAACAAAACCCAAAATTCGATCTTGAAGACAACGTATAATCTCATAGACAATATATGTTTTGTAGAGTATAGTGGAGCAATCACAGCGGGGGTACTTCAGTATGCGGAATATCAATTTAACTATCAGTTTTTTATTTGTTGCTGTGCTGACTATTGCGGTCGGCGGTGTTGGTATTTTCGGCATGATGAGAATCTCCGAATCCGGTTTGTATATTAAAGAGCGCATAACCGAACCTATGCCGCAATTGGCTTTCACTGAAAGAACCCTGCTTACCATAAGGCTGCATGTGCGGGAGATGGTCATGGCATCGCTTAAAGGCGATTTTGAACTGGTTGAAACCGAATTTGGCAATATTGTAAGTTTATTGCCTGTGATGGATAAACACATGGATGCATACAGGGGTTTGATAGACGACCCCGAGGTAAAACGCCTTTTTGACGAAGCCAGAGCGTTATACGAAAACTATCTTGTACCGACTGTTGTGTCTATATATGAGGCGTCGCTAATAGCTGATGTTTCTGCTATTACCAGTGCGATGGAATATTGTAGGTATTATAGCGAAAGGATTCTGGATGATTTTGCGCAGAGCTTTGAATTATTGATATATCATGCGCAAGCTGCGACACTGCACGCAACAAACATGGCGCAAACTTTACTTATCATGATTATTATAGTGCTGTTTGTCTCGGTAGCCACTACCGTACTTCTGGCTTTTTATATATCCGGTATGATCAAAAAACCTATCAAATATTTGACTTCCGCGCTTGAAGATGTTGCAAATGGAGACTTAACAAAAAGGCTTGCGGAGGGAGGACTTAGCGAAGTAGCACAAGCTTCCCGTCATTATAACAAGACCATGGAAGAACTCAAAATAATGATCGCTATGATCAAAAGCCAATCGGAGAAACTGTTCGATGGCGGCAACGTTCTGGCGGATAACATGAACCAGACCGCCGTTGCGATTAACGAAATCACCGCGAATATCAACACCGTTAAGGGTCGCGTCATAAACCAGAGCGCCAGTGTAAGCGAAACCCACGCAACAATGGAACAAGTTGTGGTAAATATCAATAAACTTAACAACCATGTTGAAAAACAAAGCGGCAATGTTTCCATGGCTTCTGCGGCCATTGAGCAAATGGTTGCCAATACACGTTCAGTTACCGAAACGCTTTTTAAAAATGCTACCAATGTAAAAGCCTTAAAGGCAGCGTCTGATGTTGGACGCAATGGCTTGTCAGAGGTATCGTCTGATATTCAGGAAATTGCCCGGGAATCCGAAGGGCTTATGGAAATAAATTTGGTCATTGAAAACATAGCAAGTCAGACCAATTTACTTTCGATGAACGCCGCGATAGAAGCAGCTCATGCAGGGAATGCAGGCAAAGGCTTCGCCGTTGTGGCCGATGAGATTCGCAAACTGGCGGAAAACTCAAGCGAACAATCCAAAATTATTAACACAGTTTTGAAGAAAATAAAGGAATCGATTGAAAAAATTACCCGTTCAACAGGAAACGTATTGAACAAATTCGAAGCCATTGACGAAAGTGTAAGAACTGTGGCAGAGCAAGAAGAAAATATTCTCTTGGCAATGGAAGAACAAGGAGTTGGATCGAAGCAAATTCTTGAGAAGATGGACAATCTCAACGAAATAACACGACAAGTAAAAAACGGCACTCATGAAATGCTTGAAAGTGCGAAAGAAGTAATAAAGGAGAGTGAGAATCTTGAGAAGGCGACCCAGGAAATCGCATATGGTATGAACGAGATGGCTACGGGAACTGAAAAAATAAATAAGTCAGTAAATCATGTCACCGACTTAAGCGGCAAAAATAGCGATGGTATTACCGTTTTGATCAAAGAGGTTTCACGGTTTAGAGTTAATAGCCGGTGAGTAAAACAGACTGATAGAATGTGGCGTTGGGCTGTAATACACACAGCCCTGACACAACTTTACCTAATCCTAAAGGTCACCGGGTATCGAAACCGCACCGGAACAGGGTTGCCGTCCAACATGGCCGGTGAACCCCGCCTGCCAGTAAATACCCTTCGCGCCGCTTCGCCGAACCCCCAGCCTTCTGGCTCCTCTCGCAATATCCGCACATGCTGAACCACGCCGTCCCTGTCCACGAATAACTCAAGCATTACCCTGCCCTCTATGCCGGAATGGAGCGCCAACGGCGGGAACACCAGAGCCGCGGCTATTGCTCTTTGATTAAAACGCGGCGGTAAGGTAACACGGCGCGCAGGAAGAAAATCGTCCCAAGGGGCGATGACGGCGGCAACTACAACCTGTTCCGGAACGACTTCCACCTCGATCATGACCTCGGCTATGGCTTCGATCACTTGCACATCCTCCAGTATAGCCACAGGTGGCGGGGGTGGAAGCGGAGGCGGCGGAGGGAGTATCTCATCGAAATCTGTCAGGTGCATTACGAGGACAGGCTCATACACTTCCATAGGTGCGGAATGCACGTTGACAACCAGAAAGAGGATAAGTATGGCGTGGGCGACGGCGACTGTCGCAAAAAGTATCAGCCTGACGCGGAACATTCCGTTGTTATTATTGTTATGAGTTTCAGTCAATATTTCTTACCACAAAGCTTACGGTTCGATATTGGAGCAATTGTAAAATCTCCAAAACTGAGTTTACGTTTTTGTAGGGGGTGTGCCTGTCGGCGATGATGTGTATCCGGGTTTCAGGCGCATTTACAAACATATCAACTATTGCATCCTCCACCGCAAGCAGATTTGCCGGGTGACCGTCTATAAAAAGCCCCCCGTCCCTGTCTATCCAAATTTCCATGTTTTGGTCGGCAGTCATGTTAAGGGCACTTCGCGCCTCGGCATAGTCGATGTTGACTTCTAAACGGTGGCTTATCAGCACCACAACCATGATGAAGATAAGAAGCAGGAACGCGATGTCTGACATGGCGCTTACAGGTATGCCGGTTCTTCTGTCTCCGTGCCTGTTTTTGAGATTCACTGTTAGTCCCTCCGCATGGTAAACGAAAACGCTTCGACTCTCTGCTCCTGCGCGATCTCCACAAAGGAAACCACCTCTTGCCACCCGGCAAGTGGATCAATGGTCAGTATCACGGCGATATTGGGGTTTGCGACCTGCGCTCCGGCAATCAAACCGCTTGCATCCGGCATTGCAATTTCCTGCTCTTCGTGAATTAGCCTGCCTTCGCTATCAATATCAAAGCGCAGAAGATCCTCGCTTAGAATCTCCCGCACAGAATCTCTGGCAGGCAGGTTCAAGAGGAAACCCATGTTGACGTTGAATCCGGCGATAATGATAAAATAAATGATCAATAGAAAGGCGAGATCGCTTGCAACTATAAGTTCCACAAAGCGCGGTTTTTTCTTTCGCCTAACGTTCATGCCTGCTGTTCCTGTACCTGTACGCCGGGCGTTTGCACATCGCGCCCTTGCCGCACGGTGATTTCGGCAATCAAGCCGGAACAGGTTTTCTCAACTCTGGCGGCGAACTTGTCAACGATGTGGCTGAATACCGTGTGAAAAATCATCGCGAAGATGGCCACAATAAGACCGTAAACCGTAGTGATGAGTGCTTCATAAATTCCCCCGGCAACGACATTTACGTTTACATCGACGGCCTCGGCAATGGCTCTGAACGCGCCGATCATTCCGGTTACCGTTCCGAGAAAGCCTGTAAGCGGCGCGATTGAACCAAGCGCGACAAGAAAGTTAAAGCCGTTTTCCAACGAGTCTATGCAGGTGGTAGCCTCGGTTTCGGCGGCGCGTTCGACCTGCTTTGCGGCAAAGCTCCCGGGTTCCTTTGCTGTCCCCTTGGCACGGTTTACCAGCGCAAGCAGCACCCGTGCTCCCATGTTTTTTTTGGTCAAAGGGGAAAGGTATCTTTCAGCCCCGTCGTAGTCGCCATCGGTCAGCATCTGCGAAACCTTGCCGCCCATCTGGTCAATTTGCAGGTTGTGGTAGCCGAGGTAGATTATCCGCTCAAGCCCAATGGCGATGGTCGCGATGGAAAACAGCGTTAGTGGCCACATCGTTATGCCGCCCAGGCGGAACAGTTCCAAAAGCGAGAATGCGGCGGTTTCATAGTACATAATACATCTCCTAGTTTATACGGGCCTTTTTCAGACCCGCGATAAGCTTTTTTTACATTGTAAATCCGACGCCGAGGGAAAATGTCACCGGCGCGAAACCGCTAGTGCCGGCAGCAGGGTCAGCAGCAGTCCTTTGCGTTCCCAGGATATTGTCGCCGGCAACAGTAATGCGCCAATTCTCGTTAAGCCTGTACGCCGCGAAAAGACCCATAGTGAAGATATTTTGGAAGTCGCTTCCGGCGGCGGGGACTGTAACGCCGGTTGCATCTACAACGTAAGGGGGGCCGCCGCCGTGTGAAGAGAAGCCCGAATTCCAGCGGACATTTACATTGGCGGTAAGGTTCGGGGAGGGAAGGTCTATACCCACCCGCCCTCTTATTGCGTGCGGCGGCGATAGCCTTATTTCTTCTCCGGCATTGCGATCAAAACCGAAAACAAAACTGTAGCCCAAACCTATAAACATATTCAGGGGCAGGTTTACCCTCGTTTCGGCATCAAAACCGGTACGGAAAGTACGGTCGAGGTTTCTGGGCGCCCTAAAAGTGCCCGTGGGTACGGGAAGACCTGCGTCAGTCCACATCTGTTGAAGGTCAGGGCGGTTGGCAAAGTTAATCGCCGGGAGATCTATCTGGTCCCAAAGTTCGGTATGGAAGGCGTTGATATGGAAAAACGCGCGTGTTCCTGCCCACTCAAGCCCTATGTTGGAGCCGACAGAGAGTTCGGGCCGAAGGTTCGGGTCTCCCAGTGCCTGTCCACCGTAGCCTATATTAACAACATCAGGGTGCACAACCGAATACAGATTCATGAAAGTAGGAACGCGGTATCCCATACCTACGCCGGCAAGGAGCCTGAACCCGTTCCCCAGATGCACCGCACCTGAAAGTCTCGGCACCGCCATTGGATCAAAACGGGGGTTGTACATCGCCCGCACACCAAGGGCAACCGAATACCTGCCGCTTACAAAATGCTCAACCTCAACAAACATTTCGTAATTCTGCCAGAATAAAGTGTTACCGACAAACCTTTCGTTATTCACAGTATGCCACTGACCTTCAATGCCGCCTGAAAAACGAATGGCAGGACGAAACAGCCAGCTTCCGGTCATGTCAACAATGGTGAGGTTTTCGTCTCCTGAAAATGGCGTTTCAAGCCAACTGCCTTCATCAAGACCAAGACCGGGAGCACCGCCAATATGACGATACCTGTCAAACTCTCTTTGCCAGTAGCTGTTGGAAACGCCAAAATTCAGCTCTACTTCATCAGAAACAAACCAATCTAACCCTGCGTGGGCGTCAAGGCGCACATAATCGCGGCGGTTTATCCAGTTGATCTGTCCCCAATTGGGATTGGGCGTTTCACCGGTGCCGCGTACAACCGCAGTTTGATGTTCGCTGCGCAGAAACATGCCTGAGATACCGAAGTTCAAGTCAAAAACGTCTCCCAGCGGCACTATGCTTTCAAAGCCTATCCTGCCCCGCATATACTGGGGCAGCATGGAAGCGGTTCCGCCATCGCGAAAATGATAGGAACCACGAGATAGCTCAGTATCAATGGCGTTGCGGCTTCTGCCGATGGGAAAGCCAACAATCGCGGAAAAATTCTGCTCCCGCGCGGGGTCGAAACCGGCACTGGGCAAATCATAGTCCGGATGGTTGTCGGGGAGCATAAAACGGTTAACAAATGTCGCGGAAAAAGTAACCCTGTCCTCAGGCTCCTTTGTTATAATATTTATAACGCCGCCAACAGCAGTACCGTACCGGACTGATTGCGGCCCCCTTATAACCTCTATCCGCTCCACATTGGACAGCGGCAGTGTTGCCGCAATAGGATTTTCGCCTGTTCGTCCGGCAACCCTCCGCCCGTTTATCAAAATTGTTACATTGCCCCCGTCAACACCCTGCATCACTATCCGTTCTCCGGAATGTTCACCGGCGTGGTGACCGTGGTCGCCAAGTACCATGCCGTGATCTGTAAGCACATCAACAAGCGTAACAGCGGTGGAGTTTTGAATTTCCTCAGCTGTTATCACTTCCACCGCGACCGGACCGTCCAATAAACGGCGAGGAGGCGCAGCTTCCGTCACGACAAGTCCTTCCGCTTCCCACAACCATTCACCCCAGTATTCATCATCATAGGGATCAGTTTCCTGCGCTGACACAAAAGCCTGAAACGAAGCGGCTAAAACCAAAAAAGCAAATATCCTTTTCAATACATTCTCCTTGCGTAATAACGGCTTCTAAATGAAGCCACGATAATCGGCTGTTATTAGCTATTGCTAACTATGTTAGTTTTTACTAACTTGATTAGCTCAAGCTAACTGTTAATATAATTTTTGTCAAGCCGTATTATGATTTTTTTCTGATGTTTTGAAGCATCAGATACTTGACAACCCATCAACTTCAAGTTAGGTTAAGCTAACTTTATTAGCGATAACTAACAAAGTTTTATAAAGCTAACTGTTATGTTTTGAAAAAGTGCTTTCATTAACTTTTAAGGAGAAAAACCATGAAAAAGATTTTGTCATTTTCGATTGTGTTGGCGCTGACCATTGCACTGTCTGTAATCGGGACGGCGGCGGTTTTCGCCAATCCTGCGCAGCAACAGGCTGAACGGGACGCCTGGCAAAGCGAACTTGCGGCGTTTCTCGCGGCTAAAGAGCCTGCGATTTCTGTGGTACTTAACGGACAGCCGTTTAATCCGAATGTCTCCCCGCAGCTTGTAAACGGTGTACCAATGGTTCCCTTAAGCGCAATGTTTGAAGCGCTTGGAGCGGCAGTTACGTGGAACTCAAACCAGCAAACAGCATATGTGACCCACGGGAACACAACGGCGGCAATTCCGGTAGGGCGCACCGGCGCGACGCTGATAAACAATGCAAGTGCGCCTGGGATTCTCACCCCTGCTGTTATTTTGGATGGGGATACATTTGTTTCGGCGCAGGCTGTGGCACGTTTCTTTAATATCGATGTTGTTTTTCGTCCGCAAAATATGACGGTGTATATCGGGCAAATACCGGAATTTCCCGGATACACAAGGATTACCGACCAGTTGGGTATCCAGCATTTCGTTATTCAAAACCCAAAACGCATTGCGGTTTTTGATGACGGTTTCCTTGACTTGCTGATGTCTGTTGGATTTGGAAACCTCGGTCTTGAAAAAGTAGGCGTGACGTTTGATCCGGCAAATCCGCCTGCATGGTTCACCTATGAAGGTGATGTGAAATTTGTACGCGCGGGAACACTGTTTCAGGTTCACTTTGAAGCGATGGATTACCTTCAGCCGCAGCTTGTTATCACACAGGCGCGCACATTCGGGCAGGTTCCCCATGTTCCTGACAACCGCCCCGGCTACCCGATAACGGGAATGTACCGCCAGGCTTCGCAACTACGTTATCCTGTGGCGTTTGCCCGGCTGTCATGGAGCACGCCATCGCGCCTTGTCGAAAACCTGAACAATTGGGTTGATTCGCTGTCGGTGATTTTCCCTGCCGCCGCATCAAGGCTTCAGGCGGAGAAAAACGGTGTCATGGCGGAAATAGCCGAAATTGCATCACAAACGGGCAACTACACCGCTCTTTTTATCCAAATGACCACTGCGACCGGGCTTGGCATCCAGCTAAAAAACAGTCGTTTTGACCAAATTTACGATGCTTTCGGGTTTCAGGCAGCAGCTCCTGCGAATTCCCTCGCCGGTGTTGCCAACCAGTGGGACGTAAGGGCTCAATGGATTCTCGACCACAACCCCGATGTCATTTTCCTGCTTAACCGGGGAGCAGCAATGAATGCGGCGCGCGAAAACCTCTTAAGCGATCCCAGAATCCAGCAGACCACCGCCTTTATAAACGGCCACATTATTTATAATTTGCCAATGGCGGAATGGTACACCACTGTAAATGGTCTTACATCCATAAGACGCATGATTTACGATGTCAATCGCTTCTTAAATGCCCGCTAAGAACGACTGAAAAAACTTTGCTTTTTTCTGTTTTATATTCTTTGCCGCCGCAACAAATGCTTGACAAAATCCCGGCGTAAAGTTAGATTTAACTAACTGTATTAGTTAAATCTAACTTTGTTTGATAAGACTAACTAATATGTCTCATAAAAGCGTTTTTAGGAGCGAATACATGAAAAAGATTTTGTCATTAACGGTTGCCGGGGTGCTGTCCCTTGCATTCACATTTACAGCCCACGCCGCCGGCAGGGCTGATGCTGTCCCAACAGGGCCGACGATTACCGTGACCCATATGTCGGGGGTAACTCAAGTGCCTGTAAATCCCACAAGAGTTGTGGTTTTCGACCTGGGCATTCTTGATACAATGGAAGCGTTGGGGCTTGAGCGCTACATCATCGGACTTCCAATGAACGTTATGCCGCGCTCCCTTGCGCGATTCGGGCAAAGCCCTTTCGTAAATCTTGGCACGCTTCACCAGCCGAACTTTGAGCTGATTGTCGCGCAAAACCCTGACCTCATCATCATTTCAGGCAGGGCAAGACCGGCGTTTGCCGAACTTTCAAGGATTGCCCCAACGATAGATTTGGCGCTTGACAACAACAACATCATGGAATCGTTTAGGCGCAACAATACCTACCTTGGCAGAATATTCAGCCGTGAAGCGGAAATGGCTGTTATCCTTTCAAACATTGACTCACAGATAGCGGAAGTTTCACGCGATGCACAGGCGCTTGGCAGCGGAACCCTGATAATGATGCACAACCAGGGAGCGTTGCGCGCTTTTGGCCCGGGCAGCAGGTTTGGTCTTATACACGATGTGCTTGGGCTTGTTCCGGCTGACCCCAATATTCCGCCGGTAGGTCACGGGCATGTAATTTCCAACGAGTTTATTGTGGCGCACAATCCGGACATCATGCTCGTGCTTGACAGGAATTACATAACAGACCGAACAGCAACACCCAGACACGATATTGAGAACGAGCTGGTGCGGCTTACCAGAGCATATAACAACGGCAATATTTTTTACCTTGACACTGAGCTTTGGTATTTGGTCGTTGGCGGCGTGCAGGGCAAGAGCGCAAAAATAGCTGAAATAAGCAACGCGGTAAGGAACGTACGATAAATTGAAAGTGATGGACAAGGTGCTATTGGTTTTTATTCTGTTAGTGCTTTCAGTAATTTCATTGTACATCGGCCCCATGTCCATTACCAACATTTTCGCCATGTCTTATGAGGAACACAGGGTGATGTTTGCGCTCCGTGTTCCGCGTCTCATTACCATAATAATTTCCGGAATGGGCATGAGCATTTGCGGGCTTATCATGCAAAGCCTTACCCGTAACAGGTTTGTCTCCCCAACAACCGCGGGGACTATGGATGGTGCGCGTCTTGGGGTTTTGGTATCCATGTTTGTGATGGGAGCCGCAAGTTTATTCTGGCGCACTTTTTTCGCTTTTATTTTTACCATGTTGACCACGCTTATATTTATAAAAATGCTTGAAAGGATAAAGTTCAAAAACATTGTCTTTGTGCCGCTTGTAGGCATTATGTACGGCAATATCCTTGCTTCCATCACAATGTTTTTTGCATACCGCCACGACATGGTGCAAAACGTAAGTACATGGCTCATCGGTGATTTCTCCGTTATCCTGCGCGGCAGATACGAAATGATTTACATAAGTATTCCACTGGTAGCTCTTACTTACCTTTACGCGAACAAGTTTGTGATAGCCGGAATGGGCGAAGACTTTGCGAAAAACCTTGGACTTAATTACCGCATGACCATGAACATAGGGCTTTGCATTGTTTCCATCATTGCTTCGATAGTGCTTTTGACAGTGGGCATTATCCCGTTTTTGGGACTTATCATCCCTAACCTTGTAAGCATTTTTTGGGGAGATAACTTGCGAAAAACGCTGCCGTATACAGCGCTTGGCGGGGCGATATTCCTGCTTGTCTGCGACATCATAGGCCGCCTTGTTATACATCCGTATGAACTGCCAATTAATCTTACCGTTGGTATTATCGGCGGTGCGATATTTTTGTGGCTTCTGTTGAGGGGGAAAGCCCGTGGATAAAAAAGCCTTTACCACCTTTTTGATAGTTGCTTTTCTTGCACTTTCCGCCGTTGCCCTTTATGTACTCATAGGCGTAACTTCAATGACCGTCCCTGTCCGTAACTTTATCCTCCCGCGCAGGTTAATGGAAATACTTGCAATATTTTTGGTCTCCGTATCTGTCGCGTATTCTTCAGTTATTTTTCAAACCATAACAAACAACAGAATACTCACCCCAGCAATCATTGGTTTTGAATCGGTTTATATGTTTGTGCAAACAGTTATTGTGTTTGTATTTTCAAGCGGCACATATTTTATAACGGCAACACCCAATTTTATTTTATCGATTGCAGTGATGATGCTTTTTTCCCTTTTGCTTTACAGCCTCATGTTCAAAAAAGGCGAAGGCAAAAACATTTACTTTTTGCTGCTTGTTGGCATGATACTTGGCACAATGTTTTCCAGTTTGACAACCTTCATGCAAATGCTTATCGACCCTTCGGAGTTTTTAATCGTTCAGGCAAGAATATTCGCCAGCTTTAACGCTATCAATCAGGCGCTGGTTTTTGTATCACTTGGTGCGGTAGCTCTTACTATACTGTACAGTTTACCAATGACAAAGTACCTTGACGTAATGCTGTTGGGAAGGGAAACAGCCATGAGCCTTGGCGTTAATTATTCCGCATTGAGCAAACGCTTTTTATTTATTATCGCTGTCCTTGTGTCCGTGTCCACAGCGCTTGTCGGACCGGTTATCTTTTTAGGCATTCTTGTAACAAACATTACTTACCAGCTTATAAAGACCCACAAACATTCGTACATCATTCCTACCTGTGTGGCTGTTACAGTACTTACGCTGGTGGGCGGGCAGTACCTTGTCGCCAGGGTTTTAAATTTTTCCACTACCCTTAGCATCATTATCAATTTTGCCGGCGGGGTTTATTTTATCTATCTCTTGTTGAGGGAGAACAAATCATGGTAGAAATTAAAGCGATTCATAAATCGTACGGAAATCACCCCGTACTGAACGGTCTGTCACTTAATATAGAGAAAGGAAAGATAACGTCCTTTGTCGGGGCAAACGGAACAGGCAAAAGCACACTCTTGTCCATTATCGCCCGTTTTATAAAAGCAAACAGCGGCGAAATATTTCTTGAAGGCGAGCGCATTGACAGTATCAAAGATTTTGACATGGCAAAAAAAGTCGCGGTTCTAAAACAAAGCAACAACACCCACATAAAACTTAGCATTCGCGAACTGGTAAGTTTTGGGCGCTTCCCTCATTCAAAAGGGCGGCTCACCAAAGATG
>JAIRQD010000070.1:0-6469 GCA_031256655.1 Treponema sp.
GTTGACGCGCCAAAATCGGTAAAGGTTTTCCGTCAGGAAGTTTTTGATGCCATAAAAGCGGAAAACAAAGCCGCCTCTCAATCAGCGGCGGTTCTTCCGGAACTTGACATTGCACTTGACTCTAAACGCGATGTGCCAAGCGCGCTTTTGTAGCACCTGTCAGTTTTTGTTATATTTGTTACAAAGGAAGGGCGCTTTTTTTGTGAGGTACTTCTATGTTGCTTTCAAAGATTTTTTCAAAAGTGTGATGGATGGAAGTGAAAATGTCGGTCATAAACGGATCAAATTGCCGCCCTTTGCCCTCAATAATTTTTTGAGAAGCCACCTTATGGGTGAACGGCGGTTTGTAACTCCGCCTCATCCTGAGCGCGTCGTATACATCTGCAATTGCGACAATGCGGGCGGAAATTGGAATCATATCACCTGAAAGCTGATACGGGTAGCCGGAACCGTCCCAGCGCTCATGATGCGAAAGGGCGACTTCCTTCGCCATTGGGTTTGGGTAACTTGAAAGAATAAAAGCACCGTTTTTTGTGTGCTCACGCATCAGCGTCCGCTCCCAATCCAGAAGCGGTCCTTTTTTGTTTAATATATCATCAGGTGTTCCGATTTTTCCCACATCATGCATGGAGGCAAGAAAGCCTATGTTGTCGATAAAGTCAGCGTCAATACGGTTGTACTGGGAATTTCCGGATTTGTAAAGCGCTTGCGAAAGGCACTTAGAATATTGGTTGACTCTAAGTACATGGTTGCCTGTGTCATTATCTTTCAACTTTGATGCTTCAAGCAGGCTTATAAAGGTGCTTCTTGTCTGCCGTTTATTTTCTTCGGTTACGTTGTCAAACATCACCACAAATTCCGTAGGTCGTAATTCGTTGGTGTGGGCGGGGAAAATATACGTCTTAACCAAAACAGAAATCAAACTTCGGGATTTTACCTGCACTTCGCCTTTCCAGAAATAGTGCGACCCCCTTCCGGTAATGGCGTCATGAATATTTTTCATTTCACTCATGCAAAACGTAGCACCAAAAACATCAAAAAAATAGGCACCGGATAAATCGAAAAAGCCGCTAAAAAGCTCTTCGCAGGCATCATTGGCGAACAAAATTTTCATTTTGCTGCTTAATACTATCACCGGAAACGAAGTGTGTTTATACGGGCTTGCCGGGTGGGAAAAATAATTTTTAAAACGATCCTCTGAGTTATCACACGAATACGGATCCAGGGCATCATCATTCAAATTGATGAGATCAACCGGTTCCAAATCTCTGTCAGTTTCTATATTTTGTATGTGTACCCTGCTGTTCATTCCCTGTACTCACTCACCTTTTGCGCTTAGTTCAGCATCACTTTTACGTAAATAAAGCGGCCCGGAGTCAAGACTGCCTCTTTCAAGTATAGTTCTTTTTGCTATTTCTATCAATTCCTTTCCCCGCCCTCTTTTGGCATTTTGGTCTATGATAATATTGCCTTCATTAAAAAACTCCAGAAGGCGGGGATACAAAAGCCCGGCACCGCTTCCTGAAAGCACAACTTGCTCATCTTTATGAGTTTGATGTTTTTCAATTTCATCCGCTATTTGCCGGCAAGTGGCATCAGCATAATCAGAAAGGCGTTTTCCGCCGCGGTAAAGGCAAGAGAAAAAACAGCTCTTTTTGGCATCCAAAACGGGGATTACTATGCCCTGCGCGGCGGAAAGCGGATGGGCAATGTAGTCAAGTGTCGGGACGGCGGCAAGCGGTATTCCAAGGGCTAAAGCCAAACCTTTTGCAAGGGAATAGCCGATACGCAGGCCGGTAAAAGAACCTGGACCCTTAGCGCAGGCAACAAGATTCAAACATTCAGGTTTTACCTGAAAGCCTTCCATGAGTTTATCAGCCATATACATAAGCATTTGCGAATGTCCGGAAGGAGAATCAACTTCATAACAGGCAACTTTTTCATCTATTTGAAGCGCCACTGAGATTATATCGCTTGAAGAAGTGTCGAAAGCCAGAATATTCACAAGTCGCTTGCCTTTTGTACATCGTTTTGTTTTGTTTTTTGTGATATTTCAATGATTCTTGCCCCAAAAGAGTCAATGCGTATGTCAACCACAAAGGAATCAGGGGGAATCATGTTTTCAATGCGCTCACTCCACTCGATTAACGAGATATTTTGGCTGTACAGTATTTCTTCCCCTCCAATGGCGCTAAAATCATCGCTCCCGTTAAGCCTGTACGCATCAATGTGGTATAAAGTAATTGGAACGCCCTGAAAAAAGGCATCGTATTCGCTCATTATCGTGTAAGTTGGGCTTGTTACATTTTCATTAACGCCAAGCCTTAGCGCTACCCCCTTGGCAAAACAGGTCTTTCCCGCACCCAACATCCCTTTAAGCGCGACAATGCTGCCAGGCTTTAGCAAAGAGGCGAAACCCTCCCCCAAAGCAAAGGTTTCTTCGCGAGTCTTGCATACAAAAACAGACGGCAAGTTAATTTGGGAGCTTTCCGTCTGAATCCAATGTCCCGATGAAGCGTTTAATCTCATTTCGCAGGGGTACTAAAGGATAATCAACATGATCCATCGCCGTTATGCTCACCTCAACGTGGCCTGTGGGCTTATGCTCAATCTGGAAATCCAAAGCAGCGTTGACAGTTTTATTGACCAATTGTAAAACGGCGATACCCGAATAAAGCCTTCGGTAGTAAATGGGAAAATCCTTTCGTGATACATTGGTTAGTTCAACAACCTTCATACTCTACAACATCGGCATAAATTTGAAGAAACCCCATCCCCACAATTCTTCATTAACAATAATAATCGGCGATTTTCACAGCTTGGTCAAGGGTTTTGTTGTGGTATTTCACTCCACCGTAACGCTTTTTGCCAAATTTCTGGGCTTGTCAATATCAAGCCCCTTGTTTGCCGCCACGTAGTAACTGAAAAGCTGCATAACGATAACAGACAAGGAAGGGGAAAAAAGTTCGTTAGTCAGAGGCAAGGTGATGCGGAAAAGCTTTTCGTCATCATTGTCAGAAGCGGCGGCGTTTTCCCCGCTTCCGATAAGTAGCACCTTTGCCCCGCGGCTTTTAACCTGTTCAACATTGCTCATTATTTTGGGATACAAAGCGGGGCAATTTGAAAGGGCGACAACAAGCGTATTATCTTCGACAAGTGAAATTGTGCCGTGTTTAAGTTCCCCGCCGGCATAAGCCTCTGAATGGATGTAGGAAATCTCTTTGAGTTTCAGCGAACCTTCAAGGGCAATGGCGTAATCTATGTTTCTGCCGATGAAAAAAATGCTTTTGTAGCCGACACAAGTGGAAGCGTATTTTTGTATAGCGTCAATTTGCGCAAGTATTTCGGAGGATTTTTCAGGCAGGCTTGCAATTTCGCCAAAAAGCGCCTTTTCTTCGGTATCCGTTATTTTTTTCAGTTTTAATGCAAAGCGGATTGCAAGAATGTACAATAACACAAGCTGGGCGGAAAACGCCTTTGTTGTCGCAACCGCGATTTCGGGTCCCGCCGCGGTAAAAAGGCGGCTGTCTGCTTCCTTTGCGATGGTGCTTCCGACAACGTTTACTATCGCAAGTGTGGACGCTCCTTTTGATTTTGCCTCCCGCATCGCGGCAATTGTGTCGGCTGTCTCTCCGGATTGGCTTACCAGAATAACAAGCGTTTTTTCGTCAATTATCGCGTCTTTATAGCGGAACTCACTTGCAAGTTCTACTTCCACCGACATTCTGCAGAGCCTTTCAAACACATACTTGGCGACAACACCGGCATTGTGCGCCGAACCGCAGGCGGTTATCACAATTTTATTGAATGCCGTTATGTTAAAGGCATCAAGCACCTGTTTGTTGTCGCTGTTATTTGTGACTGACGCGATTGTGTCGCGCAGAACTTTCGGCTGCTCCATGATTTCTTTGAGCATAAAATGCGGATAGCCGCCTTTTTCCGCGCTGTCCATGCTCCATGTTATCGTTTCCGCTTTTTTTTCTATCGGCTCCTTGTCCATGTTGAAAAACTCAACACTCCCCTGCCGCAAAACGGCAATTTCTTTGTCGTTTAGATAATAAACCTTGTTTGTGTATTTCAAAACCGCGGGCACATCTGAAGCGATAAAGTTCCCGTGTTCGCTTATGCCGATGATAAGCGGGTTGTCTTTTTTCACCGCGATGAGTTTGTCGTCATCTTCCGTACACATAATGCCAAGCGCGTAAGAGCCCTCAACGCTTGAAACAACTTTTATGACTGTGCCAAGCAAATCACCATCGTAATAATGCTCCGCAAGCTGGGCAACAACTTCGCTGTCAGTCTGGCTTGCAAAAGACACACCTAAGTTTTCAAGGCGTTCTTTTAGATACTTGTAATTTTCGATTATGCCGTTATGAACGACGGCAATTTTGCTGCGGCTTCCAAGATGAGGATGGGAGTTCGTATCGGAAGGTTCCCCGTGTGTAGCCCAGCGGGTGTGCCCTATACCGAGGTTTCCGGAAAGCGGATTGTTTTCTTTAAGGCGCGTAACAAGCCGCTGTTCAAGCATGGCAAGGCGGCCTTTTTGCTTCACAACATCAAAGTTCCCTTCCGCAAAAATCGCAAGCCCAGCGGAATCATAACCCCTGTACTCAAGCTTTTTAAGCCCGTCAACAATGATGGGAACCGCGTCCTGTTTTCCTACATACCCGATAATTCCGCACATACGTTACCCCCGCTTTTTTTCAGGCTTTTCAATCGCCCATCGTTAAATATTCATCCCTTTCAGCACCGACAGAAACATAACGGATTGGGCAGCCGACAGCGTCTTCCAGATAGCGTATGTACGCAAGCGCGGCGGCCGGCAAATCTTCCTTTGTGCGGCACTTTGAAATATCAGTTTTGAAGCCGTCCAAATATTCAAAAACAGGTTTTGCTTTTGAAAGTCTGTCGCCTGATGGAAACTCAACAGTATGCTCTCCGTCAATTTCGTAAGCGGTGCACACAGGAATTTTTTCCATGTACGAAAGCACATCAAGCTTTGTAAGCGCGATTTCATCCGCCCCTTGAACCATTACGCCGTATTTGCTTGCCGGAACATCAAACGCGCCCACTCTGCGCGGGCGGCCGGTTGCAGCCCCGTATTCAGCGCCCGCCTCGCGAAGCGCGTCCCCTTCCTCGCCAAACATTTCAACGGCAAAAGGTCCTTCGCCCACACAGCTTGAAAACGCTTTCATCACGCCGATTACCCTGTCAAGCTTGTAACCTGGAATGCCTGAACCTATTGTCGCATAAGAAGCGAGCGTTTGCGAAGATGTCGTGTAGGGGTAAATCCCGAAATCAATGTCACGTAACGCGCCAAGCTGAGCCTCGAACAAAATCCGCTTTTTTGCCTTTAGCGATTTATTAAGGTAATCTGTCGTATCAGTTACAAAGGGTTTAAGGTATTCACCGTGTTTTTTAAGCCAGTCAAGAATTGCCTGAAAATCCGCTTGACTTGCCCCGTAACCGGAAAGCGTGAGATTTTTCCAATCAAGAATGTTTTTGAGTTTTTGTTCGAGTGAAAGCGGTGAAAACAAGTCAAGCATACGCAAGCCTTTTTTCATGTACTTATCGCCGTACACAGGCGAAATGCCGCGTTTGGTAGAGCCATACTTTTGGTCGCCCAGCCGTTCTTCTTCAAGCACATCTTGTTGCTTGTGGTAAGGCAGGCAGACAAACGCCTTGTCGCTGATTTTAAGGTTTTCAGGTCTTACAGAAACGCCCTTTTCTTTAAGGCCGTTCAGCTCACCGCACAGATGTTCAATGTCAATCACCATTCCGTTTCCCATGACGTTGGTAACGCTGTCCCGCAAAATGCCTGATGGCAGAAGGTTTAAGATAAACTTTCCCTTTTCGTTTACCACAGTGTGCCCCGCGTTATTACCGCCCTGAAACCGGCAAATCACATCGTACCCTTCTGATAAAAGGTCTACCATGCGGCCTTTGCCTTCATCGCCCCAATTAATTCCAACAATTGCTGTAAGCATTTTTCCTCCTAAACTGAAATTTCATCCGCCGCGCCAAGAAATTCTTCATTTTCCTGTAAAATTGCTTTTACTTCGCTTAAAAACACTTCGGTCTGCTTTTCCGCCATGCCAATAAATTGCTCTGGTTTTAACAATGTTTGTAATTCGCTGTCTGTAATCCCGAAAGCCTTATCTTCCAAAATGCGGGACAATAAATCGTTTTCCTTCCCTTCCTCTTTTATCCGCTTTGCCGCCTCAAGAGAATGTATACGCAGGCGCTCGTGCAGAAGCTGTCTGTCGCCGCCTTTTTTAACGCAGTGCATTAAAATATTTTCAGTTGCCATAAACGGAAGTTCATCGTCTAACTGTTTTTTGATCACTTTCGGATATACAGTTAAACCACCTGCAATGTTTATTAAAAGCATAAGTATCGCGTCCGTTGCCAAAAAAGCCTGCGGAATAACAATGCGGCGGTTTGCCGAATCATCTAGTGTGCGCTCAAG
>JAIRQD010000073.1:0-6558 GCA_031256655.1 Treponema sp.
CCTACTTTTGAAAGGGGAATTTCGCGGTTGTCAGCCTGGTTTTGCACATCGGGCATGGGAAAGCTATTTGTTGCCATCTTGGGTATATCTTATCTGTTCCCTGCCGCCGCCGCAAGTACATTCCGCAACAGCATGGCGATGGTCATCGGACCTACGCCGCCGGGAACGGGCGTTATCCAGCCGGCAACTTCTTTTGCTTCTTCAAAGTTGACATCGCCTTTCAACCTGAAGCCTTTGGCGGCGGAACTGTCGATTACGCGGTTTACGCCCACGTCAATCACAGCCGCTCCTTTTTTTATCATGCCGCCGGTTATAAGCCCCGCTTTTCCGGCAGCAGCGATGAGAATATCCGCCTGCTGTGTGAAAAGGCTTAAATCTTTTGTGCCTGTGTGGCACATGGTAACAGTGGCGTTCAAATCGCGGCGGGCAAGCAAGAGTGAAACCGGTTTCCCTACAATGTTGGAGCGCCCCACAACAACAACGTGCGCACCCTGTGTATTGATGTTCATTTCTTTTAGAAGAAGCACGATTCCCAGCGGAGTGCAGGGCAAAAAACCGTCTTCGCCCAAAAGAAGCCTGCCCACATTGACAGGATGAAAGCAGTCCACGTCCTTGCGTGGATCTATGGCGGCAATGACGGCTTGTTCGTTAATATGCTTTGGAAGGGGAAGCTGCACGAGAATGCCGTGAACGTTTTCATCTGCGTTAAGCGAAGCGATAAGGGCAAGAAGTTCCGTTTCAGGTGTTGCCGCATCAAGACGTATGTCCCGGCTTTCCATGCCCGCTTCGTTTAAGGCTTTTTGTTTGGCAGTAATATAAGAAAGGCTTGCTGGATCCTCGCCTACAAGAATTACCGCAAGGCATGGAAGAATTCCACGCTCTTTTAAACATCCGGCGGTTTCCTTTGCCTGCTCCCTGTGTTTTGCCGCTGTTGCCTTGCCGTCAATAATTATCGCTCCCATTTGTTTTCCCTTATTTGTTGTTCATTATATCTTCTTCCAAAACCACCGGAAGCACCACCATAATCCGCCCTTTAACAGCGCGGATTTCAAAACGCCCGCTTAAAGCGACGTTGCTAATCCACGCGCTCCCCCGTTCCCACACCAGCCCTTCAAGCGGCCATTTCAGGTTTGAGCTTTCGGCCTCCCACGGGCCATCGCCCAGCGGAAAAACTGAAACAAGGCTTTGCGGCTCTTGCTCTGTGCAAAGAGAGCGGCCTTCTTCAAGGCAATGGATTATTTCATTGCCTGTGTACCATCTGGCGGGGGGATCAGCGCGCTCAAAAATGGCACGAATCGCAAAAAGATGATCGAGTCTTCCGCCGCCGCCGCCTGAAAGCCAAATTTCACTACAGCCTTTGCCTCGCAAAAAACTTACGGCAAACTCCGTGTCAGTAACATCCTTTTCAACGGGAAGTCGAATCACTCTTTCGCCAGGATACTTTTCAAGCCGTTTAATGTCGTCAAGTGAATCCATATCGCCTAAAACCCAATCGGGGGTAAGCCCTGCACCTTCGCACAGCTGTAAACCTGAATCGGCGGCAACAAGCACATCCGCGCCACAGGCTATCTCCCGCAAAACGCCGCTAGGAGGGCCACCCCCCCCGATAAACGCAATTCCCTTCAAAGCATTCCCCAAAATGTAATAGGCTTAGGCTACCAGAACTTCTTTAAATGTAGTATAGTAAATAACAGCGTGAATATCCATCCGACAGTGAAAGAAATTACATCCATTTTTACCCAGGCGGACAAGCAGGTTTACCTTGTCGGCGGCGCGGTGCGCGATCTCCTGCGGGGGCGCAAAGCCAAAGATTGGGATTTGGCAACTGATGCCCTGCCGCAAGAAGTGATCACCTTATTCCATCGAAAAAAAACCGGCTTAAGCGGCGAGCAGGTGCAGAGTTTTGTAATTCCCACAGGAATAAAACACGGAACGGTAACCGTGCACTACAAAGGTTTGGCGGTGGAAGTTACCACGTTTAGAAGCGAATACGGCTACAGCGACGGGCGGCGGCCTGACAAAGTTGAGTTTGGCACGTCAATCGAAGCAGACCTTTCCCGCCGCGACTTCACCATGAACGCCGCCGCGTACCGCCTGCCGAGGGGGCCGCTCATCGACCCATTCGGCGGCAAAAAGGACGTAAAAAAGCGCCTTATCCGCTGCGTGGGCGACCCCGATTTAAGGTTTTCTGAAGACGGTCTTCGCCCCTTGCGGGCGCTGCGTTTTGCAAGCCAACTGGATTTTAAGCTTGATGAACCGACATTACAGGCAATTCCCGGCGCGCTTTCACTCACCGCCGAAGTTGCCGCCGAGCGGGTAAAAGAGGAGTTTGAAAAAATAATCGCCTCCGCGAAACCTTCAACGGCGCTTCTCTTAATGGAAAAAACAGGTCTTTTATCAGTTTTTATACCTGAACTCTCTGTCTGCAGGGGCGTTAAACAGGACAGAATCGCAAATCAGGGCTTTCACCGCTTTGATGTATTTGATCACAGTCTGCTTTCCTGCGACTATGCGGCGAGCCAGGACTTTCCCCAAGAAGTTCGCCTTGCCGCTCTTTTCCACGACATTGGAAAGCCGCAAACCATGAGTGTGGACGCTGAAGGTTTTCGCTCTTTTCACCGCCACGAAAAAGAGTCAGAGCGTCTTACACGCCAGATACTTTTGCGCATGAGGTTTCCCAACGCCGTGATTGACAAAACCTGCCATCTCGTACTCAACCACATGTTTCACTACGATGAGAGCTGGAGCGATGCCGCAGTGCGGCGCTTTATCATACGCGCAGGCGAAGAAAATCTTCCTTTTTTGTATGCCCTGCGCCGTTCAGACACATACGCCCAAAGCGCCGTTCCGCCGCCGCCGCGCCTGTTGATCCCCTTGATTGACCGCATAGAAAAAACGCTTGCCCAAAGCAGAGCGCTTTCCTTGAAGGACTTGGCGATTTCAGGTACAGACCTTATGGCGACAGGAATCCCATCAGGCAAGCGTTTGGGCTTTGTCTTGCGTGAGCTTTTGGAAGCTGTAATAGAGGATCCGTCTTTGAACACCAAAGAAAAACTGCTTGAAATTGCGGGGAAAATAGGCACTTAAGGAATCGCGGATTTCTAAGGAATTGGCGATTCCTTAGGCACGCTGTTGACAAGCCCCTCACTTTCACATAATACTCTATACCGTGGAAGTGATGCTTACCGGAGACAGATCAAAATCACCATTAACTGATCCGGGCGCGGTGAGGGTGCGCCTTGAAAGCCTTTCGACAAAAGACCTGATAAAAATGGCGGATAGCTTTGGGGTGGAAATCCCGTTGGACTTAGATAGAATCTTCATTATCGAAGAATTACTCGATATTATTTCCTCAAGCAATCATGAGGAAAGCTCTTCTGACATAACGGCAAACTTTTTGGGAGAGACTCAAACCCAAGCGGAAACAGACGTTGCATCTTTGGTTGAGCCTGTGCCGCTGCCCAAGCAATACAATATCACTTTTATTGATGTGCTTATCCGTGACCCTTTTTGGGCATTTGTTTTTTGGGAGATAAAAGCCCAAGACAAGGAGTATTACGAAAAATCCGAGGATTTTGAAGGCTACTACTTAAAAGTGTCACCTTTAAAAGTCCAAACTGCTCAAAAGGATGAAACAGGAAAGGCGAAAGGTGAAGCTCAAGGCGTTTTCACCGTTACCATCAATGCAAACGATACAACGTGGTATCTTGGTTTAAGCCACATGGCGCAGAAAGAAAAGCAAACGGACGGGCACGTTTCATTAAGCCAGCAGCAATACAAAGTTGAGTTGTGTGTAGAAGAAAAAAGTGGCGAAACGGTTCTTGCCGTTTCAAGCCCTTTTAGTATGCCTGTTTTACGTGAATTGCCGACGCGCTCAGAAGCGCATTCTTTTGCGGCGGAGAATCCCCTTGTAATGCTTTCAGGTTACGAAGACTTTTCGGTGGTTCGTAAAAAAGAACGATTTCCCCGCGTTCGAAGGAGCGCAGTTAATAATAACTTATGAGCAGTCCGGTAGTAACCCTTGTGCTCCACGGTCATGCGCCGTTTGTCCGCCATTGCGAACAAATTAATGCACCGCAAGAATCGTGGTTTTTTGAAAGCATATCAGAAACATATATTCCGCTGCTTCTGGCTTTTGAGCGCCTTGAGCGGGATAGGATTCCTTTCAGGGTTGGGCTTTCTCTTTCGCCCACGCTTTGCCATATGCTTAGCGATGAACAATTAATTCAGCGCTACATTGATTTTACCGGCAGGCAAATTGAGTTTGGCGGGGAAGAACTAAAGCGGAACTCAAAAAATGGAGAGCTTTACGATCTCATAAAGATAGCCTACGACAAGGTTGTGGATAATCATTTTCTTTTTACCGAACGCTATGAAAAAAATCTTTTAAAGGCTTTTGAGCTTTTTCAAAAAAAGGGGCGTATAGAGCTTTTGGGCACTGCGGCGACACACGCTTTTTTACCGTTTTATACCGCATACCCTGAAGCGATTCAGGCCCAGTTTGAAGTTTCCCTTGCAACATACCGTGACAATTTTGGAAAAAGCCCGCAGGGTTTTTGGCTTCCTGAGCTGGGCTGGAAGAGCACACTGGAATCGTGGCTGCGGGCTTACAACTTTGGTTACACAATTGTTGATTCCCACGCCCTTGCTTTTGCCCATCCGGCGGCGAAAAAAGGAACTTTCCATCCTGTGCGATCCCCCGGCGGTATTTTTGTCTTTGGCAGGGATTTTTATGCGGGAAAGGATTTGCAGCGAATGACTTTAGACCCTGATTATCGTGATAATCGCCGTGATCAGGGCTTTGAGCTGCCTTCAAAACATGTAAAGCCCTTTTTGAGCCAGCAAGGCACGCGCAGCAAAACCGGTTATAAATACTGGGCAAACGGTGAAGACGGCTTGGCACAAACGCCTTATGACCTTGAGCGCGCATTATCAAAGGCAAAAATACACGCAAAAGAGTTTTTGGCTGAAAGGCTTAAGCGCCTGCAATCGGCGGACAAGTTGGTTGACGGAGTGGCGTTAAGTTTATGCGCGTTTGAGGCTGATTCGCTGGGGCGCTTTTGGCATGAAGGGGAACATTTTCTGGAAGCGCTTTTCCGCGAAGGGGCGGAGAACGGCAATGTCCAGTTTTTAACGCCGTCTGAATATTTGTGCAGGCAAGACACGTCGGCTTTTCAAACAGTAAGCCCAGAGTTTTCTTCGTGGGGCGAAGGCGGGTACGCGGAAACCTGGCTTGACGCAACAAACGACTGGATGTATTGCCACATCAAGCAAGCGCATGAGCGGATGGTTGAAATGTCGGAGCGTTTCCCAAACAGCACAAGCCTGAAAGAACGGGCGCTTAATCAGGCCGCCCGCGAACTGCTTTTGGTGATTGCATCTGACTGGCCGAAAATGCTTCACAAGCAGGAATCCAGTGATTATGCGCGCTTGCGGGTGGAAAACTCGCTGCGGAACTTCACAACAATTTATGAAGCATTAGGCGGAAGTTATATCAGCACCGAATGGCTTACCCAACTGGAGCGCCGCAACAACATTTTCCCAAACATAAATTACAGGGTTTTCAGGCGAAAGCTCTAATATTGACAAACCCTACTTTGTTTGGCTCACAATGGTCAATAAGTCGATCGCCATAAAGTGTTAATCGTGTCTCTGTATTACGTTCAATAAATTCAGCGCGGTACAGTTCTGCTACGTCCTCAATATTCCATTCTGCCGTTACTGTAAGGTCGCCAATCCTGTCACCTTCAAAAGCAATAACACCGGTAAAATCCATTACATTACCAGAAGGTTTGCTGTCAGGATTCAGCAAGAAGTACAGTGGCGCGTTTCTATATCGAATTTGAGGTATTCTATTTCAAGTGCCTATCATATCTGTATTCGCATCCACCAAGAAAAATTCAACGTCGAACTCTGAATTGTTGACTATTCTAAAATATTCCGCACCGCCTTCTGTAAAGTCACGAAGCAATGTTTTGACAAAACTAACTGTACCTAGATTATCCTCATGTTCCCGGTACCTGTAAGTCATATACACCCTTTGTTGAAAGACATACGGAAGTCGAACTGTTTTGCTTACCGTTTTGTTATGTCCCGGGCTTGTTTCATCTGCCTCGCTAAAGGTTATTTCGACATACACCTCTGTTTCAGGCGGACCGACAATGCCGATTATGTTGGTGTTAATTGGCCCGTGGCGGACTTCTTCAAATATTATTCGCCATGCCTGGCAGCCGCCAAAAGGGCAACTGGAAAATAAAACTGGAAAAAGTACAATTAAGAAAAAATATGCGATATGCTTTTTCATGTTAGCTCCTTACAAGAAAAATCAGCGGCACCCATTTTGCACCCCAAAAAATGAGAAAAATTGTTGTCGCTGATTTCCAATGAGAACAGATAAAGACATTCATCCAAAAATTCCTAAGCAAAAGCTTTGATGCAACAACAACTTCTTCGTTTACGTCTGTCCCGCAGAGCTTGCGCAAGCAGCCGCAAACCATTGGGCATGGTGCCCAAGAATGCCTCGAAGGAAACTAAATCATATTTCTGTTATTGTCAAGA
>JAIRQD010000118.1:0-29264 GCA_031256655.1 Treponema sp.
GCTTAACTCTGAGCTCGCGCAGGAGAAAAACATTATTCGGACGATGGAAGATAATATCCCCCACGGCGTTTTCCGTATGGATAAAGAACTTAAAATTCTTCCCCTGTATTCAAAACCGCTGATTTCAATCCTCTCGTATTATGATTCAGACCTTGCCGGGAAAAACTTTCTTGACGTACTTAGTTCTTCTTTAAGTGCCCCGCAGTTAAAAATTATACGTGGTTACTTTTCGATGGTTTTTGATAAATCAAAAACTATCAAGGTTTTGGAGTCAGCAAACCCCATTGGCGAATTTGAATATAAAGTTGATGACCGTGTTAAAATTCTAAGTACAAGATTCCGTTTGGTAGAATCTGAAGACTCAGAACCTGTAATTGTCGGGGTTATACAAGATGTTTCAAGGGAAAAAGAGTTTGAAAGGGAGCTTCAGGCCCAGAAAGACGCTCAGGAACTTGAAATGAAGAAAATTTTTGAAGTAATCCAGGTCGATCCTGTTGTTTTTCAAGATTTTATCGAAGATGCTGAAAATGATTTTAATATCATCAACACTACTTTGAAAGACAAGGATATTTCTGAAAAGGAAGCTGTAACAAGGTTTTTTCAAAACGTCCATTCAATAAAGGCCAATGCGCTCATTTTGGGTCTTGAAACCTTCGCCGAGAAACTTCATGCGCTTGAAGAAAATATAAAGGTAGTTTCTGCGAAGAAAGAAATATCCCAGAGTGATATTTTGAGTCTTGCCATACGGCTTGATTCTATAATGCAGGAAAAAGATTCGCACTTGGCGATGGTTAAGAAGATCGAGAATTATAAATCTTCCCACCTCGTGGACGCGGTGCTTATCGGGTCGCTTAAAAAAGCTATTGAACGCTCCGCTCTTTCAACCGGAAAGATAGTTGAGCTTGTGCATGGTGCTGTTGATATGCATGTGCTTGAATCGCCCTTGCGAAAACCCATAAAAGACATTTTATTGCAATTAATACGAAATTCCATTTACCACGGCATTGAAACTCAAGAAGAGCGCGCCCGCAAAAAGAAGAATCCCCGGGGGCTCTTATCATACAGCATAAAATCGATTGATGACAAAGTTGAAGTTATGTTTTCCGATGACGGTGGTGGTTTTGACTGGGAAAAAATCAAAAAGAAATACCTTAAGATGCACCCCGGTGTTCAAGATGTCAGCCGGAATACCCTTTTAAAAGTGGTTTTCACCCCGGAGTTTAGCACTGCCGATGCCGTGACAACTGCCGCCGGACAGGGAGTCGGTTTGAGCCTGGTAAAGGATCTTGTAAAGTCGTATAACGGCACGATAAACGTCTCAAGTTCTGATTCAGGGCTTACATTTAGGTTTCTTTTTCCCATGCCGCACGCTGCTTAATAGCAGCGCAGGCTACCTAATCCGCAACACACGTGATTCCCTAAAAGTGCGCCTCGATCTGATCACCGCCGCTATGGTGCGCGGCACAAATTGCGGCACCTAAAGCGTCTGCGGCATGGTCAGGTTTTGGCGGCTGCTTAAGCCCCAAAATAACACGCACCATTTCCTGAACTTGACTTTTGTCTGCTTTTGTAACCCCCACCACAGATTTTTTTATCGCGTTAGGGGTAAGTTCAGCCACTTGAATCCCTTCTGCCGCAAGAGCCAAAAGCAAAACACCGCGCGATTCTGCCACCGCCATCGCGCTGGAAGCATTTTTTCCAAAGAAGAGGTTTTCAATCGCCGCAGAAACGGGCTTGTGAGTTTTTAATACGGTAACAAAGGATTTGTAAATCGATAAAAGGCGCTCCCCGCGCGGCTCGCTTGCTGTTGTCTGTATGCAGCCGTGGGCAACATAAAGGAGCTTGCCGCGCGTCATCTCAAGCACTCCCCAGCCGGTACTGGCCAAGCCCGGGTCAACGCCTATGATACGCTTTTTTTTAGTCAGCCTGGAACCCGTCGGGAATACTGATATTGGAGTAGACGTTTTGCACGTCGTCATTTTCCTCAAGCTTGTCTATGAGCTTAAGCACCTTTGCGGTTGCCTCATTATCCAATGAAACATCCGCTTCTGCAACCATGCTCACCTCTGCACTTAAGGTTTCAAACTCTTTTTCGCTTAAAGCATTTACAACCGCTTCAAAGTCATCGGTGGAAGTTGTAACTTCAATAATGCCGTCAGAAAGCGATACGTCTTCAGCCCCGCCTTCAATGGCAACTTCCATAATTTGATCTTCAGAGTATTTCTCACCGTCCAGCGTAATAATTCCCTGCCTCCTAAAAAGCCTTGAGACAGATCCCGCAGTTGCCAATTGTCCGCCGGCCTTGGTGAGAATATTCCTGACATCTGCCGCGGCGCGGTTTTTGTTGTCGGTAAGCACATAAATGAGCAAGGCGACCCCGCCTGATGCATACGCCTCGTAGGTGAGTTCCTCGTAATTGACCCCTTCAAGTTCCCCGGTTCCTTTTTTGATTGCCCGGTCAATATTATCCTTGGGCATATTCGCGCCGCGGGCTTTGATAATGGCCGTTCTAAGCCTGGGGTTTCCGTCTGGGTTCCCGCCGCCCATTCTTGCGGCAATAGAAATCTCTTTAATGAGTTTGGTAAAAACCTGCCCGCGCTTGGCATCGGCAGCACCTTTTGCGTGTTTGATTGTCGCCCATTTACTGTGGCCTGACATAACTGCTCCTTCATCGATCCATCCTGACTTTGACCTTTTTGCCGCATCAGGAAAATATATATATATGTGAAACCCCCTTCAAAATCAACCGAATTTTGAAAGAGGCTCATGTGACAACCTATATCTAAGTCCGAAAAAAGTTTTCTTTAAGCTTTTCTGTTGCAATTCGAAACTGAAGCACAAGCGCCGTTTCTCAAAACGCATCGCTGTGCAATCAGAACCAAAGGTTATTTTACGTCGAATCTGCCTTTTTGAACAGCTTTTTCGATAGACTCCTGCACTAAAGCGCCGTACCACGCATAATCAAACGGCATCTTTGTCCTGACAACAGGTTTTATTTGTGACTGCAACTTATCGTGGCAGGCTTCACAAACGTCCCTGTGGGCAAGATGAAAATAGTTGCGCCCGCTCACCGGAGCATGCAGAATACAGTGGCAAACATCACAATTAAGCGTCTTCATAGTATCAATCTCCTTGATTATAATTAACAATCGATTTTGCCAAAAACAGCCGAAAATCAATCATCACCTGAATATAATACTGTATTCCGGCAAAAAAGTACAGGGGGGAAAAGTGAAAACTCACAAATTTTTCATGAACAGGGTGGAATTTGGTTCGCGAAAAGCCCTCATAATCGCCGAACTTGGGACTTCCCACGGCTGCGACATGGTAAAGGCATCAGAACTCATCAGCGCTGCCAAAGAAGCCGGAGCAGACTGCATAAAGTTCCAGATGGTCTTTGCCGATGAGATTTTGCACCCTGCCACCGGTAATGTGATTTTGCCCGGTGGGAGCATAGCCTTGTATGAGCGTTTCAAAAAACTGGAACTTCCCCTTTCGTTTTTTGCCGAGTTAAAGGAAAAAGTAGAAAAGGCGGGGCTGATTTTTTTGTGCACGCCTTTTGGCTTACAAAGCGCGCGCGCAATAAACTCGTTAAAGCCTGAGTGCATAAAAATAGCTTCCCCTGAATTAAACTATACCTCTTTGCTTTCAGAAGTTGCCCGTTACAACCTGCCTATCTTCCTATCGTCGGGGGTTTCAAAGTTACGCGATATCGAATATGCGCTTACTTTACTTTCCCAAAGCGGAAATTTTAGTTCGAGTATTTGCCTCCTGCATTGCGTAACTTCCTATCCGGCACCTGAAACTGACTACAACCTGCGCGTTATGCGAAATCTCTCCAAGATTTTCGGCATTCCTGCCGGTATAAGCGATCACAGCCTTGACCCGGAATTGGTTCCCGCTTTGGCCGGCGCACTTGGGGCTGCCGCAATTGAAAAGCACTTTTGCTTGTCGCAATCGGAAGAAGGACTTGACGACCCTATTGCCCTGCCGCCTGACCAGTTTGCAAGAATGGTAAAGGCGGTAAGGGCGGCTGAAATTAACGGTGAAGAAAACACGATCGCCGCGATGCGGCAGGAAAGAGGGAGCGAACTTGTTGAGCAGGTGCTTGGGGACGGGATAAAACGGCTTGCTCCAAGTGAGGCAGCAAATTATATGCGGACAAACCGCAGTATACGGGCGCTTAAACCAATTGAAAAAGGCGTTATCATTCAAAAAGACATGATTGCCTGCCTGCGAAGTGAAAAAAACCTGCGTCCGGGTCTTTCACCAGAGTGGGAGCAAAGTGTCATCGGAAGGCGAGCCGCGCAATTTATACCTTCAGGCGAGGGAATCCGCTTTGAGGATATTTAACCAACCAGCCGCTATTCTGCGGCGGGTTGGTTGCTTCCAGATAGCCTTTCAAACGCGGCGATTAAAAAGTAGCGCCAAACAAGAGGCTTGCCCTGACAAGCGAGGCGCCCAAAAACCAGTGCAAGCTGGTATCCGCTCCTAAAGGCATTCGCGGGATGTCGCTGTATACAACCCAGCCAAGATCCACCTGCGGTTCCACCACAAAAGCCACCCTGCTTGTGCTTGGAAAAACTGCTTTGTAACCTGCGCGGGCGAAAAGGCTTAACATGTTAAACCACTGCGAAGCACTGATAGCCTCATCATCCAAATTGAAGGAGGCATTTGCGCCAATGCTTTGGAACTGAAGACTTCCACCCAAAAACCAGCCTTTTGCATATTTGTTTTGCGGATACCAGCGCCCTTCCAAACTTGCGCGCAAAAGCCAAAACCTGATGTCCGGCTCGTCTATGTCTATGTCCATGCCGGAAAACCTTACAGGATTAAAGGTAATTACACGGACGCTCGGCTTAATCGATGCTGAAGCTACAGGGGCGTATTCAAATCCGGCTTCCATGCCGAACCCGGTTAAAAATGCCCCGGTGACAAGCGGGAAGAGATTGGTGGTAACGGTCATGCGGCGATCGTCTTCCCAGTCTGATCTATGTTGTTGCGCGAATGTTGGTAAGGCGGCAGCAATAAAAAGCGCTGCAAAAAGTAGCTTTTTCATATTCAAAAATCTAGTAAACCCAAGAGTAAAATACAAGGGTTAAAAATAAAATCATCTTAAATTACGCCTAATTGATTAAACAAAATACAATGCGCTTGCTGTGGAACTCGAAGTTTTGCGGCAAGATTTCAGACTGAGGTGAGTAGAAAAAAGAGACTATTACTGGTATAGTTCCTACGTGTTCACTTCAAACTTGATGAATTAGAGGATGTTATGGCTGATTATATCGAACCTAGAGTTCTTAAAGGATTCCGTGACTTTTTGCCGGCTGCAGAAATTGCCCGCAAAAACCTTGTTGAAAAAATCGAGCATTATTTTCGTTCGTACGGCTTTGTGCCAATAGACACGCCGGCGCTTGAATACGCGGAGATTCTTTTGGGCAAAGGCGGCGGGGAAACTGAAAAGCAGATATACCGCTTTAAGGACAACGGGGATCGCGATGTGGCGCTGCGTTTTGACCTTACCGTTCCATTCGCCCGTTTCCTTGCCGAACACCGCGAAAGCCTTTCCTTCCCGTTTAAGCGTTACCACATTGCCAAAGTCTGGCGTGGTGAAAATGCCCAGCGCGGGCGTTACAGGGAATTCACCCAATGCGATATGGACATCATAGGAAGCGACAGCGCCGCCGCGGACTTTGAAATACTGCACATGATGGCAAAAACTCTGCCGGCAATTTCAGGCGGAAAGGTCATTATCCGCTTGAACCACCGCGGTCTTTTTAACCGCTTTTTAAGCCGGCTTGGGGTGCTTGAGTTTTCCGTTGATATACTTAGGGCGGTTGACAAGCTGGCAAAAATTGGCCGCGAAGAAACTTTGGCGCTTTTGGCGCAATCGGTGGGCGGCGATAAGGCTTCCCAAATATTGGATTACATCGCAATAAAAGGCGATTTTTCGCAAACGCTGGTTGCAATGACTGCCGCTTCCGGTCCCTGCGATGAATCTGATCGCCTTAGCTTAATTTATAAGTACATGGAAGACGCAAACATCACCGATTGCGTGGAACTTGACCCTTCCATAACACGCGGGCTTGATTATTATACCGGAGTTGTTTTTGAGTCGTTTCTTGCGGAAATGCCTGAAATCGGGTCAATATGTTCAGGGGGGCGCTACGATAACCTTGTCGGGCTTTATACTGCCGACAAGAAAAATGCGCTGACCGGTGTTGGAACAAGCATTGGAATTGACCGCCTTATTGCGGGCATTGAAGCGCTTGGACGCTTGCAAAGCAAGCAGTCATATTCCCGTACGGCAATTGCCTGCACAAATGAGGCTTTTGGCGGTGCGTATCAGGCGCTTGCCGATAAGTTCAGGGAAAAAGAAATCCCGTGCGAGGTCTTTCTTGAGGATGAAAAGCTCACCCGCCAATTTCAACTGGCAGAAAAAAAAGGGCTTTGCTGGCTTATAATTCCTGATGAGAAAGACCCGCTTAACGGAACGCTTACGTTACGGAACTTGTCCAGCCGGGAAAACCGCGAAGGGCTTTCTTTTGAACAGGCCGTTGAAGTTCTTGAAGACTAACTTTTTTGCTAGGGAATCACTGATTCCCTAGCAATTCACCTGTTCAAAGAGGCTTTTTCACTTGTTAATACCAATTTCTATCTTGACATAATTGCTTAAATTGTCATAATAAAAAAGCGCAAAACCGAAACGCAAAAAACGAAGCAACAAGGGAGAAATATTGTGAGCAAGATTGCATTGGTAGCTTTATTCGCCGCTTTTACCGCGGCAGGAGCGTTTTTAATAATTCCCATAGGACCTGTTCCTATTGTTTTACAAAATATGTTTGTCGTTCTTTCAGGGCTTATTTTGGGGCCCGTACTTGGAACCGCCGCCATCTCACTTTACACGCTTTCAGGCATTTTGGGCTTGCCCGTTTTTGCAGGCGGTTTGGGCGGCATTGCGGGCTTTGCCGGTCCCACAGGCGGCTTTCGTGTCGGGTACATCTTTGCGGCTTTTTTAGCAGGGCTTATCGCAGGCAGACCAAAACCCGGCATAAAAACCGCCCGCCCCCGCCTTGTCATCGCCGCCGCCTCAGGCTTTCTTGTCGTTTATGTTCCGGGCATCCTTTGGCTTGCAGTCGGGCATAATCTTTCACTTTTTGGCGCTGGCGGAGCGTTTGCAATAGGATTTCTGCCTTTTATCATCGGGGATATTCTTAAAGGCATAGTTTCTGTACTTATTGCCCCGCGCCTGCGCACAACAGCAGCGGAATTGTTAAGTGGCAGAAAATAATATCCTTTTTTCCATACAAGGCTTACACAAAATCTTCGCCAATGATTATCATGCGCTTAAAGGTATTGATTTGGATATATATACCGGGGAGTGCCTTGTAATCGCCGGCGCAAACGGATCGGGGAAAACGCTTTTAATGCGGATGCTTGCCGGTCTTTTACAGCCGTCAAGCGGGAATATATATTTTAAGGGAAAGCAAATAAGTGAGTACGGCAAACAGTTAAGAAGCGAAGTGGGACTTGTTTTTCAGGATTCAGAGGCGCAAATTCTTGGTGAAACTGTGGAAGAGGACATACGTTTTGGACCTGAAAACTTAAAATTGCCTGAAAGTGAAATTGAAAAGCGCCTTGAAAGCGCGCTGGATTCGTTAAAGCTTAAAGGCAAGCGGGATTTTCACGCGCGGACGCTTTCCGGCGGGGAAAAACGGCGGCTTGCCGTAGCAGGGATATTGGCGATGGGCTGTAGGGCTATCATCATGGATGAGCCTTTTGCGAATATGGATTTACACGGCGTAATTCAGGTATTAACAATTATAAAAGACTTAAAGCAATGCGGAAAAACAGTTATTGTTCTTACGCATGAACTTGAAAAAGTGCTGGCGTATGCCGACCGCCTTGTGATTTTGTCAGACGGGATAATTTGTGATTCAGGTGATTGTGATGAAGTGCTTGACCGGCTGGAAGTCGCATGGGGAGTGAGGGATCCGCGCGGGGAATGCAAGAGCGCTTCAGATTGCACATGGCTAAAAAAAACCGATGAGTAGACAACCGAAAAAAAGCAAACCTTTGCCCTGGTCTTACCGCAAGGGAAATACGTTTATTCACAGGCTGCCTGCGGGGTTTAAGCTTTGTTTTCTGCTTCTTTCAAGCTTTGCGGCTTTTTTCCCCGGAAGCATGAGATTAAGCCTTATAATAATTGCAAGTCTCGCCTTGATTTTACTGTTCGCTTCTTTTGCCGCCCGTATAACGCCGCACACTCTCCTGCGCGGAAGCACGGCGCTTTTTCTGCTTGTCTTTGCGGTTTTTATCGCGCGCGCCGTACAATTTTCCCCCTTCACTTTTACCTTTGAGCACCTGCATCAAAGCGCCTTGTTCGCCGCGCGCATAAGCGTTGCCTTTGCCGCAGGTTCGCTTTTGTTCGCCGTAACAACGCCAGGGGAAATACGAAAGTTTTTAACAGGTTTTGAAGCGTCCATTGGTTTAAGCCGCCTTAAAATCGGGCTTGGCATTGCGCTCATGCTTGGCTTTTTACCTCAATTTTTCCAAATATGGGAAGCTGTAAACCTTGCGTTTACAAGCAGGGGCGGCGGCAAAAGCTTTTCCCGCCTGTTACTGCTCATTCCAATCATAATGGAAAAAATGATGGTGAAAGCCGGAGAAACCGCCGCCGCCATAGAATCCCGCGGCGGGAATATGTAAAAAATGCGGCTGGTGCAAATTCCAGTTTTGGAAACTTTTTAAGGCTTATTTTTTCGTATACTAAGTTCGGCGTCCTTGCGTTCGATTGATTCTTTAACAGCGGCAAGCTCTGAAAGCAAGGATTTTACAACAGCGCTTTCTTTGGATAAGCTTTCTTCCCCGCGCTCGCTAAACGCCTGAAAAGCTTCAGCGCCAAGCTGGGCAACCAAACGCTGCACTTGACTTTCAAGCTGCTTTATCTCAAACATGAGCACGCTGCGCTCTCCAATGTCCTGCGCCTTTGCTCCCGCTTTTGCCGCAAGCTCTTTTGAAGCGACCAGTCCCTGATCAATAATGGTTTTCATTCTGTCGCTGAAATTCATAAGCTCCTCACTTCCGTTTGATTCCTAAAAGGGTAAGATCGTCATACTGCTCATCATCCCTGATATGAGTATAATGAATATATGCAGAATTACCAGTAACATCGCGTATATAAGAGCAATAATGTCTGTATTGAAGAAAATATTCCTTCAAAAAAGCGTCTACGGTTTTGTCCACAAGAACTTGATCTTCCTCTGAAAAAAGCGGACTTTTATAACAGCGGAATATTTTCTCCACAGAGACAACAGCTTTAATTACATTTGCGACACTACCATCGCACGAAGAAAAATCAAAAGTAAGTTCTTTCTCATCCCCTTCAGGATTATGCCATTTATGCAGGGTGTAAAGTTTTTTGTTCATCACCGAATTAATTATGTCCTTGACTCTTTCCGTTCCAAGTTCTTCGCACGCCTGTCCTACAATGTGGTTTTCATGCGGCGTGTCAATTATCCCGTTCTCACAAATAATCTCCTCATACTCGGAGTCGCGGAACTTGCGCTTGGCTTCTTCAATACCGTCTGTGTATAACAGCAGTATGTCACCGTGATCAAGAGTCACCGTTTGAACATTATAACCGCCTTTGGACTCCACCAATTTATTCGGCAAAACACCGGTTGCCGGCGCTTCAGGCAAGGTGAGCGTTCTGACTTTGCCTTCGGATGCGTCAAAAAAGTTGACGACATTATCACCGGCGTTGCAAAAGCGCGCAATACCCGTATGGGAATCGTACAGACACAGGGTAAATGCCGCAAAACGCCCTTCATAACCTAGCGTTTCAATAAAGTCGTTGATAAAATAAACCAGATCTTCAATATGCATACCCTTTTCTGTCGGTCTCCACCGTCTGAAAAAGCCGCGGAATATTGTAGCCACCTGAATTACAATAAGTGCTGCAGGAATTCCTTTACCGGCGACATCGCATTTTATAATCGCGTAATAACGTCCGTCCAAGTCAATGTAATCGAAGTAATCACCTGATACGCCTTTTGCACCTTCGTAATAGCCGAAAAAGTCCAGGTGCTCTGTCGTTTTTGAACCGTAACTTAGCTTATTCCCTTCACTGTCAAGTTCCAAAGGAATAAACTTTTTCTGTATTTCTTTGCCAAGCAAAAGGTCAGCCGCGGCTACCGCCGCTTTTGCAAGCCCCCGCGTCATTTCGTTAATGGTATCGCCCAAAATCGCAAGTTCGCCTGTGGTCTTTAAGTGTATCTCAACATCCGATAACTTTGCCTTGTTTTCAGTGTCCCGTATTATTTCAATGTGCCTGACAAGCTGGCGGATTGGGCGAATGAGAAGCATAGAAAGCACCATAGCGCCAACAGCGCCTGTAATTTGGGCGAAAAGCGCAACAATAATAATAACGAGGAGGCTTGCGTTTCGTCCCGCCTCGATTTCTTCCAAAATGGATGTTACCGACACCTCAAGGCGCACCAATCCCCTGAAATACACATTGTCATCGCCAAGGCGGTATAAAATTGGCTTGAATAAAAGAAAGTTGTGATCGTGGGGAACGGTAAAGTTCTCAACAGAAAAATGCGGCAGCGATCCCACGTTCCGCGCAAGCGCGTTTAAGTATCCGCTTAACCGCGCTTTTAAGGTATGTTCCATTGCCTGAAATTCTTCAAGTCGGCCGATACTGTATTCATCGGTCAAAAGCAAAAGTACATCAATCTCTTGGTGAATGGCAGCGATGCTGTTTGACAGGGCGCCAATCTCACTGCGCGCCAAATAGTTAAACTCAGACGCAATTTCTTGAAGATACGGGGTTAAAATGTCAGTTTTGCGTGAAATGCCTGGCTGAAACTCCGCCGTGTCTATTTTTGCAAAAATATCAGGATCGTTTGTCGCCCAAACCACATCTTCAAAAAAGTCAGCATCACCAATATGCCCGGTTATTGTTACGTAGCGTACCTCAGGGACAGCAAACGTCTGATTTGGCAGGAGACTGAGTTCAAACACACTTTGCACCGGCAAGTGCACCTGCGCACCAATAGCTATTCCTTCAAGAAGCACCAACGAGCGATCCCAAAGACCTTGCAAAAGAGTTTGCTGCTGTGTGCGCGTCATCATTACATAAAGCGGAGTGGCAATCATAAGCACAACGGCAAACACAAGCGCGATGGTAAAAGAGGCAAGTTTTACGCGCAGGCCGATATTGCGCCTTTTAATGTGCACAATGCGGTTTCTCTTTTCAAAATCCATAAGATCACCTGAAAGCAGGGCGGCAGCATCGCGGCGCAACGCTGCATTGTCTTTTAGAATTTGACTTATTCCGCGGCCGGAAGCAAAAAGCAATATAATGCCTAAAATTATAATTTGTATTGTGATTATGCTCACTGTATTTATATTAAAACGGCGCTGTTCGCCGAGCAGCCATGAAGGAACCCACAACGGCGATACATCGCCGAGCTTAAACGCCGCCTGTTCGGCTGTTTCGTGCGTAAATAGCGGCAGGAGTGAATCGGCTTTTGCGGAAAGATGTGCCTCCCGTTTGTCAAATGTGTGAAGGGCGGCAAATATACATAACAGGACTGCAAAAATACCTGCAAGACCGTTGTTGCAGCCGGGAAATTTCCTCAACTTATGCTTCCTCATCTGTAAAGATTTTTCACATAGTATACTATATTCACGTTTGGGTGAAGATAGCGAACCGTTTTTTAGATAATCCTTTACCAATCAAAGGCGAAAACCGCCTTTTCGTGATAACTGCGTTCCGGACCGAAAATCGCGGATGGAAATTCCGGGCGGTTTGGGGAGTCAGGAAAGTGCTGGGTTTCAAGGCAAAAGCCGCTGTGTTTCCCATAAACTGATCCAATTTTCCCGTTCTCATTTGTTATATTGTTGCCTGTGAAAAACTGAAAACCCGGTTGCGTTGTAAATCCCCTCATGATTCTCCCACTTGAATGGTCGTACACTTCGGCAAAAGGGCGCAAATCTCCTGGTACACCGTCAACGACAAAGCAGTGATCAAAACCTGAAATGCCGCGAGAGTTTAGTGCCTTAATTGAGGGGTCAAGCGGCTGCTGCCTGCGGAAGTCAAAGGGGGTTCCGTTTACATGGATTAATTTTCCTGTTGGCAAAAGCTCATCATTAATCTCTAAATATCTGGAACTGTAAAACTTAAATTCGGTGGAAAGAACATCGGTGTTTGACCCTTCCCCGGCAAGGTTAAAGTAGGCGTGGTTGGTCAGGTTGACAGGTGTCGGGGCATCAATTTTTGCCTGATAATCGGCAACAAGCTCATTTGTTTTTGTAAGGCCGTAACTTACCGCCGCTTTTAAGTCTCCAGGATAACCTTCATCCCCGTCCGGGCTTGTAAGCTCAAAGCGCACAAAAACACCGTCCCGCTCTTCATAACTTTCGGCTTTCCACACCCGCTTGCTGAAACTGATCCTTCCGCCGTGTAAGGAATTTTCCCCTTCGTTTTTGAAAAGCTCATACTCTTTCCCGCGCAGGGAAAACTTCGCCCCGCCAATGCGGTTTGCAAAACGTCCAACAGTCACACCAAAGTACTTGTTGCGCAAAAACCCCTCAAAGGAACTGAAGCCTAAAAGAATGTCGGCTTTTCCGTTTTGCGCTGATGGAACTTTAAGCGAAGTCCACGTAGCGCCGAGGGTGGAAATTGAAAGGGAGAGATCTCCTGCTTTAAGCGTGTAAAGGCGCACTTTTTTGCCGGAAGAAAGTATGCCGAATGTTTTTTTGGAGATTTTCATGGTAACCACAGATTAGCACAAAAGCGCCTTTAATATAAAGCCTCCAGGGAATCACTAATATACCTGCAATTCCCCGGACACAAAAGCTTTTTCGGTTTTTTCGCCTTCACACATTATAAGCAGCTCCCCTCCTGTACCTATACCTTTCAAAACGCCTTTCACAAGGTTTTTTGAAAGACCGTAATCCGGAGCAAAGCTTACAATCTCGCCTTTTTTGTAAAGGCGCTTGTTCAGGCGATCCTGCCATGAAGGGCTTTCACCTTGTTCGGCAAAAAGTTCTCTGTAAAGACGGGAAAGAATGCTTTCAAGCAATACAAAGCGGACGTTTTCAGGCAATACAGAAAGCGCTTGCTGTAAGCTTGCGGCTTTGTGGCGGAGCTCAAGCGGGAAATGCTTTTGCGCGACATTAAGCCCGACGCCTATATAGACCGTTTTGCCGTCGCTTTCGCTGAGAATGCCTGAAACCTTCCGGGAAGCGTATGAAGCAGAATCGTTAAGTTCAGTTTTTTTTGACCTTAACATAATGTCGTTCGGCCATTTGACAAAAACCTTCCCGTTAAGTTCCTCATCCAAATCCTCAATAGCGCCTGCTACAGCAAGACCGGTTCGCAATGTGAGGGCGGCAGGCATTTCACTTATGCTTTTGTAACGGAGCAGCAGCGTAAAAAGAAGGCTTTCACCACGCTCGGTTTTCCAGGGGCGGCTGAACCTTCCCCTGCCTGATTCTTGAAAATCAGCAATGAAAACCGTTCCATGCGGAGCGCCGCCGGCAGCAAGAGCGCGCGCGGCTTCAAAAGTGCTGCTTACCGTTTCATCGTGGAAAATTGGCGCGCCGAAGGGGTTAAAAAAAGGCGTAATCTCATTCACCTTGACAATATACATTTTTCTCACCCTGTGTTATAGTGCGTCATTCGATACGAGGAGGACTTTGTGCATCTTGTATGTCTTGATCTTGAGGGAGTTTTAGTGCCTGAAATATGGATTGCCTTTTCAAAGGCAACGGGCATTAATGAATTTATGAGAACCACAAGAGATGAACCTGATTATGATAAGCTCATGCGTTACCGCATTGCCCTTTTGCATCAGCACAATTTAAAGTTGCACGATATACAAAACGTTATTGCGACAATGGATGTGCTTTCAGGTGCGGAAGATTTTGTCCGCCGCCTGCGCGAACGTGTGCAGTTTGTCATTCTTTCTGACACCTTTGACCAGTTTGCAAAACCGCTTATGGCAAAACTTGGCTACCCTACCCTTTTTTGCAATTCGCTTGAAACCTCTTCGGACGGTTTGATTTCAGGTTACCGCCTGCGCCAAAGCAACGGCAAAAAACACGCGGTTGCGGCGTTTAAAACGCTTAATTTCAAGGTTTTTGCCGCCGGGGATTCTTTTAACGATTTAGCGATGATTGAAGAAGCCGACGGCGGCTGCCTTTTTCGCGCGCCGCAAAGCATCAGGGAAAATCACGCACACCTGCCATGCCATGATACGTATGACGGCTTGTTCAGCGAAATTGAGCGTTTTTTGACGGAGAAAAACTAAGCGTTTCACAACGAGGCTAAGCTTTGGCGCATTTTCGTTAACTGGTCAATTTCTTTAAAAGCTTATCGTTATGCCGCCAGTCTTTGCCGGTTTTTACCCGCAAATCAAGATCCACCTTCCAGTCAAGTATAGAATTAAGCTCTTTTCGGGCGGCAAGACCTATTGCCTTGATTTTCTCCCCGCCTTTTCCCACGATCATGCCTTTTTGCGATTCCCGTTCAGTTATAATAAACGCCCGCACCCAAAGGCGCTTTTTTACAGAACCAGCCTCATCATTCTGGTCGCATTTTGCCCGCCCGTCTTCCCGCAATTCCATGTCGGCAATTTCAACGTAAATTGAATGGGGAAGCTCTTCCCTTAAGCGGTTCATCGCTTTTTCCCGAATAATCTCGGCAACCCGAAACGACAATTCCTGGTCGGTATAATACTCTTCAGGGTAAAACGGAATGCCGGGGGCTGCCATATCAAAAAGGCGGCTTAAAAGCGCGTCAGTTCCTTCTTTTTTCAGGCACGATATTAAAAAAATGTTTTCACTTTTTATGTCAGGCAGCGCATCGCTAATAAACGCGATAAGAGAATCAGGGTCAGAACCCTGTGAATCGGTTTTGTTTATGGCGATGATCATCCTGTCCTGAAAAGACTGCAAACGCAAGGCAACGGCTTCCTCTTCCTCACCAGGCGCCCGCGCAGCGTCAAGCACATAAAGCACAAGTTCCGCGTCCAAAAGCGCCCGGTCAGAAACGCCTTCCAGCGCCATGTTGAACTTTCGCTTGGAAAGGTGGCGCCCCGGCGTATCAACAAAAACAAGCTGACCTTCCGGTTTGGTGAGAATTCCGCGGATGGAATTCCGTGTTGTTTGCGGTGCCGAACTTACAATGGCAATTTTCGCGCCGCACAAAAGATTAACAAGCGTGGACTTTCCCACCGAAGGGCGTCCGGCTAAAACGACAAAAGCGGCTTTCTTCATAATAATATCCAAAACAGTTTACCAGCGAAATTGCACATTCATTCCCTCACCCGCATTAAGCACTTGGTAAAGCGGAAACGACGCGAAAACCCTGCTTCCATCCCTTACAATTTCACTGGCCTCTTGTATAAGGCGGCCTTGATTGTCAGAGACTTCCATATTTCCTTCCCCCGGAAACCTCATGCCAAGCCTCACTGAATAACCGGAACTAACCGACGCCAAAAGAAGCGCGAGTTCAGGACTTGAAACGCTGAAACCTTCGTTAAGGGTAAATATCAGGCTGTTTTCGTTTCCGTGTGTGGAAAGGGAAGTTCTCTGCCCGGTCGCGTCCAAAAACTCAAGCAATCCTTCAATGCTCAAAAATTCCATACGCGCGGAAATTATTTTGTCGCGGGCGTCTTCGGCGGCGGCAAAAGAAAGCAGGCGGATGTTGGGGAGCCTCTCAAGTGAACGCTCAAAATCTGAAAGCCCCACAGGAATTGTGTTCCACCGCGCGTTTCCGTCAAGCCGCCCGATTGCGTCAAACGCCCTTGAAACGCGGTATTCCAAAGTGATGATTCCTGATCCGTCGGCATTTAGGGCAATTTCAAAATCGACCCCGAAGCAGGACGTCAAAAGCAAAAGCTGCAAAATTAAAATGGGGATAATTTTTTTCATGTCTGTTAAAATTCCTCCGAATATATGCTCATGTCGTGAACACGCACAGGAACATCTTTTTCTATTGCCGCAAACGCTTTGCGCAAAACGCTTTCCCCAAAATCGCGCGAATTTGACACAAGCGCGCCGCCAATTTGCCCAAATGACAAGGAATCTTGCAGATCAACTTCCGCCACGCTCATATTAAAGCGGCGCTGAAGTTTGTCCTTCATGGAGCGAATAACGCGCCGCTTTTCCTTTATGCTGTCTACATCAGGAATTTCAAAAATCAGTTGGATCATGGAAACAATCATGGCTTAAAGCATTATACAATAAAACGCGTGGTTTTGCTAGGGAAAAGCTTACGTGCCTTCTTGCATCCCGTCAAGAATTTCGCGTATTGCCGCCGCGGCGGCAGAAGTCAGGCGATCATCAAGCAAAATCGCTTGAATTGCGTCAGTATCGTTAAAACCATCGGTAATGGAAGCAGACAACTCCGTCATTCCCTCTTCGTTTTCAGGGTCAGCAACCAATAAAATCCTCGCCCTTTCAAACCTGAGCATTCTGCGCTGGAGCGTTACCGTGTCCGTTTCCAGATGTTCCATTGCCGCTTCCAGCTGCTCAATTGCCCGGAAATAAAAACCCGCTGCCTCAAGTGTTAGTGCAAACTCAAAAACTCCTTGCGGATTTGGTCTGTCAGGATAAACAGCGGCAAGCCACGCGTCATAGGCATCCACAGCCTCAATCCGCTCTTGAGCCCTTTTCACCCTTGCCATAAGCAAAAGCGAAGGCGGGCTTGTTTCAAGCGAGTGGGGATGCCGGTTCAAAGCGGCTTCACTTTCATCGTGCCGCCCAAGCGCGTAAAGAACCAGCGCATAGTTAAAGCCGCCGTCAGCGCTTTCAGGGACTAACGCCATTACGCGCTGGTAAAGGTCAGCGGCAATTTCCAAATCCCCGTTGTTGATGCGCGAATAGGCGGCGGCGCGTAATACCATCACGTTATACGGATCGCGGCGCAGGATGCGCTCAAACTGCTCGGCCGCTTCCTGAAAACGCCCGGTTTCAAAGGCAATGCGGCCAAGATTGTATTCTGAGGCAACCATGGTTCTGTCAGCATTGCGGGCGCGCAGAAGCCACGTTTCCGCTTCCGCAAACCTGCCAAGGTCAAAAAATGCCATGCCTATGGCGAAAAGCTCCTCCGCCTGCGCCTGATCTGTGACGCATGAAGGAAGCAAAAACGACAAAAATAATATACTGACCATCCGCAAAAAGCGTTTTTTTCTCATTTGATAGCCCTCGTATCTAAGAAGGTAGCCGTCAAAAGACTGTGCCTTAAGGAATCACTGATTGATTTTATTCTTTGTTCAGTGATTCCTTATGAACTACCTGATTCATTACTATGAGTGTATCATAACGCACATTTTTTGCCAATTGCCAAGGCGAAAACCGTGCGGTTGAAATCGTGAGATATGAGTGGTATGAATACAAAAAAAGCCCCCGCCAGCTTAAACAGCGCGGAGGCTTTCTGCAACAATGTGTTATTGCCAATAAACCGGTGTTTTTCCTAGAACCAGAGGCGCAAGCCCAGATTGCCGCCAAAGAAGTTTGTCCACAGGTCAACATCGGGGGTGATCTGCACTCCTATTTGCGGCACAACTTGCAGGAAAACCTCCAGGAGAGAAATGGGACGCCAGCTTAAACCAATAGGGAGGCGTGCGGCGGCGGCAAGACCAAATGTATCATCGAAACCCCAAAAGGCGGCTCCCACCCCGGCACGTATATAAAAACTCAACGTATCAAGAAACTCGGTGCGGAAAATGGACACAAAATCGACAGCGCCTGATATATAGGTTGCGGAACCTAGACCCAAAGCGTCAACGTACACAAAAACGGCGTCCCCGAAACCCAGGTTGAGCCCTGCCCCTCCGCCAATGCCGCCAATGCCAAAACCGCCATGCACCCCAATACCGAAATTGCCGGCAAATACAGTACCCGTAGACAAAACCGTAGCCAAAGCCACAACAATCACCAGTTTTTTCTTCACAAAACCCTCCGGAAAAATTTAATATAACTTAAGCATAGTATATTGTAAAAATTTGTGCAAGGAATATATATTTTTATTTCAAATTTTGATGATATATGTATACTCCCCCCTTTAATTTTAAAGGGAAATATATTATCATATAAATCAGCATAGGCTATGTCATAGCTTTTTTACATTACATCTAAAAAAGAGGGTTTATTATGAGGGTTAGTACTAAAGGACGTTATGCGCTTAGGGCCTGCCTTGCGCTGGCATCAATCGGGGAAGACGGCGCGCCGGTTTCCATAAGCACTTTGGCGGAAAAAGAGGACATCTCTTCGGTGTTTCTTGAGCAGATTTTCTTCAGGCTCAGGAAAGCGGGCATTGTTGCGTCCACTCGGGGCCCTGGCGGAGGGTTTTCCTTTGCCAAGCCGCTTGAAAACATCACGGTTAAAGAACTCGTTGATGCTGCCGGGGAAAATCTGGAGTTAAGTCTTTGTAACAAAAGCCAGAAAAAGTGCACTCGTGTAGGAGATTGTATGTCGCACCACATCTGGGTGGGAGCCACAGACATGGTAAACGGGTATTTTCACGGCATCACACTAAGTTCCATACTCAAAGATTACAAGAAAGAACCTATTCCTGCCACAACATGACATATTAAGGAGCATCAGAAGAAAATGCAGCAGCGGACACCTGACACAAAAGCCTACCAAAAAGTAGTTGCCGTTTTTAAAAAACACAAAAAGGGCATAACACTTTCCGATGTTGCAGCCGGTACCGGACTTGGCTTACACGAAGTGAAGGCGCTCGTTCCGGCTGCCGCTGATGAATACTCAGGACGGCTGGAAGTAACCGGTTCGGGGGAGATTTTGTACTCTTTCCCGCACGGTTTTTCCAGCCGCTACAGGGGATTTATTCCCGCCTGTAAACGAGGATTTTCCGCTTTCAAACGTCATGGTGTCGCCGCGCTCACGTTTCTCTTTAAGGCGTGGATTATGGTTATGCTCGTCGGTTACTTTCTGCTTTTTATAGCCATCGCTTTGGCGGCGCTGGTGCTTTCCATGGCGGCGAAAAACAACCGTCAAGGCGGCGGCAGCGGGGCAGGTCTTTCCTTCGGCATTTTCCACTTAATAATACGCATGTGGTTTTACTCTGAACTCTTTAACGCCGCCTCAGGGCGCGGGGCATGGGGAGGAGGCGGACGCTGGGGAAGCGCCCCTCCGCCGAAAAAAAACCGCCGCCCCATGCACAAAGCGATTTTTTCGTTTATCTTTGGCGATGGAGACCCGAACAGCGACCGTGAAACAATCGAAAAAAAGGAATTTATTGCCTATTTGCGAAGACAGCGGGGGGTAGTCTCGCTTCCGGAGCTTATGATCCTCACAGGGCAGAACCCGCAAATGGCTGAATCCTACATTATGCGTCTGTGCGCTGAGTTTGGCGGCACTCCCGAAGTGACTGAGGAAGGGACAATCGTTTATCGCTTTGAAGAGATTCTTTATTCGTCGGCAAAGGATGCCCAGCAAAGTTCCGCCGGTATTTCAACGCTCTACAAAAAACCGCGCTCGTTTTCGGCGAACCCGCAAAAAATGAACTTCTGGTTTAGTGTTATCAACGGTGTAAACCTGCTTTTCGGCGGCTATTTTTTGCACAGTGCCGCTACTGTCGGGCATTTCCTTCCCGTTGTCGTTGACGGAGGGCTTCAAATTCCTGCAGAAGTGCCCGGTATTTACGGCATGGTGTATTCTTTCCTGTTGATAGCGGAAATTAACCCTCTCCCGATAATTTCCATTGGACTTGGGCTTGTCCCACTTTTGTTTTCCGCTTTCTTTTGGCTCATTCCTGCGCTAAGGAAGTATTTTTTAAAAAAAGAAAACGAGAAAATACGCATGGACAACTTCCGCGGTCTTTTTTTCGGTCGCGTTTGGGCATCCCCCGATAACTTCAAACCTGCTACTTTTGATCCGCGCGAAGACCAGAGCCGCCCCGGCGATGTTGCCGCGGCCAAAAACTCGGCTCTCAAGGAAATTGGCGCGTACTCAACTCCTCAGGTTTCCATTGACGAGGGGCGAAATGAGGTTTTTGCTTTTACCGAACTGCGCCGCGAGAAAGACGCTTTGGCAAAATACCGCCGCGGCGTTGACGTGAGCAAAACCTCAACCGGCGATACCGTTTTTGACTCAAACGCTTAAGGTTTAAACATTACCAAGTATTAGGCAGCAAAAAAACGTGAATTAATGACGGGGTGCTGTAGACCGTTGAAAATGTGGCGTGATCCATGCCGACAGCAACAATAAATAAAGCGGCAAATGCATGAAGGCGTGAAGCGGCGGGGATACCGGTTCTGTCAGCCACGTCCGCATTCATGTTTGGGTTTATGTAAGCGGCGTTCCGCAGTTCAGCGGTGTTAAAAAAAAGCCTATTCGGCTGCGGATCGAAAGCAACGCCGTCATGGCTTGTCGCGCGCCAAAGGACAAATTCCCTATCAGGATCACCAATCGGGCGGTTTACAAAACGCATAACCGGGTGAGCCTGCCAGCCGCCTTCAAAGCTAAATTCCACAACTTCGTTAACCATACTTGCAAGGACAGAATTAGTGTCAACAGGGACTAAATGCGGCGGCGGCATAGCGGGATCCAAGCGCGCAAGCGACAGGTAGCGAAAACCCTGGTTGGTAAAAAGGTTATGCATATTTCTGCCAACTAAGGTCTCGCTGTCTATGAAAGGACCAATAATGTTAAAATCTAGATTCAAAGTCGGATTTATTTGGGGGAAAGTGTCGGTTGTGGTTGAAAGTACGGGAGTATCACTTATATATATACGGTAAAATATCGCGAAATGCGAAAACGCCGTTGGATGAGGAGTGTAACCGGTAACATCCAAAACAGCGCGATCGTTAAAACTCCTCTCTATCCTGTCGGAGTGTATAGCCTCAATAAACGGCTCGCCTTCCAAAAGCCCGCAGGCTGTCAAAAACAAAGCCGCAACGGGCAAGAGAAATAAAGACCTTAACCGCAAAGAATTAATATAATTTCTCATACAATCTTCTTTAAACTTTCTAAACAAATACAGCACCTCAACTAATTTGAAAGAGCAATCAGGCGGCTTTGGGCTAAACTTGCAAAAAGTGGATCGTGCGGCCATCTGCTCAAAACTGCCCTGTAAGCATCAAGGGCGGCTTCAGTATTGCCGAGTTCCTCGTTTAGCCTGCCTATTGCAAACTGCGCCCTAACGGCGATAAAAAGCGCGTCTGTACTCGCGAGGGCTTGCGTGTACAAACCTAATGCGGCTTCTGTGTTGTCATCTTCCTCTGCTGCCGCCGCAGCATTAAACAACGCTATGGGCGCAAAGTAACTGCGCGGTGCGGCCGCGGCTGCGGCTGCCCACGATGTCTGTGCAAGCGCCCAGTGCTCCTGGCGTTCAAAAATTTCTGCCTTTATCCGGTAGGCGCTTGCGGCAACAAAACCCCGATTCCGGGAGGCAAAAACGCTAAGATCATCAAGCAAGGCGGTAATTTCGCCCTGCCGCAAAAGGGCTTCTTCCTCTTCGCTGCCAATGTACGGAAACAATTGGTCGTAACGCTGCTCAAACTCATCAACGCTTAAAAAAGCATTGGCGGTGACCCTATCCCGTACAACAAGACCGATGACAGAGCCGAAAAGTCCTACGGTTATGAGAACCAAGGCTGCCAAAAGAAGTCTGCGGTTGTTCCGTAAAAACTCAATAAGCCTTTCTGCGGCGGTTGATTCGTTATCTCTGGCGTTTTTCATTGCCGGTTTAATCGGCTGTGGTGTTTTGGTGTCTGACACTTCTCTTACTCCTTGGTATTGTTGATTTCCAGCTCTTTGACCAGCCTGGAAAGGTATGTCCGCTGTATCGCAAGGGCTTTTGCGGTTTCCGTTTGGTTCCAGCTGTTTTCCGCAAGCACTTTTTTTATGTAACGCGCCCTGAACAAATTTTCTGCCCGCTTCAAGTTTCTGTCGCCATTGTCCGGTATCCCTTCGACAGAAAACGGCTTGAGAAAAATATCGTTTGAGCCAATGAGCGGCCCCTTGCTGATAACGCAGGCACGTTCTATGCAGTTTTCCAGTTCACGCACGTTTCCCGGCCACGAATACTCAAGCATAGCGCTAATTGCACCTTCTGAAAAGCCGTCAAAATGGTTTTTCGTCTTTTTGATACCTTTCTGCAAGAAGAAATCGGCCAGGGCAAGTATATCTTCATGCCGCTGGCGCAGGGGCGGGATGTGCAAGGGAAGCACGTTCAGGCGATAGTACAAATCCTCACGGAACTCACCCTTTTTCACTTGTTTTTCGATGTCCCTGTTTGTTGCGGCAAGGATGCGTATATCAACGCTAATTGTCGCATCCGATCCAACTTTTTCAAACGATCGCTCCTGAATTACCCGCAAAAGCTTCACTTGAAGCGAAAGTGGAAGCTCCGCGATTTCGTCAAGGAAAATCGTCCCGCCGTCAGCCATTTTAAAGCGCCCGTAGCGGTCTGAAACGGCGTTGGTGAAAGCCCCCTTAACGTGACCGAAAAGCTCACTTTCTATGAGCCCTTCAGGAATTGCCGCGCAATTTACCTTCACAAGAGGCTTTGAACTACGCGGGCTTAAAAGGTGAATGCGTTCGGCGAATATCTCCTTCCCTACCCCGCTTTCCCCCAAAATTAGCACCGACGAATCGGTTTTCGCTATACGATTGATTATTTCAATTTTTTCCAAAATTGCAGGACTTTTTGCAATAAGTGAGTGGCTTTCAATGCGCGGATTACTGGAATCCTGAAGCTGCTCGATTTTACTTTGCGCCGTTTCCATGCTGCGCGCGTTTACAAGCGCGATTCCTGCCTGAGTTGCAAAAATCTCAAGCCATTCCATATCTTCCTGGGTAAAGTTTTTGCCGTTTTTTTTGTTAATGATTTCTATAACGCCCACGCATTGGTCTTTGACGCGCATGGGAACGGCAAGCATATTTTCCGCTGTGTATTTCAGTTCCTGCGAAATATCGCGGCGGTGGCGGCTGTCGTTCTGCACACTGTCAACGATGATTGACTTGTTGTGCAATGCAACCCAGCCGGCTATCCCTTCACCAATTTTCATCGTGAAGCGTTTAACTTCCTTGCCCGCTCCGCCCAGCGATACTTCAAAATACAGTTCTTTTTTTTCATCGTTCACCAAAAGAAGGCAAGAAGCCTCGCCTTCGCAAAGCTTCGTTGCCAAGTCAACGATATTTGTCAGCAAAGAATTGAGATCAGCGTAGTCAGAGTTAATCAAAGCGTTGGCTTCTATTAGAGTATTAAACTTCTTCGCGTCAATCTTTGCCAACATAGCAATTTGGATTATTCCTCTGCGTCCTTAGCAGCCTGTGCTTGAGCGGCATCCGCCTCTTTCGATTTAAGGAAATCCCCCAGCGTGCAAGTAGAATCATCAGATTCATCTTCAAGCATATATTGCGAAAGCTCCCTTTGGTTTGCTTTCTTTTGGAAATCCCGTATCGAAAACGCAACCTTCTGCTTATCAGGTTGCACTTCCAGAACCACAGCCTTTACCTTGTCTCCCTCGTTGAATTTCTTCAAGGCTTCATCAGGCGATTCATCCCTGTTTTCAGACAAGTTTGATTTGTGGATAAGACCTTCGATTCCGCCGGATACCCGCAGGAAAATGCCGAAATCGGTCACCGAAGAAACTTCGCCTTCCACCGGTGTTCCCGGTTGGTAGGCCTGGGCAAAACTCTTCCACGGATCTTCGCTTAACTGCTTTATGCCAAGTCTGATGTTGCGGTTGTCCTTGTCAACAGAAATGACCATTATTTCAAGTTCCTGCCCGGTCTGCAGTTCGCTTCCCGGATGTTTGACCTTCTTAGTCCACGAAATATCGTCAGCGTGCAAAAAGCCGTCTATGCCTTCTTCCAACTGGATATACGCCCCGACGTTGGTAACTTTGACAATCTTTCTGGTAAGCCGTGTCCCCACAGGATAGGTTTCATCGATAGTCGTCCACGGGTTGGCGGTAACCTGCCTCAAACCAAGCGACACGCGCCCGGCCTGCAAGTCGTAACCGAGAATCATGCACTGCACTTCGTCCCCTATTGCGGTAACTTCGCTCGGCTTTTGTATCTTCTTGACCCACGAGAACTCACTAATATGAGCAAGACCTTCGATGCCTTCTTCAAGCTCGATAAACGCCCCAAACTCGGTGAGCTTTGTAACACGCCCCTTGACGATGTCGTTGACGTGGTACTTGTTCTCAAAGTTCACCCACGGGTCTTCGGAAAAATGCTTTATCGAAAGATTAATGCGTTTTTCCACAGGATCTATGCGGATAACTTTGAGCTTGATTTCCTGCCCTTTTTTGACAAAATCTTTGGGGCGGTTCACATGCCCCCAGCTCATGTCGTTGATGTGCAGAAGCCCGTCAAAGCCGCCTAAGTCTATAAACGCCCCGAAGGAGGTAAAGCTTTTCACAACGCCTGTAATATCCTCACCGATTTGGGCTGTGGTAAAAAACTCCGAGCGCTTTTTCTCCGTCTGCTCTTCCATGCACTTGCGGCGATTCACCACAATGTTGACCTTGTTGTCCGAGTACAGCCGCTCGACATAGAACTCCGACTTCAGCCCCAAAAGTTTTTCAGGCTTGTCAACTTTCTGTACGTCCGACTGGCTTATGGGAAGGAACGCACGGGCATCCGCACCGAGGTTCACCTCAAAGCCGCCTTTGACAATTTTGTCGATGGTGCCTTGCACCGGCTGTTTGTCAGCAAATACCTGACGCAGATTTTTCCAGAAAACCTTCGCATCCGCCTTCTGCTTAGAAACGATTACTTCCCCATATTTGTTCTCTTTGGTTACAAGGATGACCTGAACGACGTCCCCTTCTTTAGGAATTTCTAAAAACTCCCCTATCGGGATTTTACCTTCCGACTTGTAACCGATGTCAATGAATACTTGATCCTGGGTTATCTGGATTACCCGGCCGTCAATCATCTGGCCTTCTTCCAGCGAACTTAGGTTCTTCAAGTACTCTTCCTGCTGTTGTATCTGAGTGTTTTCTGCGGTTGATTGGGCGCTTTGTCCTTCCGCCTTATCCTTCAGATCAGTGTCCGATTCCACTTCCCTCTGCGTCATGATCTTTCCTTCCATACGATCGAATAATTTCCCTTCTAATTTGTCATAAACTTCTTCAACAGTCAAGTACGATGTATCAAGGTAGTCAACCCCCTCTCCCAGCATTAGACTGCCTTCAGTTTTGTTTTTATCAATTTCATCGCGTTTAATTATCGCGGCTTTTATCTCTTCCAATCCGAGGCTGGAAACGCCTTGCTCGTAGCGGCGTTGGGCGCGCGAGTCAACCGACGCGTCAAGGTAAAAACGGTGTTCGGCGTTGGGGAAAACAACCGTTGTCATATCCCGGCCTTCCGCCACAACACTGCCCGCTGAAGCCACCTTTCGGATGAGGTCGTTCACCAAATGGCGCAATGGAACGATTGCCGAAAGAGGTGAGGAAACCTTGTCAATTTCATCACTGTGAAGGAGCTCTGTCACATCCTCACCGTCAAGAAACACCTTTTCACCTGAATACTTGATGCCGACATTTTTGGCGTACTCAAGTGATCGCGCCTCATCCCCCACGCCGATTCCACAGCGTATGCAGCCCAGCGCCAGCGCGCGGTAAAGCTTGCCAGAGTTGACAAGGGTAAATGGCGCCTCGCCGGGGATTTTCTCCCCCAGCCGCCGTGAGAGAAGTTGCGCGATAGTGCTCTTTCCGGAACTGGCAGGTCCGTCTATGGCTATTACCATGTTCTGCTCCTAACTTTTCGTTATATTGCTTTCATAATTACTATGGAAACAACTGAAGTTCGCTTTTGGTTAAAGGGCGGCTTTTCCCTTCTTTAAGGCTTCCCAAGAGCACCGGCCCGATGCGAACCCGCTGCAATTTTTCGGCATGCAGGCGGAAGTGCGAAAACACCCGCCTGATCTCGCGGTTTTTACCTTCCACCAAAACCACGCGCAGGGTTTTTGCGCCTGTCTTTTCGATTTCCCGCGCGCGGTAAAGCACCCCTTCAACTATGACCCCGCGCGCAAACTCTTCTGTCACATGATCGGGAACGGGAACAGAGGATTCCACAAGGTACTCCTTTTCGATTTCCGCGCTAGGATGCGACACACGCGCGGCAAAGCTGCCGTCATTGGTAAAGATGATAAGCCCCGATGAGCGGTAATCCAGCCGCCCGACGCTGTAAAGCCGCTCCGTACACGGCGGCAAAAGCTCCAGCGCCAGTTGCCGACCTTGAGGGTCAGATGAACTACAGATGTAAAGCGGCGGTTTGTTCAACACAAGATACAAAAGGCGGCTTTCAGGTTTTACCGCTTTGCCGTCAAAGCAAACTTCGTCAGAGGGAAGCACTTTTAGACCTGCTTCGGTAACTTGCCGGGCGTTTACCGTAACCCGCCCCTCGGCAATGAAGCGCTCCGCCGCCCGCCGGGAAGCGACTCCTGAATGGGCAAGGTAAACCTGTAAGCGCATCGCGCCATCGCCTGGTGCGTCAGCGTCTGCCGCGTTAGCGGCATCAATATTCTTTTTCAAGTTCAAAACGCTCCGTATCACTTTCATCAAGTTTGGGAAGATCTGCGATGCTTGCAAGGCGGAACAGTTTCAGGAACTCTTTGGTCGTTCCATACTGAACAGGCTTTCCCGGTACGTCTTTTTACCGACTTCCCGGATGAGGTTTTTTTCAAGAAGCAGGCGTATCATGTTGTCCGCCTGTACACCGCGCACGGCTTCAACTTCTACCCGTGTCACCGGCTGGGAGTAGGCAATTATGGAAAGGGTTTCCATAGCGGCGCGGGAAAGGCGCGAATCGTTTCTCTTGCCGTATTTTTCTTTGAGGTTATCCCAATATGTTTTTTTGGGTGAGATAAGCACACCGCCGCCGATGCGGGAAAGCTCTATACCCGAAGCCTCATCAGCGTAACGCTCATACAGTTTCGCAAGTGCCTTCTCCACAACATCTTTGGCAAGCCCGGAAATACGGGAGAGAGCTGCCTCATCAAGCGGCTCGCCTTCCATGTACAGGATGGCTTCAATCAGCGCTGTTTCTTTCGCCAGTTCCAGTTCCGTCATTGACCGCTTCCCCCCGTGCCTTGATGATTATATCGCCAAACATACGATTTTGCAAAATTACCACCATCCGCTGTTTGACCGCCTCAAGAATTGCCAAAAACGCGCAGACAAAATCAAGGATGGAGCCTGAGCGAATTATGAGGTCAGTCAGCAAACACTCACCGCGGCTTTCCAAAAGCTCATAAAGCAGGGCTATTTTTTCGTTCACCGTTACTTCTTCGTATAGGTCGATGATGCGTTCCTTGGAAAGCCCGGAAGTAAAACTTGAAAAGATTTTCAGGAGATCCCAAACATCAACTTTTTCCCAAAGCCCGTCATCGTCAAAGGGCAGGGAGCGTTGAAGGCGCTTGCGCTCAATCACCCATTCAGCCTCGCGCTCTTTTTCTTCCATGAGGTTTGAAAGCTTTTTAAAGCGCTGATACTCGATTAAGCGCTCAACCAGTTCCTGGCGCGGGTCTTCATCTTCGTTCTCCCCGCTTATCTCAATAGGCAGGAGCATCCTTGATTTTATAAGCAGGAGCGTTGCCGCCATTGCGTGAAATTCGGAAACTTCATCAAGGTTTAGGGAAGGAACTGTCGCAATGTAGTCCAAATACTGCTCGGTAATTTGGGCGATGGGAATATCGTAAATGTTCACCTCGTTTTTTTTGATCAAAAAAAGGAGGAGATCAAGGGGACCTTCAAATTCGTTAAGCCTGAAGCTACGGAAGCCTGGGAGAGCAGCGGACTGCGCTTCAGTCTGCGCGGCGTCTGCGGCAGGTGGATTTTCCATTGGGAAACAGTGTATCTTTTTTTGCAGGCGTGGGCAAGTGGGTATCACAAACCGACGGCACTGGCCTCCGCAAGGGCAAGCTGCTCCCGAACTACACGATTCGTAGGGAAGATGTCCAGAGCCCTATCGAACCATAGAATCGCATCGGCGTATTTTCTCTGCCTAACCAACCCTCTGCCTATCGCTGAATAGATGTTGAAACGGTCGCTCCTGCCCGGGGCACCGTCTGTTAGTATTGCTTCCATCATGCTTATGCCCCTGGGGATATTGCTGAAGCCGCGCGGGGCGAAAAGCCATCTGCCGGCTATCAGATATTGGGCTGGTGCCTTTTTTGGGTCAAGAGCCAGCGCCTGTGCGGCGAACCTTTCTACATCCATGCCGTTGACGACGGCAAAAGCCATGCCCCTCATTGGGATAAGAAAGGCAAGGTTTTTCGCCCGCAGCGTCCAGGCATATTCGCAAGGGGATATTGCCACAGCCCTTTCGGCAAGGCGCAACCCTTCCTCGTAATGCGCCCGCGCCTGCCGCCTGAGCCCTTCAAACTCCATAGCACGCCCCATGAAGAACTCAATACGCGAAAGCTCACGGTAAAGCGGCGCACCGGAAAGGCTCCGTTCCGCTATCGATATGGCTTCCAGATACAGTGATCTTATCTCGCCGACTGAAAGCCGTTGCTCGTAGACAGCATCACGCAACGGAATTACCCACTGCGGCGACCTTTCGGCACCGAGCGCGGCGGCGGCAAACAGAAAGGAAACAATAAGCGCACATCTCATAATCACCATGGTCAGCTCCTTCGACTTTGGACTTTACCACACAAGATGCACAGGGTTAAATTTAACCACGCTATGTTGAATATGTCAAGAAAAAATGATTTTTATTTTTAATGCCTCTGTTGACAGAGAATTTGCAATATGTTAGGCTGTTGCATCGATAAAGCGCCTTTTAGGCAGAAAGTGGAATAGAAAAAAGCGCCGTACAATACGGGCCTTTAGCTCAGTTGGTTAGAGCTGCGGACTCATAATCCGTAGGTCCCTGGTTCAAGTCCAGGAAGGCCCAAAACACGATTTCTTACGTTATAAGGAATTGCATAACAGTCTTTGCCATCGGAAGAACCGGCGTAAAGGCTCCTTGAAAAACGAATGAGAAAAACTATGAGAAAATCATAGTTTTTCCCAGAAGGAGCTATTTATGGGTCGGGAGTATTATCTTCACAAACGGCGCGGCGGTACTTTTTACGTCGAATTCATCAATCCAGAAAATGGGGAAAAGCTATTCGCACGGTCTACTGGGGAAACAGACGAAATCAAAGCCCGTGTTAAAGCGGAGCTTTGGAAAACGCAAGGCTTACCAACAGGGCGCTTAAAGAAGCCGCGACCACTGGAGGAGGCTGCCGGAGTCGAATCCATACTTAAGAC
>JAIRQD010000192.1:0-7007 GCA_031256655.1 Treponema sp.
GCAGACGTTATTATGTTTCTTTCAGGCGCTGTACTCAAACACCGCAAACGCCGGGGCGTTAAACTTTCCTCCAGTTCAGGAACTGCCTGGCTTGAAGGAGAACTGCGCCAACCGGATGCCGCAGCAATTCCTGTTATTATGGAAATAGGTGCGGGGCGGGATCACCTTGTTTTTGAAATGGAGTTTTCCTGCGCCAACGGCAGGCTGCGCATCGGCAACGGCGTTTTTGAGGTTTGGGAAAGCGGTGAAAGCCCTTACGCGCAAAAATTCAAATCGCTTTTCAAAACTGAAGAAGGCTTTCGCGGCACAACAGGTTATTTTTCCAATATGCTTGCGGATGCCGTAAATTGCGTTTGCACACCGGGACACAAACCGGTTTCATCCGCTTCGTGCGGGCTTGCAGTTATTGAATACTTACATTCAGTGAAAGCCTGGCGCTAATTTTTTATAATACGCGGCAGGACAGGATAAAGCCCGCCTGCCGCAAAACGCTTACATATTCCTTTCAGCGACGATATTAACACCGGTTCCAAACAAGTCAGTAATTATCACGTCCCCCATTTTCACCGGGGATTTTAACGTAATACCTGAAACCGCCTTCACAACTTCCAGTTTGTATTTATCAGGAATTGCCTTGTCCGTTTTCACAGGAATTACTTTGTGAATTCCGCCTTCAATTTTAACCGTTGTGCAAACAGTACGAACAGGGTTTGTTATTTCATCGTGTGCGTAGTTAATGCCTTTTTTGCACACATTTCCTGAAACCTCCATATTATCAACTGAACCCTTTATTGAAAGCCTGCATCCCATTGGACAAAGTATGCAAATTAAATTCTTTTCCATAAGTTACTTATCGCCTCCAAGCATTAAAGAAATTTCAATATCTCCTTTTACGTTTTCAAAAAGAGATTTTTTCACGCTCTGTTTGATCATCTCACCCGGCGTAAGGTTGGTTTTTTTAAACTTAGCAAGCTCATTGTCTCCGTTTTTAATTAAAATGCTTGCTTTGTCATACTTGTCATCAACCCGCAAAAATAAATCGAGTTTTTCAGGCATCACCTCATAACGTATGCGCTGTGGAACGCAGTACGTTATTCCGTTAGAGACTGAAACATTCATATGCGCAAGATCAGGTTTTGTTTCCCCTTTCACATAACGCACAGCTCCGGCTCCAGCCCTTTGGCTTTCCTCTGTAACAAAGTCAACAACATCATGAACGTGCACAACGTTTCCGCTTGCAAAAATCCCGGGAATAGAAGTTTCCATGCTTTCATTCACATACGGACCGCTTGTTTTCCGGTCAATCTCAATTCCCGCCATCCGCGAAAGTTCGTTTTCAGGCATAAGCCCGACTGAAAGCAAAACTGTGTCGCACTCGTATTCTTTTTCAGTGCCGGGAATAACTTCTTTGCGTTCGTCTGTTTGCGCAATTGTCACACGTTCAACCCGCTCTTTACCGCTGATTTTGGTGATGTTGTGATTGTAAAGAAGCGGTATATTGTAATGATCAAGACATTGAACGATGTTGCGTGTAAGCCCTTTGACAATGGAGCCTCGCGCGATAACGGCAATTACGTGTCCGCCTTCAAGGACAACACGCCGCGCCATAATCATCCCAATGTCACCCGCGCCAAGAACAATTACTTTTTTGCCGACCATGTACCCTTCGATATTTATATACCGCTGCGCCGTTCCCGCTGTGAAGACGCCGGCAGGTCTGTCTCCGGGAATCCCGACCGATCCTCTGGTTTTTTCGCGGCATCCCATTGTAAGAACAATTGCTTTTGCCTGAATTTCAATAATACCCGAAGTATTCATGGCTTTTATTTTTTTATCTTTTGACATAGAAATTACCATCGTGTCCAAAAGGATTTCGATGTTCTCTTCCCTTGCCATATCAATATAACGCTGCGCGTATTCAGGCCCGGTAAGTTCTTCGTTAAAAATGTGCAGCCCAAATCCGTTGTGTATACATTGCTGCAAAATTCCGCCGCATTCAACATCGCGCTCAATTACAAGCACGCTTGAAATGCCTTGCTGCTTCGCTTGAATTGCCGCGGCAAGACCCGCAGGTCCGCCGCCAATAATTACAATATCGTATTGTTTCATTGCTGGTCTCCTTTACTTTGTCCTTCCGGTTAATATGTACGAAGACTTTTTCTCAAGCACAATTTCTTCAAGCGGCCTTTCCAGTTCGCGCGCAAGTATGTGTTGCACACGCGGACCGCAAAATCCGCCCTGGCATCTTCCCATTCCGGCGCGGCATCTGCGCTTTACGCCATCCATCGTTGTTGCCCCACCTTTCCGTTTAATTGCCGCAACAATATCGCCTTCGGTAATGTTTTCACAGCGGCAAATAATTCTCCCGTATTGGGGATCTTTTTTAATTAAAGCCGCCTGTTCATCTGCTTCCATTTCATAAAAAAGCTTTCTTTTAATTATTGGATTAAAATCTTTCTTTTTGTTTAATGGAAGTCCTTTCTCACCAATCAGCGAAACAACATGCACGGCAATCGCCGGAGCCGCCGTAAGCCCCGGTGATTTAATTCCTGCAACATCAATAAATTTAGGAGCATCAGCAACTTCTTGAACAATAAAATCTCCGGTATCAGATTCCGCGCGCAAGCCTGAAAAGTTTCTTATTGTGTTTCTCGTTGAAACTTTTGGAACCAATAACTGCGCGTTTTTACGTACACTTTCAAGCGTTTCATCCGCTGTACTGACATCTTCTTTATCAGAAATATAATCTGATGAAGGGCCGACAATTACATTTCCGTGCGCCGTCGGTGAAACCAAAACTCCCTTGCCCATTTTTGTCGGGCAGGGAAAAACAGTTGCGCTTACAATGCCTGCTTCGGTTTTGTCAAGCAAAAAATATTGCCCGCACACAGGAGTTATTTTAAATGCAGGTGCGGCTGCCATATTGTGAATGCTGTCTGAATAAACACCTGCCGCGTTTATAACAAATTGAGAACGCACTTCACTGTTATTACTTTTAATTACATAACCGTTTTCATTTTTTGTAATTTCGCTAACATTAAAACCAAAAACATAATCAACACCGTTCATCGCGGCGTTTTCCAAAAGCGCTAATGTTAAAATCATGGGATCCGCAACACCGCCGGTTTCCGCATATAAAGCACCGAGTGCCTGCGGGCTTATCGCCTTTTCACGGTTTAACAATTCGTCCTTTGTTAAAATGGACAAACCTGTAACTCCGTTGTTTATTCCACGCTCCTTAAGCCGCTGGACATGCGCAAGCTGTTCATCATCAAAAGCGACAACAAACGAGCCGTTTCTTATGAAGGGGACAGAAAGTTCGCCGCAAAGATCATCGAACATTTTATTGCCCAAAACATTAAACTTCGACATTAAAGTACCTTCTGCCTGTGCAAAGCCGGCGTGCACAATTCCGGAATTGGCTTTTGAAGCCCCAACGCAGGCATCTTCTTCTTTATCAAGGATAATAACTTTTAAATCATACCTTGAAAGCTCCCGCGCTATTGCTGTTCCTATAACTCCTGCTCCTATAATCGCAATATCATACATACGCTACACCCCACATACCATCAAAAGTTTGATCACATCTGTATACTGGAAAGAATTCTATCGCGCGCATTATAACACGGAAAGGCAGTAGCTCTTCAACTGCTCCGCAACCAACATTTCATTTGCGCCTTCTACCGATATGACAATTTCTTCTCCAACCTTTGCCTGAAGCTTGAGCACCGAAAACAAGCGTTTGGCATCAACTTTTTTGGGCTGTTATTCGTCCTTGCTCTGCAGCCGCGTGCATCGCTTCAAAAGTGCTGTCATAATCCGCGCCTGCCGACTGTCCAGGTGCTGTTCATAACCGCCACATCGTCGTTGACATCATTGTATCATTGATCACTTTTTTAACGTTTGCCTCACATTAAGTTGTACTTGCCCAGACCAGATTGATCAGTCTGGGCAAAACCTGGGAAGCGTTGAATAAATCAACGCTTCCAGCGCGAAAAAACAAAATACGGGTTAGCTCGTTACTTGCCGATAGGCCTTGTAACCGGACCAGCCAATATCCGCGTTACCGCAAACCGGACAGGTCACGGGTGCGACCTTTGCGTTAATTACATTTCCGCAATTTTCGCATGCCCATGAGTCCTGCACAACTGTGGAAGTGCCAAGCTTGCCAAGCAGTTTCCTGTAGGTATCCGCATGAACCTTTTCGATTTCCGCGACTTTTAGGAACATCTGCCCTATTTCATCAAAGCCCTCTTCCTGCGCTGCCTTGGCAAATGAAGGATACATTTCTGTACTTTCCCCGACCTCGCCGTCGATAGCAGCTTGCAGGTTATCTTTGGTAGTTCCAATGCCGCCAAGATATTTGAACCATAACTTGGCGTGCTCCTGCTCGTTTACCGCTGTCTTTTCAAAATAATGGGCAACAGCATCGTGCCCTTCTTCCCTTGCCTTAGCTGCGAAGTAAAAATACCTGCCGCGTGCCTGCGATTCGCCTGCAAATGCAAAACGCAGATTGGCTTCTGTTTTGGTTCCCTTAAGATCTTTCATGTTTCCTCTCCTGTGTTTGTTTCTACAAACCAAAAACCGCTACGCTCGCCATAGCACCGAGAACACCGCCAATGACAGACCCCACAACCGGAACCCACGAATAGCCCCAGTCAGATCCGCCCTTCCCCTTCATCGGGAGGATTGCATGCATAATGCGCGGCCCCAGACAGCGCGCAGGGTTAAGCGCGTATCCGGTCGTGCCTCCCAGCGATATACCGATGGCAAGAATGACAAACCATACCCATATTGCAAGACCGGCAGTGTGCGCTGCCGTAAGCGTAAACAGCAGAACAAAGGTAGCAATAATTTCGCAGGCAAGATTGCGCGGAAGATTGCGAATCGCAGGACCTGTGCTGAACACGGCAAGCTGGCTGGCAGGGTCAGTCTTATCCAGGTGATCCTTGTACATAACCCAGACCAAAAGAGCACCAAGCATCGCCCCAAGGAACTGCATTATTATGTACATAGGGACAAAGGCAAACGGAACCATCCCCACCGCCGCTAAACTGATGGTAAGAGCTGGGTTAAAGTGATTTGACATTTGCCCAAACATGATAGCAGGCACGGCAACCGCCGTAGCCCATCCGACTGTAATAACGATCCATCCGGTACCATTTCCTTTCGTACCTTTTGTAACCACGTTCGCGACAACACCGTCGCCAAGTAAAATCAAAAAAGCTGTTCCTAAAAATTCTCCCATGAGAACTGAAGGTGTTGGCATCATACAATATCTTCCTCAATGAATTCTTTTGCGGGTAACACCCGCAAGTTTACAAACAATAACAGGGCTGTCAGGGCAAACCTTCATTTACTCATGAAAGCCCGGCATAATCACGACTTTTCCCAGCCGAGCGAGCGCTTTACAGCCTCTTTCCAGCCGGAAACAAGCTTAGCCCTGTCCGCTTCCTGGATTTCAGGCTTGAACACCCTGTCACGGGCAACGTTCTTGACGATGTCCTGCTTGTTCTCATAGTAGCCGACCGCAAGCCCGGCAAGGTAGACCGCACCGAGCGCGGTACTTTCGATCACCTTGGGACGGATGACCTCTGTGTTGAGGATGTCAGCCTGGAACTGCATCAAAAAGTTGTTGGCGGTAGCTCCTCCGTCAACGCGGATGCTCTGAATCGGCACTTTCGCGTCGGTTTCCATCGCCTTGATAACGTCGTAACTCTGGTATGCCAGAGACTCAAGTGTCGCGCGCACGAAATGCTCTTTGGTGGTTCCGCGCGTGATGCCGACGATTGTGCCCCTGGCGAACTGATCCCAGTAAGGCGCACCGAGCCCGACAAACGCCGGGACAACATACACGCCGCCGGCATCAGGCACCTTCAGCGCGTATTGTTCAGAAAACGCCGCGTTGTCGATCAGGCGCAGCCCATCGCGCAGCCACTGTATAGACGCGCCGGCGATAAACACGCTGCCTTCCAGCGCATACTCAACCTTACCATCCGTGCCCCAGGCGATGGTCGTAAGCAGCCCGTTTTGGGAAGCAACAGCTTTCTCGCCGGTGTTCATGAGAATAAAACATCCGGTTCCGTAGGTATTTTTGACCGTTCCTGGTTCAAAGCAACACTGCCCGAACAGAGCGGCCTGCTGGTCACCCGCGATGCCCGCAATAGGAACCTCGCCGCCCAGAATATCGGAGGCGGTGTTTCCGTACACGTGGCTTGAAGGCTTTACATCAGGCAATATCTGCCTGGGAATGTTCATTTCTTTTAAAATTTCCTCGTCCCACTCAAGCTTGTGGATGTTAAAAAGCATGGTGCGCGAGGCGTTACTGTAATCGGTAACGTGGACTTTGCCCTTGGTGAGATTCCAGACCAGCCACGTGTCGATTGTGCCAAACAACAATTCGCCCTTTTCTGCCCTTTCCCTTGCGCCATCGACATTTTCAAGTATCCAGCGCACTTTTGTTCCGGAAAAATAAGCATCCACGACAAGCCCTGTTTTGTCCTTGATCGCCTTGTCAAAGCCCTTGGCTTTAAGAGTCTCACAGTAGTCGGCGGTGCGCCGGCACTGCCAGACAATGGCGTTGTAGACGGGCTTACCAGTGTTTTTGTCCCACACAACGGTGGTTTCCCTCTGGTTGGTGATGCCAATTGCGGCAATATCCCCCGCCGAAACACCAGCCCTGGCATTGGCTTCCGCCAAAACCCCAAGCTGCGTTGAGTAGATCTCCATTGGATCGTGCTCCACCCACCCTGGTTTGGGGAAAATCTGGGTGAACTCTTTCTGAGCCACCTGGATGATGTTCCCCTGCTTGTCGAATACAATTGAGCGGGAACTCGTCGTCCCCTGATCAATTGCAACGAGATACTTCTTTGACATTGTCTACCTGCTAAGAATATTTGTGGGGTCGCCACTCTTACCTGTTTGCAAGCAAAGCGTAGACCTTGCGGTAATTTTGTCATGGCTTATTTCATCTGTCAAGTTTTTTTCTTTAAATTTTCATAGGGCAA
>JAIRQD010000146.1:0-15887 GCA_031256655.1 Treponema sp.
CTTTAAAAACGCGCATTCCGGTGATCCCGGCGCGGCGCTGTGTGAAAGTGCCGCTTTAATTTGTAATTCAGGCATCAAGTATGAATGCCGCACACTTGCCCTTCCCGGCGGTTTTATAAACGAAAGTGATATTGAGGCTTTGTCGCCGCTTGCGGGGGAAGCCGTGTGGCATTTCAGATTGTTTAGAGGGGGAAATTGCCTTGATTCAGCCTGGGATGGGTTTGAAGAAAGCGCTGAAACGGCACACGCAAAGGCAAACGCTCTTGCCGAAAAAGCAAGGGCGCTTGGAAGAATGGGCGTTGTTCAAACGGGCGATTAATGGGCGAGCGCGTGCAAAACTAAAAGTTTTTTATCAAGACTTCGTTTACTTCTCCGCGCCCGCAAGAGTCAGCGTTAATAAAGCGCTTTGCCTTTACAGAAATTATTTTAAAAATTTCATCACCGTATAATGTTCGGATGAAAGGAGAATCAGAATTGCTTAAAAGGCATTTAACACCACGCACAGTTAATTCCTTCACAACATAACAGAGCCTTTCCTGCTCTTGCACTCCAAACCCTTCTGCCTGATAACTTGTAAAATGAGTTTTATCCGCGCTGTAGTATGGCGGGTCAAGATATACAAAAGACTTTTTATCCGCCGTTTTTAAAACACATTCAAAGTCGCCGTTTAAGATGGTAATTTTATTGGAATTAAAATAATCGCTAATCTGACGCAAAAGAATCTCCTCGCAAATGACCGGATTTTTGTACCTGCCGAAAGGTACATTAAAAAAACCGCTTGAGTTTACGCGGTAAAGTCCGTTGTAACACGTTTTATTTAAGTAAATCATCCGTGCCGCTTTTTCAGTATTTGGCAAAACGTTAAAAGTTTGCGCATCGCGATCGGCATTTCTAATTTCATAGTAATATTGTGAGTTATTTTTGTTTTCATATCCTTTCAGTAAAACAATTAAATCATCTACATTTTCTTTGATCGCATTATATGTAAAAATCAATTGGCTGTTTAAATCATTTATAATTGCCTTTTGCGGCTTTAAGGCAAAAAAAACCGCCCCTGCCCCGACAAAGGGCTCATAATATGTATGGCTTTTTATATCGTATGGAATGTGCTTTTTAATTTCTTCCAGTAACTGCCGTTTGCCGCCAGCCCATTTTAAGTAAGGTTTCACCATAGTGTAGTGTATGCGTTTATATCATGTTTTACACTATGGCGGCAACATACAATTAAGCAAAAGTCTGACTTCTTAGGGCACTTGATCAGCAAATATTCTCCGCCACAAATCAGGCACCTTATCTGTATCATCATTCGGTACTATCGCCCATTTGAACTCAGGAATATAGTTGATAATTCTCATTGAGAAAGTTGATATTCCTTCTTCAGTGTACGTTTCTTTTTTGCTCACCATGTTCCAGCCTGGCTTTAATGTCAGGTTAAGCTGCAAAAAATTATTTTCCCCGGGCGCTTCGCGTGCAGGGGAAAATACGCTGACAACCTCTTCCACATAAATAAACCAGATAAACTCCCCGTTCAGTGAGTAATTTGCTCCACTTGAAAAATACTCTGCGCTTAAAAGATCGCCTGAGGCGGTTGATATCGTGGCGATGTTTCCCCGCACACTTTGGGGATTAATTGTTATAGGAGGCGAGTGTTCAATTCCTGCATACGTGAACGCCCAATCGTGGAAAATTTGCTTAAAACTCCCTGCCGGAAGGAAATGCCGCGCTTCCAATGGCGGGATGTTAAAACTCAAAATTCCGTTTTGAATTATCCCTGTTCCAGTTGTAAAAACAGCCGATTCTCCTTCACCTTCTTCATCCGGCACGATAATAAAAGCCTTTACATCGTTTGAGCCGTCGTATTTGTAATGAATCTCGCTTAAATAATACGTCTGGTAGTTCCGTTCCCACACTTGATGGTTGCTGAATGCCAAATATGGCCCCACTGAGTACTGCTGGTCAGTTACACTGCCGCCGCCTACATCGCAGGCTGTCATAAGTAATACTAGCGCCGCTATGATGACTAATGTTTTTGTTATAGTTTTCATGACATCCCCGTTTGAGAATTTTTTCTTGTTTATTAAAATTTCGTTCGTGTGCTTTAAGCTGTCAAGAGCGCGGACAAAAGGAAATACACAAAATCAGACACAAAACAACAGGCAAATACCGTACTTTATAGAAAAAAAGCGTTGACAATACGGGGATCCTCCTTCATCATGGTATAAACACTACAATCAACCCAGTAAAAGGAGTATCGTATGAGTTTCACAACTGACCTCATTAAAAATGTGGCGATAGCCGGACACGGTGGCACAGGCAAAACAACCCTGTTTGAGCGGCTTTTGTTTGCCGGGGGAAGTATTTCAAAGGCAGAGGCGGTGGATTCCGGAAAGACAGTCAGCGATTATACGCCTGAGGAGATAGATCGCAAGATTTCCATCCATGCGGCTATGGCGAACGTCAAGTGGAAGGGCAAAAAAATCAACATTTTTGATACGCCTGGGTCTTCTGACTTTATGGGCAATGTGGTTACCGCCTTCCGTGCTTCAGAATTTGCGCTTTTGACTGTGGATGCCCAAAACGGCGTGCAAATAGAGACGGTGAAGCTGTGGCGCACTTTGTCAGCACACGACAAGCCCCACGGCGTGTTTGTAACTCGCATGGACGGGGATCGCGCCAACTTCCAGCACGTATTGGACGACTTAAAGGAAAAGTTCAAGGTCGATCCGGTGCCGATGACCATTCCCATGGGAAACGGCGCTTCTTATACGGGTGTAATTGATGTGCTTGGCGGGAAGGCGTGGCTTGCAGGCGGAGAGGCGGTTGAAAGGGAAACAGAAATACCGGCTGAATATGCTGATGCGGTGGCCGCTGCCAAAGAGCGGATTATCGAAGCCGCAGCTGAGGGAAGTGATGATTTGATGCACCAGTATTTGGAAAACATGACGCTGACGCATGAAGAAACGGTGGCCGGTCTTATCGGGGCTTTTGAGCACAACAAGTTTGTGCCTGTGTTTTCAGGAGTCGCGCCCAAGAATTCCGGGCTTGTTTCGTTTTTGGACTTTGTTGCGGCAACCGCCCCATGTCCGCTTTCCGGCAAGGATATTGCGCGCGATAAGGACAAAAACGAAGTTGAAGTGGCGGTGGATTCCACCAAGCCGTTTTCCGGGCTTGTCATCAGAACTTCTTACGATCAGTTTTCGGGTAAGCTTTCGTGGATAAAGATAGTTACCGGCAAACTCGCCGCGGATTCTGAAGTGATGAACGTTTCAGAAGGTAAAAAAGAACGGGTGAGTAAGCTCTACATTTGCCAGGGGAAGAAGCTTGAGGAAGTGAAGGAACTTTATGCCGGAGATGTGGGGATTATTACAAAGTCCGCAACGCTTAAAACCAACGATACTTTAAGCGCTGGAGATACAAGCCTTAAGTTCCGTTCGATGAAGCTCCCTGAACCTGTACACTCGGTGGCGGTGAACGCGGTGTCCAAAAAGGACGATGATAAACTTGGTGAGTTTCTTGTAAGGGCGGCGGAGGAGGACAAGACTTTCCGTTACGTTTTTAACACCGAAACAAAGGAAACTGTCATTTCAGGCATGGGTGAGCTGCAAATCAACATCATCCTTGACAAAATCAAACAAAATCAAAAAGTTGAAGTGGAAACCCGCGTGCCCAAAGTTGCCTACCGCGAAACTATAGGCAAAAAAGCTGCCGCTGAATACACGCACAAAAAGCAGACCGGTGGACACGGTCAATACGGCAAGGTGCTTTTGGAAATTGCGCCAATGAGCAGGGGAGAAGGCTACAAGTTTGAAAACAAGATTTTCGGCGGGGCAGTGCCGAAAAACTATATTCCCGGCGTGGAAAAAGGGATTGCCGAAGGCATGGCGCACGGCACGATGGCGCAGTATCCGGTTGTGGACGTGGAAGTGGCAATTGTTGACGGCAAGTACCACCCGGTTGATTCTTCGGAGCTCTCTTTTAAACTGGCTTCCCGTAACGCGTTCCGTGAGGCGATGAAGCAGGCAAGCCCGACACTTTTGGAGCCTGTGATGACTCTCACCGTTTTTGTGGAGGACAAGTACTTAGGCGATGTAATGAGCGACCTTTCAGGCAAGAGGGGGAAAATCCTCGGTCAGGATTCCACGGGCGGAATTGCCGAAATACGCGCGGAAGTTCCCCAGGCGGAACTTTTGCGCTATTCCATCGATTTGCGCTCTATTACTTCAGGCACAGGCTCTTTCGGAGTGGCTTTCAGTCATTACGCTCCGATTTCAGGGCGCATTGCCGAGGAAGTGGTTAAGGCGGCGGAGGCGTTTAAGTACCAGGACGAAGACGAATAGCCCGTTTCCCACGCGCCCGGCAAGGGGCTTTTCGCGTATTGCTCATTGCTACTTTCAAAACTGCTGGTTTTACAAAACTAACAGTTTTGAAAGTGGTCGGTGTCAATGCCGCCTGATGATGTGATGTTAAGAGCTTTGCTGGTGCCGCTTTGCCATTTGCTGGGCGTCGGTTCTTACACGCTGTGTTATTTCGCTGACCTGTGTTATTGCCTGTAACAGTTGTTCGCTTCCGGTTCGCTGTTCTCCCATGGCGTTGAGTACTTTCTGCTCTTGTTCGGCGACGGTTTTTATGCTGTCGTCAATTGTGTTAAATTTATCAAGCACGGTTTCTGTGGATACGGTTATTTTATCAATAGCGCTTTTGATCTTTCTTAAAACCCCGCTAATGCTTTTTGAGTGCTCGCTTGATGATATCGCCAATTTGCGAATTTCGGCCGCTACAACGGCAAAACCGCGCCCGGATTCCCCCGCGTGTGCCGCCTCAATCGCGGCGTTCATTGAAAGGAGATTTGTCTGGCTTGCAATGTCCTGCATAACGGAGTTAATCCCCAAAAGCGCCTCCGATTCTTCGGCAATTTGGCGGATATCCGAGGCAACTTCGTTAAGCCCGGAATGCCCAACTTCGGATGTCTTCTGCAAAGCCATCGTTTGATCGGTGTTTTTGGTCAGCGTCACCGTCACAGACTGGACATTGGCGACCATTTGTTCAATTGCCGCCGCAGATTCGGTAACTGCAGCGGACTGCTCACTAACATTACCGTTGAGCTGTTCCATCATAATCTGTATGTTCTGCTGGAGGGCATCTTCGCGTTCCTTGTTGCGGTAATGTTCGCGCAAATCCCGGCTGTAGGAGATAAGCAAATCATGCCCGGAAACATTGATACAGTGAAGAATCTCCTCGGTGGGAATTGGTGTCCCGTCATGGTGGCGGTACGTCCACTCATAACGCGAGGAACCTGTTCTCAGCGTTTCCCTAAGCAGCTGAAGAGACCTTTCCGCTGACTTGCTGCCGTCAGGCTGAAACTCCGGCATATACTGAAAATAATTGTCTTTGTAAGTCTGTTTGTCAGGAGCGCCTAAAAGACTTACCACTTCGTTGTTAACGTCAACGATATTGGCGTTTTCGTCAAGGAGCACGCAGAGCAGGGGCGAAGAATCAAGCATGATCTGCATTCGCTCCCTTAATTCCTCCTCTTTCTTCTGCATCGCAAGCTCCTGGCGCTTGTCTGTGGTAAACTCAAGCAGATGCTCTTCGCCGCGGAAAAAAACGCCGACACAATGCAAATGCAGCGGAATTAACTCACCGGTTGCCGTTTTTTGCCACCAGTCAATCGTGCCTTTTCCGGTTTCCATAATTTTACCTATCATTTCAGTTGCCATGTCTTCTGAACGCCTGCCGTTAGGCTGAAACTCAGGGAAAGAGTCATTGTAGTGCTCTGAATATTTTTGTTTGTCAGAGAAGCCGAAAAGCTTTGGTGCTTCATCATTACAGTATTTTATATTGTTATCTTTGTCATAAAGGCTGCATACCATAGGCGCACTTTCCATTACCTCATACATACCTTCATCAAAGCCATTGTGTTCAGCGGACTTTAAGAGCCGCTGCGAAATCATAATTACCAAGGTAAAAGAAACTATAAAAAGAGCCGCAAGGGAAACCAAAGCGTATAATTGACTTTCTATATGTGCGAGAATGTTATACATGGCAACAATGCTTAAGCCAGCCAATACCAGCATGATCATTACCACAAAAATCTTGCGCAATTTGCTCTTACTCATATTTTACACTCCAAATCTACGATTAAACTGAAACCCAAAGTTGCAAAAATATAATAAAGAACAGGGTAATTATATATCACACAATGGTAATTTTTTCAAGAGGCAAAATATCGTTTCAAATGGCAAACTTGTAAGTTTTACCCGTTAAGCGCTATTTTTGAAATGTCCAGCGAGAGCTTTTGCAAGTTTTCCTGCGAGTGAAACGGGAAAATTACCGCATGAACACGGTGCACATTGTCAATGCCTGAAAATTCGCTTAATTGCCAGCACCTGCAAATTGCCTTGTAATCATGGGCGTTTTTATCAACTTTGAAAACAAAAACACTTCCAAGGCGATCATCTTTTGCCCATTGTGCAAACTTCACCCCGTTCGATTCCAGCATTTCTGAAAACGCGCGAATGTTTTTGATGTACTCACCATGATGAGAATGATGTAAAATATCCATCACTTGCTGGCGCAGGGAAAAAGCCGGAACATCACGGGAACCAAGCACCGTATTGTCTTCCTGCCCTATATAGTCAATAAATGTGCCGCTTGGTCTTTTGGTGCTGATTAACACCCCTTTCGCCGCAGGATAGCCGATGTACTTGTGCATGCTGACGGCGATTGAATCATATCCCCACGATTCAATATCGCCGATTATCGGGGCATTCTCCTGGTTTTTCGGGATTCCCCCGTAAAAAGCGGCGTCAATGTGAAGATAATGCGGGATATTCAATCGTGTAAGTTCGCTCTTTATAAAAGCCACATCGTCAATAGAACCGTACTTTGTTGTGCCTGAGGTCAAGAGAACAATTGCCGGGTTTTTTGTTTTTGTCCAGTTGGAGTTAATTGCTTCCAGTAAGGCACTCTCATCAATTGCATCATCATCTGCTGACCTTTGTTTTATGACCCTGTAGTTGCGGTTACTTGCGGCTTTGCCAATGCTGTAATGAGCCCCCTCGCTGTAATATAAAATGCCGTTCGGATATGTAACGAAGCCCTGTATAACTCCCCACAAGTTGCTTTCAGAACCGCCTGATGTTACATAGCCCCAATAGCCGTCTTTGTAACGTTCAGGGTTTTGCCGCAATTCAACAAGACGCGGCTGTTTGGGAAGCCTTAGATTTTCCGCGACCAAGCGCACGATGTCCCATTCAAGGCTTTTGGTATCCATCGCATAATTATTTCCCGTCGATCGCGGGTTTTCCGGGTCGGAAGAAACTTCAATATCACTTATGTCGTGAATATCGCCGAAATTATTTTGGATAACTTCAAAACTTTCCATGATTCTAAAAAAATCAACCAAAAATGAACGTTTTGTTAAGTTCATTTGATACCCAAAATGCGTTTTTTTACGCCGGTTTATCCTTTGTTTGTAACTATGCCAATCATTAAGAATTTCCTCATATTTGATATATTTTGTATTATCCGATTTACTGGCGGAAGTAACAAGAGAACCCAGCTCCTTGTCCAATTCGCCGAAAATAAGGTTAAACAAAGATGTAAACTGCTTGTAATCTTCAATGTCAACTGGTGTTTTTTCCAATTTTTCAAAGAAACCCTTGTGCCATTGCTGCATTCTGCTACTCTCCTTTTACGCTTTACAAAATGTCAATGCTGGAAAATTAATCGGGCTTAAGCGCTTTGCTGGTATCGCTTTGCCATATCTTGAGAATCGGTCTTTACCCGATGCGTTATTTCGTTTAACTGGTTTATCGCCTCAAACATTTGTTCGCTTCCCCGCTGCTGTTCGCCCATCGCGTCAAGCACCAGGCGCTCCTGTTCGGCTACATCTTTTATGCCGCTGTCTATTGTGTTGAATTTTCCAAGTACGCTTTCTATCGACTTTGTTACTTTGTCAATTGAGCTTTTTATTCTTTTTAAAACTCCGCCAATGCTTTTTGACTGCTCGCCTGAAGATTCTGCAAGTGTGCGGACTTCTGTTGCTACAAAGGAAAAACCGCGCCCGGATTCGCCGGCGTGTGCCGCCTCAATCGCGGCGTTCATTGAAAGGAGATTTGTCTTGCTTGCGATGTTTTGCATAATGGAATTTATCCCCAAAAGCGCCTCTGATTCTTCGGCGATTTGGCGGATATCAAAGGCAACTTCGTTAAGCCCGGAATGCCCGACACCGGAGGCAGCCTGCAAAGCGGTTACCTGTTCGGCGTTTTTTGTAAGCGCAAGTGTCACCGAGTGGACGTTGGCAACCATTTCCTCAATTGCCGCAGCGGATTCAGCAACCGCCGCAGACTGCTCGTTAACATGGTTGTTGAGCTGGTTCATCATTGAAATTATGCTTTTTTGAACCTGCTCTTCACGTTCTTTGCTGGCGTAATGTTCACGCAAATCGCGGCTATAAGAGATAAGCATATCGCGCCCTGCGACATTGATGCGGCGCAGAATCTCTTCAGTTGGAATCATAGAGCCGTTTTGATGAATGTAATTCCACTCATAGCGGGCGAAACCTGTTTCTGCGATTTCCTTAAGCAGCTGGACAGACTTTTCATCTGATCTTATACCGCCTGATTGGAACTCAGGCCTGTATGTTGAAGGAGAATTTATGTATGTCTGCCTGTCAGGAGCGCCCAAAAGATTTACCACTTCGCGGTTGACGTCAACTATATTGGAATTTTCATCAAAAAGCACGCAGAGCAAGGGCGAAGAATCAAGCATTATCTGCATTCGCTCCTTTAATGCCTCCTCTTTCTTCTGCATCTCAAGCGCCTGACGCTTGTCTTTAGTAAACTCAAGCAGATGCTCTTCGCCGCGGAAAAAAATGCCGACGCAGTGCAAGTGCAGAGGAATTAGCTCACCGGTTGCTGTTTTTTGCCACCAGTCAACCGTGCCTTTTCCGGTTTCCATAATTTTACCTATCATTTCAGTTGCCATATCCTCTGAACGCTTTCCGTTAGGCTGAAACTCAGGGAAAGAATCATTATAGTGCTCTGAATATTTTTGTTTGTCAGTGAAGCCGAAAAGCTTTGGCGCTTCATCGTTGCAGTATTTGATATTGTTGTCTTTATCATAAAGGCTGCATACCATAGGCACACTTTCCATTACCGCGTACATCCCCTGATCAAAACTTTCGTTCTCAACAGATTTGAGGGAACGTATAATTGATATCGACGCTATCGAAAAAAGAAACACTATAAGAACGGCCAATGACACAACGAGCATTTCGAAATATTGAACAAAGTACATGATGCCTATCGCGGCGGCAATTCCCAATATCGCAAGAAGCACCAGATTGAAAGCCGAGTATATTTTACGCCTTCTGATTCTGTTCATTTAATTGCCCCCTGTGCCTTTTCCAAACGAATAACACCATTTTAACCAATATCTCACATTTTTGCTAGTGGAAAAATTAAAATAATTTGGTTTCCCTCCGCTTTACACGCAAAAAATTACACATGCGTATAAACAAGCGCATTTGCTTTTTTGCCGGATTTGGTTAAATGCCCCATCTTAAAAAGCGTGTAAATTGACTTTCCTGCAAGCGATTTGTGAATTCCAGCCTTGATACTTAAATCTTTGACGGTGAACAATTCCCCTTTTTCAAAGGGTACAAAACGGCGGTAATCTTTGGCTCCGCGAAGCAGGACTGAACTTTTCCATGAAGTAAGACGGCGGTCGGTAATGCTGACCCCGCCCCTGCGCCAGGAACCTGATCCGTCATTAACGCGAACTTCAAGCACTTCCACAATGGCAAGTTCTATAGTCAGGTTTTTGATGAGGGGCAGGTGCGGGGCATGCAAGAGCGCCTTAAACAGATCCCACTCACTGCCTTTTTTCGGGCTTGTTTTTCCCCGCACAAAATTGCCTTCGGTATCGTAAAGTTCGATGTACTTTTTTGCGATGATTGGGTGGATGATACGCATTTTGTGCTTTTCGGTTAAGGCTTTGACTTTTTTGGCAAGCGGGGCAAAACTGCCGCACTGCACTTCGATTAGCTCACCCGTTTTTGCCCGCCCGTCGCAGACAAAACCTTCAACAAGCGTTTCATAACTCCCCTCGCTTCCTGCGCAGTGCAGTTTGAGCGACTTGTGCAGACTGCTCTCTTTTCTCGTGCCGATGCCGGTACTGACGGATGAAGGTTTCAGCCTATTGCCGGACATATTCAGAAAGCTCACTCGCGCTTAACTGTTCAAGGAAATGGAAAATCTCACTCCCGCCCTTGTAATCGTTGGTCGTCACCTTGCCCACCCTGAAAACAACCATGCGGTTTGTGGGCAACGGAAGGCGCACAGGATTCCCGTTCACGTCCACCATTTGATTCAGCGGAAGCCTGCCACGAATCTCCTGGGTATCGCCGTCAGGAAACACGATAAAATAATCGGTCATGAACATGTAAAAAGCATATCTCCAAAGCCTTATTTTGCACAATATTAGCGTTTTCCTTTACGCTTGTATAGTATTATCGCAATTTATTTTCAATATAAATACTTTTTTTTTCTTTTTCATATTGACTAGTAAATTCACTCCGTGGATAATGATGAATGAGTGTTGAATAGTGGTAAAAAATAGATAAAAGATAGGATATTGTGGGAATGGAGCTAAAAACGGGGTCGGCAGAGAGCACTCTCGACGACAAAGGCAGAGTAAGCATCCCCGTACGCTTTCGGGAGTATTACCAAGGTGATTTAGTCATCACCCGCGGCATGGAGAAGTGCGCGTGGATAATGACTGCTGAAGTTTGGGAACGCTACGAAAGTGATCTGCGTAAGCGAAGCAAGGAAGAAAAATTAAACGATGAGGAATGGAACATCCTCGAATATAAAATCATAGGTCATGCCCAGGAGGCAGAATTGGATAAGGCCGGGCGCATCGCCATTCCTCCAACGCTGCGCAAATACGCGAACCTGTCGAAGGATTGCATGGTCATCAACGGCAAAAATCGCCTTTCCATTTGGGATGCCCATACATTCGAATCATACCTTGACGAAAAGGACACAATCGCGCGCGCGGCGATGAATAAGCTCGGTGCGCAGGACATATTTAGAGGGGAGTAAAAATGGAAGTGGTTCACACATCGGTGCTTCTGGAAGAAGCGCTTAAATACCTTGCTCCCCGAAAGCCCGGCGAACTGATGATTGATGCCACTGTGGGAGAGGGCGGTCATTTGTACGCTTTTTTAAGCCAGTTCCCGCACCTGAAAGCAATTGGTGTGGACGCGGATGCGCAAATCCTGCAAACCGCCGCCAAGCGCCTGGAAGGTTTTGGCGAGCGTGTTCAGTTTTATTCAGGCTGGAGCCATGACTTTTTTGCGGAGTATCCGAGCAATTACAAGCGCCCTGACACAATACTTATGGATTTGGGCGTGAGTCTTTTTCACTACGAAAAAAGCGGGCGGGGTTTTAGCTTTCGCTATGATGAGCCGCTTGATATGCGCATTGACCCATCGTCAGGTTTGAACGCCGCCGATTTAATAGCGCGTCTTTCAGAGAAGGATTTTGCCGACTTATTGTACGCCAATGCGCAGGAGCGTTATTCGCGCCGCATAACAAAAGCCGTTGCCGAGGCAAAACAGGCAGGCGCGATCACAAGCTCCGCCGCCCTTGCGGAGATTGTTTTCAGCGCCGTTCCCCCGGCGTACAGGCATGGCGCGATACATCCTGCCACAAAGACTTTTCAGGCGCTGCGCATTGCCGTCAATGGTGAACTTTCGCGCCTTGAAGGGCTTTTGGAAACGGCGTTTGCCTGTTTGGAGCAGGGGGGAAGGCTTGGAGTTATCTCGTTTCATTCCATAGAAGACAGAATTGTGAAGAAATTCTTCCGCGAGAAGAATAGGGACTGTATCTGCCCCGCTCAAGAACCGATATGTAAATGTAGGGGCATGAGAACCGTGACGGTTCTTACCCGCAAAGGCGTGAAAGCGGGGGAAGAGGAAATTCGCAGGAATCCGCCTTCCCGCAGCGCCACGTTTAGAGCGGTTGAAAAAGTTCTGGATGAGGTTGGAACATGAACAAGAGCTGTATTATTCTTTATTTTTTTGTACTAACTATCCCCATCTTTCTGGGCGTTGTTGCCTGGCAATCCACCCGCTATGCGGCGCTGGAGCGGAACGTCAGGCTCCTTGAGGCAGCTCAGGAAGATTGGGTTGAGGGCAATAGGCGGCTTATCGCAAGCATCGCCGTGCTCTCTTCTTCGGCACGGATTGGGCAGGTAGCTGCGCGCGATCTCCACCTTACACCGATAAGGCCTGAGAACGTGTTGCAGGTACGGATCGAGCCGCAGTCAGACAGCGAGGTGGACAGACAGTGACAGACAGCTTATTTTTAATGAGTTTTCAAGAACTGGCTTTTGCCTCGCGTGGTCACCTGTATACCGGGGGGGGACAGGTGACTGCGGCTCGATCCGGGGAGCCGGAGAACAACGGCTTCTCGTCAGTTGCCATAGACTCGCGCGAGGCGGCTGCCGGCGGGCTTTTTGTGGCGTTGCGGGGTGAATCGCTTGACGGACACCGCTTTGTTGGGGGCGCTTTTGCAAACGGAGCCGTTGTTGCGCTTGTGGACGAAAAAGCGATGGCTGACTCAAGCCTTGCCCTAACCGCCGTTGCGGAAAAATCAGGCGCTGTTCTTGTTGTCGTTGAAAACACGCTCCGCGCTTTTCAGGATGCGGCAAAGGCGTACCTTGAAAAGTTCCCCGCTTTACTGCGCATAGGGATTACAGGCTCTTCCGGGAAAACGACCACGAAGGAAATTGCCGCCGCCATCATCGCGCAGGAAAAACAGGTTGCCACAAACAAGGGTAACTTAAACTCTGAAACCGGATTGCCGCTTTCGGTTTTCGGCGTGCGCTCGCACCACGAAGTTGGCGTTTTTGAAGCGGCGATGAGCAAAGCGGGGGAAATGGCGGATTTGGCGCGGGTGCTTAATCCGCATATTGCCTTGATCACAAACATCGGCTCTGCCCACATCGGAATTCTCGGCAGCCGGGACGCGATTGCCCACGAAAAAAAGCAATTATTTTGTGAGTTTTCGGGGAAGAACACAGCGTATATTCCTTCCGCCGATGCCTACCGCGATTTCCTGGCGGAAGGCGTTCGTGGTAAGATTGTTTTTTACGGCGCTGAAACGCTCGCCGCTCTTAAGGGAGCGCGCTCTTTAAGCATAGACGGAACGGAAATTGACTGGGGCGGGGAAAAAACCCGCCTTGCCCTTCCCGGCAAGTTCAACCTTGCCAACGCGCTTTCAGGCGTTGCGCTGGCACTGGAAGCAGGCGCAAGTGATGACGCAATCCGCCGCGGCATAGCCCAGGTGAAGCCGCTTTTTGGCAGAGGGGAAATCCTGAAAGGCAAAACAACAGTTATCAGGGATTGTTATAACTCCAACCCCGAAAGCGCCGCCGCCGCCGTTGAGTTCTGCGATAGCGTGGAATGGCCGGGGCGTAAAGTGTACGTGCTTGGATCTATGCTTGAACTTGGGGAGACTTCTGATGCTTCACACGCCGAACTTGGAAAACAGCTCACAGATTGCGGGGCGGACATGGTGTTTCTTTTCGGCGAGGAAATGCGCCCCGCCGCGGAAGAGGGCAGTGCGGGAATGCAAAAGTCAGGGAAAAAAATCCCGTTTTTTTACACAGCCAATATGACAGAACTTTTCGGAGAGCTAAAGAATTTCGTGCAAAACGGGGATTTGGTTTTGCTAAAAGGTTCGCGCGGCTGCGCGCTTGAAACGGTGACGGATATTTTAATCGGGGAGGGGACAGAGTAAATGTTTTTTGAGTTTGTTTATCCTCTGGTTATTTACTTCACCCCGTTTAACGTTATTCAATATTTGAGTTTTCGCGGGGCTTACGCCGCCATAACAAGCCTTTTCATCTGCTTCATTTTCGGTCCCCGCATAATCGAGGCGCTAACCAAGCTAAAAGTCGGTCAGTCGGTGCGCGAAGACGGCCCCGCCACCCACTTGAAAAAAGACGGCACGCCTACTATGGGCGGCGTTTTTGTCATCCTCTCCATCGCGATTGCGATGTTTTTCTGGACAGATTTCCACAACCGCCACGTGTGGATAGTTATGGGAACGCTTGTCGCTTTCGGTCTCATAGGCTTTCTGGATGATTACCTGAAAGTGGTCAAGCACAATTCGGCTGGGCTTCCGGCGTGGGCAAAACTTGTTTTTCAGTTTTCCATCGCCACTGTCATTGTACTCATTTTATATTTTTCAGGGCACAGCCAGATTACCTATTTGTACATCCCGTTTTTTATGGATCCCATTTTGGACATGGGAAGGCTTTGGATTCCCTTCGCTGTTCTTTTGGTTGTTGCTTCCTCCAACGCCACCAACATAGCAGACGGGCTTGACGGGCTTTTGGCGGGGCTTCTCATTTTGGTGTTCCTCACCTTCGCAGTGCTCACCTACCTTTCAGGGCGTTTTGACTTTTCCGCCTATCTGGGAATTCCCTTTATTCCGGGCTCCGGTGAATTGATGGTGTTTTCCCTTGCCGTTGTAGGTGCGCTCATCGGCTTTCTGTGGTTCAACTCGCATCCGGCGGAGGTATTTATGGGGGATGTGGGAAGCCTTTCACTTGGCGGAGTGGCGGCGGTGCTGTCGCTTATCATCAAAAAAGAAATTGTGCTGTTCATTATAGGCGGCGTATTTGTATTGGAAATATTCTCTGTGATAATTCAGGTGGTTTCGTTTAAACTGCGCAAAAAGCGGGTGTTTAAAATGGCACCCCTGCATCATCACTTTGAGCTTTCAGGCTGGGCAGAAAGTAAAGTCGTTATTCGATTTTGGATTTTAGGAGGTATGTTTACGATCATCGCGTTGTCAACGCTGAAGATCCAGTAAAAGTTATGAATACCCGATTTGACGCTGAGCTTGCCAGACGCTCAGGGGGAACAGACCATATTCTCATTGCAAACGTCCTGCTTTTGGCAGGGCTTGGCATCATTACGCTGTATTCGGCTTCTTATGCGTTTTCACAGCGTTTTATGGGGGACGGTCTTTTTTTGGTTTCCCGTCAGGCGGTATTGGGCATTTTCGGGCTTATACTTTTTTTCCTCGCCGCAATCGTCAACCTTGAAAACTCCCGAAAGTTTGTAAAGCCGCTTGTGCTTGGCTGCATCATTTTGTGCATACTCACTTTTGTTCCGGGAATCGGCGTTATGAAAAACGGTGCAGCCCGCTGGATTGGAATTGGCTCGTGGACATACCAGCCTTCAGAGCTTGTGAAACTGGCTTTGCCGTTTTACCTCGCGCATTTTTTTGACAAGAAAAAAGAAAGTTTGGACATTCTTTTCCGCGGCGTTATTCCTCCGGCGTTAATCGTGGGCGTATTTTTTGTTTTGATATATTTGCAAAACAACTTTTCCACCGCCGCTTTTCTTGCTGTCAACGCGCTTTTTATGTTTTTTATCGCGGGCGTTAAGGCAAAATACTTTGCCGGCGCCCTTTTTATGTTCCTTCCCATAGCCGCCCTTTTGGTTTTGCAGAGGGAGCACCGCATCAGGCGTTTTTTAAGTTATATACAGCCGGAATTTGAGCCCTTGGGCGCCGGTTTTCAGGTGAACGCATCGATTAACTCGATTAGTTCAGGCGGCTTTTGGGGCAGGGGCATAGGGCAAAGCGTTCCGGCAGTGCCTGAAATACATTCTGACTTTATTTTTTCCTCGTTTGCCGCCGAAAAAGGCTTTTTGGGCATACTTTTTTTCTTTTTCCTTTTCAGCGCTTTTGCTATACGCGGCTACATGGCATCCATCCGCAATGAAAGTACCTTCAACCGTCTTTTGGGCTGCGGGCTTGTCACCATGATCATCTCTCAAGTGATGCTTTACATCGCCGTTG
>JAIRQD010000185.1:0-7678 GCA_031256655.1 Treponema sp.
GTCATAATGCCTGAAAGCCCGCCTTCTGCCAAAAGCGACCTTCCAAACGCTTCGATTCCTTCCCGATCTTTGAGATCGATTTGCCTGAAACGATCGGCGAAAGAGACGCAAGGGGCTTCAGGATCAGCATCCACAGCCACAACTTCAAAACCCATTTCACAGGCAATCTTGAGTGCAGGTCCCTGCATTATGCCTGCGCCCAAAATAAGTATCCGCGGTTTTCCTTTCAACATGGAAACCCTCCCCCTTCGATTTTCGGTTGAATGCGGAAGGTTCTAAAGGAGGATCGTGCGATTGACGATCGTCAATCGTGCCATAAAGCGCGATAGGTTTTTTTATTGGGTTTCTGATTTATTCAGTTTCAGGCAAAAAAAAGGGCGTCCGCCAAGCCTTGCTTTTCGGACAGCCCTTTTCAAAAACTAACGTATTTATGCGCGGATGGCTAACCTCGCCTGAATCTCAGTGATTCCAGCGTATTATCACCCCGGATGAAACTGAACCAAAGTTCGGTATCCGTTTGTTCCCTTAAAACCCTGTAAAACGACACCACATCCGTCACAGGAACGTCATTTATCGCTGTAACCCTGTCACCGCGCTGAAGACCGACAATTGCGGCGGGGGTTTCAGGTATTACGTTTGTTACAACAAGCCCGGAAGCGTCGCTGCTCAAATTAAGGTTTGAGCGCGTTTGCTCGTTAATCGAAGTCACCATGACTCCGGGCCACAAGCGCCGTGAGTCAGCGGCGGTTTGACTTGTGCGCTCCTCAATGCGAACCGACAAATTGGAAGAGGCACTACCACGTTTTACAGTGAAAACCGCTGTGTCGCCCGGTCTGATGTTGCCGACTATTTGGGTTAAGTGGTTGCTTCCGCGCACTTCAACGCCGTCAACGTGGGTAACAAAGTCTCCCGGTCTGATTCCGCCGTTATCAGCGGGTGAGCCCAAGAAAACCTGACTTGCAAGCGCCCCCCTGCCGGAAAGCCCCATGTCCAAAAGCATTGCGCGATCCGGGTCAGTCAAAGACACGCCAAGCCAGCCGTCACTCACCGAACCGGTTCTGATTATCTCATCAATTGTCCGCACGGCGTTGTTGATGGGAATGGCAAAACCAAGACCAACCGAACCGCCGCCTACATTGCTGGCTATCCACGTGTTAATGCCGATGACCTCACCGCGTATATTGACCAGCGGACCGCCAGAGTTCCCCTGATTTATCGATGCGTCAGTTTGAATAAAGTCATTGATGTTGCCGCCCGGACCGCCTGTGCGTCCGACTGCGCTGACAACGCCCATGGTAACAGTAAACGAGAATTGCTCACCAAGCGGATTTCCCATGGCGATCGCCCAGTCTCCTACTCGCACGTTATCAGAGTCACCAAGCGCAGCAATTGGATAGCGGGCGCTGCTCTGGAAAGAAAGAACCGCTAAATCCCTGCGAGGATCTCTCCCGACGACGGTGGCAACGTATTCTGTCCCGTCAAGCGCGCCGATTACGATTTCGGAAACACCGTCAATGACGTGGTTGTTCGTCAGCACGTAATAATTGCCCCCGTTATGCTGAATTATCACACCGGAACCCATTCCGCGAGAACGGAATTCTCCACCGCCGCCTTCAGGAACTCGGCGGGGACCAAAAAAGAAATCCCACGGCGCGCCGTCCGGGCGGGGAGTCGCCTGCTGGCGGCGCTGAAGTGAAACAGTTTTCACTTCCACAACAGACGGCAGCACCCTGTCCGTCACTGCCCGCATGGTCGTCTGCAAGGCATCGGCTATTGCAAGCGCATCGGCAGGAATGACCACCGGCGTAACTTCCTGAGCTTGGGCTACATTATTGTTACGGGGTGTGGTGCACGAAAAAGAAAGAAACGCGAGTGAAAACCCGAATATCACCCCAATTAAAACCAAGTTAAAAACGAAAAAATTCTTCGATGAAAGCCTGCGTGTAAAGTTCATACTCCTCTCCTTCAATTTTCTGCGCTTGTACACAGTACATTATAACAAATTCTAAACTACAAAGATAGTTACACAATGCAGAAAAATTAGGAATCGCACATAACCGGATCGGTGAGTATTTCAGTGTGCTCCTTAAAAATGGCGATTGTATGCTCCCAGTGGGCTGAAAGTAATCTGTCGGCGGTTTTTACTGTCCAGCCGTCTTCCAGCACTTCCACATCGCCTGACCCCATATTGATCATAGGCTCAAGCGCCAAAACCATGCCTGAGCTAAGTTTTGGGTTAGGACCGCGCGGGATGTTTACCACCTGCGGGTCTTCGTGAAGTTCAAGCCCCACTCCGTGCCCGCAAAACTGATGCACCACCCCAAAACCGGCTTGCTGGGCACACCCTTGAATGGCGCGGGCGATTTGCAAAAGCCTGTCCCCGGCGCAGGCTGCCTTAATTCCCGCATATAAACATTCGCGGGCAACGGCGTTAAGTTTTCCGGCCTGCGAGGAGACAGTCCCCATTTCAAGCGTTACCGCCTGATCGCTTATATAGCCGCCCAGATCAATGCCGCAGTCAAGGGAAACCAAGTCTCCAGAGGCAATTTTTCGCCTTGAAGGTATGCCATGAATAACTTCATCGTTTATCGATATGCAAATCGATGCGGGAAAGGGGTTTTTCCTGTCGCCAACACCCAGAAAAGCGGGGCGTCCTCCGGCTTTTTTTATCCAGTCGTGCACCCAGCGGTCTATTTCTATTGTCGCAACGCCGGGCTTCACCAGAGGAATTAGCTCGCGGTACATTGCCGAAAGCATTTTGCACGACTTGCGTATTCCGTCTATCTGTTTCTCATTCTTCAATCGAATCAATCGCTGCAACCTGCCTTGTTTTTTGTTTTTTCTGCCCCTGACCGCTTACGCTGTGTTTGGTAATCAGACGCAAAATCTGCCCTTGGTAACTTTTGCGAAAGCCAAGAGAAAGCAACGCCTCCAGGCACTCAAGGTATGTCTGGGTGTCCACAGCGTGGCGCAACTGGAGCCTTACCAGTTCCTTAAGGAAGACTTCAACCTCCCTTGCAAAATGCCTGAAATACGGAAGGCGGCGCTCTTCGCGGATAATACTTACCAAAAGCACGAAAGCCTCATAAAACTTTTCCCGTTTTGCAAGTTCTTCGGCAAGGATAAAACTGCAATCCATCCAGTCTTCCCGATCCATATACTTTTCCATGGGGAAGTCAATCCCGCCGCTATTATACCAGATTGTCAAGGCCGCATCTTCTTCAAGATGCAAAAGCTCAAAAAAAATGAGTTTTGCCTGGTTTGACGGGTCATCCTGCCGCTCCATAAGAAAGGTGCGGTAATCAAAGCGATTTTTGGCTGCAAAACGATTGTATGCCCGGTCATACTCGTAGCGGCGATCCCTGTTGGAGAGGGTCTGGTATGCCGCAAGGAGCTTGCGCATTTGCGACGCGCCGCTGTCTCCTGCGACATCAGGATGAAGCTGCTTTGCGCGTTCCCTAAACGCCCTTTTTATCTCTTGAGCAGAAGCGTTCTGCCTCACCGTAAGGATTTCGTAGTAGTTTGTCATAAGCACACACGCGAATTGATAAGCGCCGGAAAAGCGGCTTGAAAGTGATTTATGCGGCTTTCAAGCTACAGGCAAACTGACAGAAAAGCGTTACTCCTGAACGTGATCAGCGCCTTCCCCTTCAACAGCTTGCGGGGCATCATCTTCCAAAAACCAGTAAAGACCGCCATCAGGAGTCAAAGCGGCTCCGGCGGCTTCAACACCGGTTCCCGTAGGCGGGCGGTTCATGAGCGCAATGCCAAGGCTTATAACCAGGAAAAGTGAACCGAGAACGGTAGTGGTTTTTGTCAGAATATTGCCTGACCGTGAACCGAAAGCCGTAGAACTGCCGCCGGCAAAAATGCCGCCAAGCCCGCCGCCTTCATCGTGCTGAACCAAAACCAAAAGAACCAGCAAAACTGCGATTAAAACGAAAAAAATCAACAATGCAACGCCAAGTACACCCATACATAACCCCGTTAACTTGATTATACCATGCAAGGGGAAGTTTTTTCAATTCCCCTTATGACCTCTAAATCGACCGATTTGCTATGCGCAGTGAAAAGAGCGCATAGAATCTACTCACGAATATCTTCCACCTCAATCTCAAAACTCTTAAACAGCGCTTGCGCATCATCGCGGCTAAAGCCTGAAATTTTAATAGTTGCCAAACGCTGTGAAAGCTCATCCATTTCGGATGTAACAAGCGCCACAATGTTTCCGCCTTTTTCAGCAATGGCGTGCGTAAGTCGCGCAAGTTCGCCGGGCTTTTCCTTCATTATGCAAGTAACGCGCACTCCGTTGCTGCGAACGCCAAACGCTTTCAAAAACACACGAAAAAGATCTGTGTCCGTGATAATACCCACAAGGAGCTTGTCCCGCATAACCGGCAGGCAGCCTATTTCGTTATCCGCCATGATGCGCGCGGCTTCTTCTACAACTTCGTTTTCGGTAACAGTGATAACCGATTTAACCATCACGTCTTTTGCCGTCATTTTGGAAATAAGATAGCTTATCTCGTACATATCAAGGCTGGTTGCCGAAGACGGAAGCGCCTGAAGCAGATCCTTTTTTGTAACAAGTCCAACCAGAGCATTGGACTTGTCAAGCACCGGTAAATGTCCGACTTTCTCTTTCTGCATAAGGGAACGGACATCGTTTATGGGCATATCAGGATTTATAAAAAACGGATTTTTTGCCATAACCCGGTCGATAATCATCTGGCACCTCCAAGGTAAGCGGTTTTAACCGCATCATCTTTTTTAAGATCGGCGGCGGCTCCGCCTTTTACAATTTTGCCTGTTTCAAGTATATAGCCTTTTGTCGCAAGATTTAAGGCTTTGTAAGCGTTTTGCTCCACAAGGAGAATTGTTGTACCGGTCAGGTTAATCCGCCTGATTACGGAAAAGATCTCATCCACCAAAATGGGAGCAAGCCCCATGGAAGGCTCATCAAGGAGCAGGAGGCGCGGGCGGGTCATAAGGGAGCGCCCCATCGCCAGCATCTGCTGCTCACCGCCAGAAAGCGTGCCTGCAAGCTGCTTTATTCGCTCTTTAAGGCGGGGGAAAAGCACAAAAACCATTTCCATATCTTTTTTGATGCTGTTTTTGTCGCTGCGTATGTACGCTCCCATGTCAAGGTTTTCCTTAACCGAAAGATTCGCAAAAACGCGGCGGCCCTCAGGCACTTGAACAAGACCTTCCGCGACAATCTTATCCGGCGGCAAGGCGGTAATATCCTTCCCTTCAAAAAAAACCTTTCCCGATGTTTTCCGTATGATGTGCGAAATGGCGTGCAGGGTTGTCGTTTTCCCCGCCCCGTTTGAGCCGATGAGCGTGACAATTTCCCCCTCATCAACTTCAAACGAAATGCCGCGCAACGCCTGAATCGCCCCGTAGTGGATGTTTAAATTTTCGACTTTCAGTAAGGGATTAGCCATGAAACGCATCCTCCCCAAGGTACGCCTTAATAACCGCCGGGTTCTGTCTGATTTCTTCCGGCAGCCCTTCGGCAATGGTTCTGCCGTAATCCAGTACGATAATCCGCTCGCAAATGCCCATTACCAAATGCATATCGTGCTCGATAAGAAGTATAGTCAAGCGGAATTCCTTCCGAATAAACGTGATAAGCTCCATAAGTTCTTCGGTTTCCTGGGGGTTCATCCCGGCTGCCGGCTCGTCAAGAAGCAAAAGGCTTGGATCAGATGCCAATGCCCTGACAATTTCCAGCTTGCGCTGTTCGCCGTAGGGCAGGTTTCTGGCAAGCTCATTCTTTTTGCCTGCGATCTTGAAAAGAGAAAGGATTTTATCCGTTTTTTCTGCCATGTCCGCTTCATCTTTGCGGAAACGGGGCAGCCGGAGAAGCACTTCCAGAGGCCCTGCAACACGGTGTGAATGAAGGGCAATAAGCACATTCTCTTCCACAGTCAGGTTTCCAAAAAGCCTGATGTTCTGAAAGGTGCGGGCAATACCCATGAGATTTAGCGCCGCCGGAGTTTTCTTTCCAACGTGCTGTATTTTGCCCTGCTTGTCCCAAAACGTAATTTCACCCTCGGTCGGAGTATAAATGCCTGAAACCATGTTAAAGACCGTTGTTTTTCCCGCGCCGTTGGGCCCGATAAGCCCCAAAAGTTCACCTTTGTAAAGCTCCGCCGAAAAACCACTGACTGCCCTCAAGCCCCCGAACACGATGGAAAGGTTGTTTATCTTTAGAAGGAGGTTTTTTTCTTCCTGAATCATGTCGCCTCCCCCTTAAATTTGCTGGTTTTTCCCTTTATAACATTAACCAGCGCGTCCCAGCTATTCACAAAGGAAAATTCCCTCATTCCCAAAAGTCCTTTGGGCCGGAAGATCATTATCAGTATGAGGACGATAGCGTACACAATGAGCCTGAGATCCTGTACGGCTCTGGGCAGCATCTGCAAAAATTCTTGCAGGATAGTCAGGGCGTAGGCGGCCAGTATAGCGCCGGTCATGGAACCCATGCCGCCAAAAACCACGAAAATGAGATAGTCAATAGACCTGAGAAAATTAGCGTCCATGGGTAAAACAATACCAATGACCATCGCAAACAGGCATCCGCCAATACCCGCGATAGCCGCAGCGATGACAAAGCCTATCATCTTGTAATGGAACACATTGATGCCGCTTGAGTTGGCGGCGATTTCATCTTCGCGGCAGGCTTTGATAGCCCTGCCGTAACTTGAGCGGAGGAAGTTCTGCACAAGGGTGAGGACAACGATCAGCGTGATCGTTATGACGATAAATCCCAAAGGGCGGTTAAACAAAAGCGGGGTAAGGAATGTTCTTCCGTTGGGGCCCCACGTTATATCAGGGAGATTGTTGGCAACCACCCGGATAATTTCGCCGAAACCGAGCGTTACAACGGCAAGATAATCACCTGAAAGCTTTAACACGGGGAAACCTATAAGAAAGCCCGCGAGAGCGGTAAGAAACACAGCGCACAGCGCCGCAAGTGGCAGCGGCAAGCCAACGTCCACAGAGAAAAAGATAAACGAATACGCGCCAATCGCCAAAAAGCCCGCTTGCCCAAGGGAAAGCTGCCCTGTGATGCCGACAATCGTATTGACCGAAAGAGCCATGATGGCGTTGACCCCGCCAAGGGTCAACACAAACATCCAGTAGGTTCCCAGTACGCCGACATTATGCAACATGAGAGGAAACATTACCGCGAAAACGGCTACGACAGACAATATCAGAGTTGATTTAACAGGGAAGGTCAAGCGGCGTCCGCCGGAAGTGAGGTTTCCCCCTTGCAATGTATCAGGCATACTACACCTTAGCTCTATAGTTCTTCCCCAGTATGCCCGAGGGTCTGAACAGGAGAACAACAATTAAAATCGCAAAAGAAATCGCGTCCGCAAACTGCACGGAAATAAATCCGGCAGCGAATATTTCCGCGATGCCAAGTACATATCCCCCAAGCATCGCCCCCGGAACTGAACCTATACCACCAAGTACGGCGGCGACAAACGCCTTAAGACCCGGCATCATACCCATCGTGGGATGAACCAGAGGGTACGCCGAGGCAAACAATACGCCACCGGCGCCTGCAAGCGTTGCCCCCAGCGCAAAGGTGAAGGCGATAATGCGGTTCGCCGAAATTCCCATCAGACTTGCCGCCTGCAGGTCAAACGAAACCGCCCGCATG
>JAIRQD010000218.1:0-9589 GCA_031256655.1 Treponema sp.
TGCCAATTGAATATATATCATCGATAAGCATTTGATAACTCACCGGACGTTTTTCGCTTTTCCCACGCTCCTCAAGTTTCTGTTTGTTAAAATCCTTTAAATCATCTGACAGCGGAATGTTTGCCGGATCCATAAAACGGATAGCGCCCAGATTATCGCGCGCTGGTAAAATCTTTCCGGCAGTGTACCTGCTTGGCGCAAAGGGAACGTCAATCACGCCCGCTTCAGACGCGCGTACCGTTCCCGCCGCAAAATCACCGCCGCCAAGTTCAAGGGTTTTTTCCAAAATGCATTTTGTTTCCGCAACGATAATTTCAATCTCGGCGCGCACTTCGGGAAACTGCGCCATACTTTGATCCTTTAGCATGGTCGTAATCTGCTTGGTCGCCTTAAGCCCGGAAGCGTTTGCCTCTTTGGTCGGCACACCCATCGCCTCATGCGGCGTTTTTGAAATCACCTTTGTCGCTTTCGCAAGTGTCGCCGCCGCCGCACCCCACGAAATTACGCCGAAAGCCTTCGCCTCATCAGGCGGAAAGCCGCCCATCCACTGATGGAAAACACTTGTGATGTTCACGTCAGAGTAGCCGAACCTCGCAAGGTATTCTTCAGTGAGCGCGACCAACGACTGTATTGCCGCCACGTCCTGAACAAGATTTCCGCACTGACCGTATCCCACCGTGATGTTTTTCACGCCCTGCTCCGCCGCAAAAATAGCCTCAAGAATTGCCACCGAATGTGAAATGCACGGCGGCACAAGCGTACCTGTAAGCGGGCCAAACGGCTCACGGTTGATGATGATTCCTGATTCGCCGTATATGCCTGTGAGCCTGTCAACATATTGCCAATCAAGGAGCGTTTTCTCAAGCGAATAATTTTTTGAGTAAGGAATATTGTAGGAAATGCCGCCGCCCTCGTAAGAAGTAAATCCTCCGGCGATTGTAATTTCCGCCAATAGCCGCGCGTCAGGCGTTCCGTGCCGCACCTGCACGGGGTTTCGTACGGAACTTGTAACATGGCGGCACACGGAAACACCGTGGTTTACAGCGGGAAATCCGTTCAGCATGGAGCGTCCTGAACTCTTGCTTTCTTCGATACCCGCTTCCGCTTCTTTGTAGCGGTTAAGGCGGGTGTAGCTGTCAATTGTTGACGGCAGAAGATCCGCTTCGCCCTCATCTTCCAGAAAGCGCAAAAGCTCAATGTGCTTTTCAGGCACAGCCACGCCAGCCCTTGGCTGTATGAGCGTTATGCCGTTTTCTTTCGCCGCCAAAAGCTTTGAGGAAAAACATTTGTCAGACGGAATGTTTTTATGGTACTCAACGGCTTCCTTAAAATTAACTTCTTTTCCCGTCGGCCACTGCTGCAGCACTTCCTTTTGAATATTGTAAAACTCATCATCACTTAATCTCTTGTTTTTCAACTGTCCGCTCATCTGTAGCCTCCGTGTAATTCAGTTCGTAATTAAATTCGCACAATTTCGTCTTTCATTATTTTAAGAGCAAGATGCGCGTCAACTTTGCCAACAAGCCCCATCGAAGCAAACACGTATTTTTTGTCCGCGTAAAAAGCGGGATTTAATGGCTTCATATATTCACTTGCCGCCGCATCGTACAAAGCAGCCTTTAATACATCATCAGGGTTTTCAAGGTTGATGACCGGCCCGCCAATCCCGATAAGGACGGGAACCTGAGTCAAATCTTTTCCCGACATAACAAGCGTTTCACCCACCGGCGTGTAGATTTTCTGCGACGTTCCGCAATGCCGTTCTGCGGCAACCTTGATTGCATGGCTTGTCAAGTACTCATCAATTTTCCGCTCATGAGAACCGGGTGCGGAAATGGTATCAGGATTTTTTTTGCAAGCCAAAACCCAGTCATTCACCGCTTGCGTACTTAGCCCCAAATCAGCGGCAACGCGATCCGCTGTAGCGGATTCCACAAGGGAGTCGATGTTGTAGCGCAGACCGAGATCGCCTTCCACAGAACGTTTGGCGAATGGCTCAGGCAGACCTTTCAGCACCGCGTCAGGGCGTGAGGGCTTTCCATCGCACATGGTGTATACATCAGTTGTAGCGCCGCCAACGTCCACCACCATAAGGTCGCCTATGCCTTCGTCTGACACAAGCCCTTCTTTCATGGAACGCCCAAGCAGCTTTCGGCAGCCTTTCGACAGCAATTCCGCGCCTTCAAACACCGCAAGCGGCGTGGGAATAATTTCATCAGTCATTTCTTGCTGTATATTTGAAAGTCCTTTCGCGTCAATAATGCGCTCGATAAAAAGCGCCCTGATTGCGCTTTTTGCGGGGGCGATGTTAAGTGTGTTAAACACAGGCATCACGTTTTCGCAGATGATGACGTTTTTGCCTGAGGTGCGCAGAATGGCTTCGGCATCATCGGCGGCGGATTTATTACCCGCGTATATCACAGAAAAATCACCTTCGATTTCGGCGACTTTTTTCGCGTTATGTATTATCACTTCTCTGTTGCCGCCGTCAGTGCCACCGCACAAAAGCATGATGTCAGGGGCTGAGGAAAAAATCACCTCTTGCTCACGGGAACTTAGTTCGTAAGAAAAAGTGTGAGTGACTTTTGCGCCGGCACTTGAAGCTGCCATGCGGGCTGCCTTTGCCGTAAGTTCAGGCACAAGCCCCACCGCGATCATTTTTAGCCCGCCGCCGGCACTTGAACAGGCGAGCTTCTGCTCGTATTCCAGTTTGCCTACAGCCGCTGTCAGTTCTGCAAGCGCCGCATTATAACCTTCCCTAACATCGGTTTGTATTGTGGTAAAGGCTTTTGCTGTTCCTATTACTTTTTTTGCTTCCGCATCAACAGCGCACATTTTCGTGTATGTGCTGCCAAAGTCAACGGTCAAGTAATATTTCAAAGCTCCACCCCAAGATCCTTTTTTATATCTTCTATGCAATGTTCAGGCAGAGTGCCGGGCGGGTAAACTCTGGTAAAACCCATATCCAGAAACCGCTTCTGGACATCTTCAAAATTGGTTTTTCCGACCACAAGGTTTCCGCCCACGTACAACGGAATGTTTTTTAAACCAGCTTCATCGCATTTTTCGCGGAAGCCGCGGCAGTCAAGTTCGCCGTGCCCGTACATCGAGGACACAACAATAATATCCGCCTTGGTCTCAATCGCCGCCGCAATGTACTCTTCCTGAGAAACCATCACCCCAAGGTTAATAACGTTAATCCCCGCCTGGGTGAATGCGTATTCGAGGATTTTATTGCCCACCGCGTGTACATCCGCCCCGATCACACCCATTACCAGCGTCACTCTACCCATTGTTGTCTCCTTAATACATGGTAATACGGGCAAATAAATTTGTAAACAAAAATCAGGCACTTGCTGTTGATTTTTGGTTCAATGCTATGATGCCCTTGCCCACAGTGCCATGAAGCTCTTGCAAAACTGAAGTTTCGCAAGAGCTTCACTTGTCAGCGAAACGTGCTACCTTCCACGCTTCCAGTACGGGGTGTCAATGCCTACTTCATCATCATAAAACACAGGGTCTTTTCCGGTGCCTACCCTGAAATCCTTGATTTGCTTTTTGTAGTTGTCAAGACACTTTACCGCGATACCGCAAAGCACAAACAACGCGATAATGTTCATGGTCGCAAGCGTACCTGTAAAAATGTCCGCCATACTCCACACGAGCTGCAGGGGCACAACGGAGGCGATGATGATCGTTACCCCGCCAAGGATCTTAAACACGTTAACGGCGGTCTGATTTTTCGCGATGAAGCGGAAACAGGTTTCACCGTAAAAGTAGTTCCCGATAAGCGAGGTAAAAGGCAGCAGGAACAGCATCACGTTCAGGAAAGGCACGGCAAGCGGCCCTATCCAATAGGCAAGCGAGTCGCGAACCAGGGCAACGCCGGTGGCGGTTGTGCCTTCCAGATAATTCCCCGACATGAGGATGATGAAGGCTGTGGCGGAACAAATGATAAGGGTATCAAGGAGAACGCCGAAGCTTTGCACTGCGCCCTGTTTTACCGGGTGCGAAACGTTGGAGGTTGACGCTCCAATGGGAACTGAACCAATGCCCGCCTCGTTGGAGAAAAGCCCTCTCCTAAGCCCGTGCTGTAACGCTTGGGCGAAAGTGAAGCCCAATACGCCGCCTGCGACTTCGACTGTTCCAAAAGCTGAAGAGACAATGTAGCCCATCGCCTGTATGAATTGCGGGAAGTGCACAAGCACGATACCGAAACACACAAGCAAATACGAAATGATGATTGGCGGCATCATAACCGAAGCGACTTTGGAAACGCGCTTAATACCGCCAAAAATAATGAACATGATAACTGCCGAAACCGCGATGCCGATAAACAGGCGGTTGGGCACGAAACCCTGAAAGGTGTCCGCGATGGTATTGGTTTGGACAGAGTTAAACACAAAGACGTAGGTGAATGCCAAAATACCTGCATGGACATAACTGGGGACTTTTGATTTAAAAGCCCGCTGGAAGTAGTACATCGCACCGCCCATAAATCTGTCTTTATGGTTTTCCTTGTAAACCTGGCTCAATGTTGACTCCACAAAACCTGTGGCAGCCCCTATGATCGCCATCACCCACATCCAGAAAATAGATCCGGGACCGCCCATCGCGATCGCCACGGCGACACCCACTACGTTGCCCGTGCCGACGCGGCTTGACTCGCTGACGCAAAACGCCTGGAACGCCGAGAGCGCGGTTTTTGGCTTGTCTTTTCCTGCCGCTTCAAGATTAGCCGCCTTGTCCTTGCCGCCTATTGTCCTAAAGGCGTCCCGCAAAGTCGTAAACTGGACAAACCTCGTGCGGATGGTGAAATAAATCCCGCCCGCAATCAGCGCAATGCCGAAAACATACGCCCACAAAAAGAAACCCAAACTGGAAACAGCAGCTGTAAATGCTTCCATTAAATAATCCTCCAAAAAACCACGCGTTATTTATCTGCAAACTACAGATTTGTTACTCAAGCCGTTTTTAAATCCCACCGTAATAAATATTGCCGGAAAACAAATGCAAGCCCAATTTTTCCGACAAGTATTCAATAATTAAAAGGCCGCCCACACTGTTGCCCTTGCCGTTTAAGGCAGGACCAAAAGTAGCCATACCGAGCCTGTTTTCCGCACAAGCCATAATGCCGCCGCCAACACCGCTTTTGCCGGGCATTCCGGCATTGATGGCAAACTCACCGGAACCGTCATACATTCCGCAAGTCAACATAAGCGTTTTGACAATACGGACAATCCAGTCTTCCACCAGCACTTCTCCGGTTACAGGGCTTTTGCCGTTATCCGCTAGAACAAGCGCGTAATGCGCCAAATCCTGAGTATTGGCAAGAGTTGAACATGTTTTAAAATAAAGGTCAACTGCGTCTTCGGCATTGCACTCAAGCACACCATCCCCTTGCATAAGGTACGCCATGGAACGATTTCTCATTCCTGCCAAATGCTCGGATTGATATACATTCTCATCCATCACTATGTTTTGCCGTCCGCAAAGTTTTCGGGCAAGATCTAAAAACACCGCATGGGCATCGACTGAAGCTTTCACGCAGCAGCCTGCCACAGCTATGGCTCCGGCGTTGATCATCGGGTTCAGCGGGAAATGCGTTTTGGTTTCAAGCTTCACAATGGAATTAAAGGTGTCACCGGATGGTTCGACTCCAACCTTGCTGAAAACTTCCTTCTCCCCGGCGAGCTTAAGCGCAAGTATCAGCAAAATGGTTTTTGCCACGCTTTGCATGGTAAACTCTTGCTGCCAGTCGCCGACATGAAAACACTCGCCGGCTATAGTCATAACACAAGCACCAAGGTGTCCACGATTAGCTTTTGCAAGTTCGGGAATGTAGGTAGCCACTTCACCCGTGTGAATATGTGCACGTGCGTGATCGAAAGCTTCGTCTAATGATTTTTGTATCATTATTAAAATCTCCCCGTCGAATAATTTATTTTAATCGTTTCTATTTTTTTTTGTCAACAAAAATCTATAATATTTTTTCGCGATAACAGATATAGCGTTTTCAAATAATAAAAGAATAAAAAATTTTTGTTGACATTATTTATCATTGAATAATAATATTGAATAATAATATGAAAGTAAATAAAAGGTAGGAGGGTAAAACCATGACCCTTGAGCATTTGAATTTTTTTGCTACAGTTGCGCAATGCGGCTCAATAAATAAAGCTGCGCAAATTCTTCACATCTCCCAACCTCACTTAAGCTGTATTATACGCGACATAGAAAATGATGTTGGCATAACACTTTTGGAACGTACCAAACAAGGAGTGATACTAACACCTGACGGTGAGAATTTTTTAAAGCATTCAAACGCCATCATCATAGAAATGGCTAAACTCAAAGGGCTCTCACGCAAACATGAACCGGGCGAAGACAGACTAAATATTTCCATGACCCGCTATTCTCACACCATGGATAGTTTCATTCATATTTGCCGTCAGAATCAAAGCCTTGATCATTTCACCTATCGTTTGAATGAAGGCACAACAGTTGAAGTTATAGACGAGGTAGCTTCGGGCTTAGCCAGTGTCGGCATCATTCACTACACAAGCGGCATGGCTGAGGAAGTCACGGCTATGGCGGACGAAAAAAATTTGAAGATGCAGTCAATAGCGATCTTGAATCCGCAGATAGTAATTTCCAAATCGCATGAACTCATACGCAATAATAAAAACGTAACAATATCCAATTTACGCGCTTATGGCTTCGCGCGCTATATAGGACAGTACGAAGATTTATTTTATATTATTGCCACTGAAAACCATCAGACAGACCTTAATGAGTTGTCTAAAATCGCCTATGTTCACGGGCGAGCTTCGCTTTTACATTTGATTTCATCCAGCAATTTTTATACGATAGGCATTGGTGAGTTTGCCACTCAAAACTCAATGTACGGAATACTTTCGATACCCATCGAAAACTGTACCGAGAAACTGGTTTTCGCCATAGCCACGCAGAAAGATGCTGTGTTAACAAAGTCAGCTCTTGCGTTTATTGACGACCTGACCAAACGTTACCAAAGGATGGAGATAACGCAAAGCAGTTCTTATATGTAGTTAAGGAGACAAGTATGGAAGATAACAGTTGTTTAAAGAGCAAGATGATAGTTCCTATTACCGCAATGATGGTTCTCATGGTCAGTTTCATTTTTGTGTATGTATACACAACCATGACAAATCTTGCGGACAATCTGACCGATGAAAGGGTTGACGCTACCGGTCAAATGGCGCATCTTCACATTGACAGCCTGACTGAGCGTATGCGCATAACTGCGTATGCAATATCCAGCAGTGAAGGTCTGATTTCGGCGGTGAGGAATTGGAATCTCAATATAGACCGGGATGAGGTACGCCCTGCACTGTATGATTACTTAAATGACAGGATCGGCGAATTGGGACTGAACAGCTTTGTTGTGTTCGACCGGGGCGGACATATAATACTGCGTACCTATGACTTTGGTCATTATGGCGACAACCTGCGCCACCTGCCACATGCAACTGCGGCTTTGGACACCGGGGCAAGTTCCACACTGTTTATATCCACACCTGCCCAGCCTATGGGGCTTACCGGAGCTACGCCTATTCTGGCAGATGGCGAAATAATAGGTCTTATTTCGGCAGTCTTGTTCTTCCATACAAACGAATTTGTAGACCAGATAGCCGAAGGTTTTAACGCGGAAGTTACGGTGTTTGCCGGGCCCACGAGAACGGCCACTACAATCCGGGATGCCGCGGGCAACAGGGAAGTAGGCATAACCGCACCGCGGGAAGTTGTTGATTCCGTCATGGGCGAGGGCTTTGTTGTTGTCGCTGATGAGATACGCAAGCTGGCGGAATCCTCAAGTGAGCAGTCCAAGGTTATCTGGGATGTACTTAAAAAAATCAGGGAATCGATTTTCCTTTGTCAACAAAAACTTGTAATATTTTTATAAATTTGCTTGACAAAAAATGACTATCGCGATAGAATAAATCCCTATTAAGGAGATAATGATTATATGAAAAAGATTTTAATTTTAGCGTGTGTGTTTTCTGTGATTTCGGCAAACCTTCACGCGCAGACGGCAGGGCAGTTTTCGATTGGCGCCAGATTTGGAGCTGCAATGGGCTTTAACAACCCTTCGGGTTTTCAAAATGAGATGAGGACATGGCTTGGAGCAGGTGTGCAGAACTTCAACGATTTTGTCGATCAGCCGTCAGTGAATTTTAACTTCGCGGGAACGGTAAATTATGCTGTTACCAATTGGTTTTCGTTACAGGTTGAACTTAACTTTATGGTCTCTCAAGGATATGATTTAAGCTTTTCACCTACCGCTTTCGCGCCGGGTCAAAGATCCAGGGAATTAGACGTTGACTATCATAGTATTGATATACCACTGCTTTTCAGGCTTAACCTATTTGGTATTACCGGTTCTCCAAATGCGTTCGGCATACAGGCTGGACCGCACATTTCAATCCCAATAGGGAGGGCTGACATATACGATGATACTCATGACGGATATTTAGGTCGATTTGAAATTTCAACAGCCGTAACTTTTGGATTTACCGCAGGTATCTTCGCAGGAATTCCGCTTGGCCCGGGGCAAGTGGTTGGGGATTTGCGCTTTATATTTGACACAAACGCAGTTGAACTGAACTTTTACCACGGCGGTAATGTTCGATTCATGGAAAGGCGCGCCCTGCTTTTTACAGTGGGCTATGAAATTTCCCTCTGAAAATTCGCACGATTTACACGATTTAATCAAAGTCGCCATTGTGGGTTTGGGGCGTATTGCAAGCCTTCTTGAAGAAGACACCCTCCGTGAAAAGCCTTGCACCCACGCCGGTGCGGTTGCGGCAAACGCCGGTTGCGCGCTTGCCGCAGGTTGCGACCATGAGAAGGAGCGGCGAAACTTATTCAGCGAGCGCTGGGGTGTTCCTGTCTTTGCAAGCGCTGAAGAAATGCTTACTGAATATAATCCGCGTATTTTTATCGTTGCCACACATCCTGACAGTCATTACCGTTATTGCCGCCTTGCCGCCGAGCGCGGCGTACCGGTGATTATTTGCGAGAAACCTCTTGCCGATACCCTTTCGGCTGCCAGAAAAATCGCCGCGCTTGAGCGGCAGTATCCGTCCGTTATTATCACCAACCACGAGCGCCGTTATTCCGCCGACTACATAAAGGCAAAAGCGATTCTTAAAAGCGGCAAACTGGGTGCTTTGTTAAGTGTTCGCGCCGTTCTTTACATGGGAAAAAACAAGCGCCTTTTGGATGTTTTCTGGCACGACGGAACTCACCTTGCAGACGTTATTATGTTTCTTTCAGGCGCTGTACTCAAACACCGCAAACGCTGGGGCGTTAAACTTTCCTCACGTTCAGGAACTGCCTGGCTTGAAGGGGAACTGCGCCAACCTGATGCCGCAGCAATTCCTGTTATTATGGAAATAGGCGCGGGGCGGGATCACCTTGTTTTTGAGATGGAGTTTTCCTGCGCCAACGGCAGGCTGAGCATCGGCAACGGCGTTTTTGAGGTTTGGGAAAGCGGTGAAAGCCCTTACGCGCAAAAATTCAAATCGCTTTTCAAAACTGAAGAAGG
>JAIRQD010000066.1:0-3952 GCA_031256655.1 Treponema sp.
GAGGCGCAGGACGAACAGATTGTCTTTGAAAACGAAGCCTGCCTTGTATTAAACAAGCGCGCAGGTCTTTCTTCGCAAAGCCCCGGACAGCAGCTTTCAGACGGCGCGCTTTTGTTTCCCGTGCACAGGCTTGATATGCCTGTAACAGGCTGCCTGCTCCTTGCAAAAACACGTGAAGCTGCCGCCTTTCTTTCCGCGGCCTTTTCAGGCAGCCTTGTACAAAAACGCTACTGGGCGATTGTTGAAAAACCTGAACGAAATGATTTGCCTGAAAGTGCGGAGATCATCCATTGGCTGCGCTTTGATCGGGAGAAAAACAAATCGTTTGCCAAAGAAAACGAGGAGCGCGGCTGCAAAAAAGCCGTACTGCGCTACCGTATCGCGGGAACGGGGACGAATTACCTTTTTCTGGAAATCGACCTGATTACAGGGCGGCATCACCAGATACGCGCGCAGCTTGCCGCCAAAAACATCGGCCTCCATATCAAGGGCGACCTGAAATACGGCGCCCGCAGGAGCGAACAGGGCGGCGGTATACGCCTGCACGCCTATTCACTCACTTTTCCAGACCCGCTTGCGCAAAGCGAAAAAATCGAGGTAAAAACATTGCCGCCAGTTATGGATGCCTTGTGGACAGCGTTTGCGCAAGCGATGGTTGCTAAAACTTAAGCAGGCTCTGATCGTAATCCTGCGGCGGCAAAAAGCCCAGAAGATGTATGCAGGTTGCGGCTATGGAACTTATGCCCAAACCTTCGTTCAAGCTGCCCTCCCCTGCCGCATAATCGTATTCGCCCTTGTGATCCGGATCATACACAAGGCACGGCACGGGGTTAAGGCTGTGGGCGGTTTTTGACTTTGGGCTCCCGTCCTCTTTCAAAAGCACCTCACCGCTTTTTTTGTCGTGCTCAAACATATCATCGCTGTTGCCGTGGTCGGCTGTTACAAGCAAAATGCCGCCGGCTTTTTCCACCGCCGCGGCGATGCGGCCAATTTGAATATCAAGCGCTTCCATCGAGCAGACTACAGCCTGATAAATGCCCGTGTGTCCGACCATGTCGCCGTTGGGGAAGTTAAGGCGGATAAAGTCGTATTTGCCGGATGCAAGTGACTCAATCACTTTGTCGGCAATTTCGGCGCACTTCATCCACGGGCGCTGTTCAAACGGAACCACGTCGCTTTTTATTTCGACATATTCCTCAAGCTTCTCATTAAACTTGCCTGTGCGGTTGCCGTTGAAAAAATAGGTTACATGACCGTACTTTTGCGTTTCCGAAATCGCAAGCGTGCGTGTGCCTGAAGCCGCCAAATATTCTCCCATCGTTTTGTCTATGGAAGGTGGGCTTACCAGATAACGTTTTGGAACGTGGGTGTCCCCGTCATATTCCATCATCCCAGCATAACAGATTTTGGGGCGACGCACTCTGTCAAAGTAATCAAAGTTGTATTCCTCAAAGGCGGCAGTAATTTCAAGCGCGCGATCCCCGCGGAAATTAAACAGCACCACCGAATCTCCGTCCTCAATAGTCCCGACAGGTGTTCCATTTTCGGCAACGACAAATTCTTTAAGATCCTGATCGATTATGCCCGGTATTTCTTTGCGGTAAGTTTCCACAGCCTCACGCGCGTTTGCAAATTGTCTAGCCTCGCCCAGCACGTGAGTCTTCCAGCCCCGCTCCACTTGAGGCCAGTTCGCGCCGTATCGATCCATCGTTATCCACATTCTGCCGCCGCCTGAAGCGATGCGGGCATCAAAGTTTTCGCCGTTAAGATCGCGCAAAAAATCCTCGAAGGGGTCAAGGTATTCAAGAGCGCTTGTTTCCCCCACATCCCGCCCGTCAAAAAGCACGTGGACGCGAACTTTTTTCACACCTTCCGCTTTGGCTTTTTGTATCATCGCCTTTAAGTGATCCAGATGGCTGTGAACGTTGCCGTCAGAAAACAAGCCGATAAAATGCAGCGCGCCAACTTTGCCATCGTCTTTTTCAAGTACGGCGGCAACAATTTCTTTCCACGCCTTGCCTTCAAATATAGCTCCGGTTTCAATGGAGGCAGAAACAAGCGCCGCACCTTGGCTGAAAACACGCCCGCAGCCCATTGCGTTGTGGCCGACTTCGCTGTTTCCCATATCATCATCGGACGGAAGCCCAACCGCCTTACCGTGCGCTTTAAGATGAGTATGCGGGCTTTTCCTTTTAAGCGCGTCCAGATTATACATTTTGGAATCCGCAACCGCATCGCCTTCTTTGTAATAACCGTACCCAACGCCGTCCATGATAAGAAGCACAAGCGGCCCCTTCCGACCTTTCCACGATGTGTTTTTCTCTAAAGCCTTTAACATCAAGAATCTCCTCTGATAAGTTTTTTAAAAGTATTGCAACAGACACACAGTATAGCAAATTTTTTCAAAGCAGTCTATTTCCGGCTTTTAAGTTAAAATTATATGCACAAGGGTCGCCGCAAGCACCACCGCCAAAAGCTGAACAACAACCAAAAGCCTGAAAACAAGCCTATATCCGCGCACCGTTGTGTCCCCGGGCACAAAAACTACCGGCCTTGCAAGCGATACCCCGCGCTTAATAAGCAAGATAATTGGAAGGCAAAAAAGCGCAGCCTGCCCCGCGGCAAGCCAGCCGACCGGGGAGCGCCAGTCGGGGAAAGTTAATATGAGCGCAAGAAACGTGCTTTCGGTTTCTATTATGTTGTACAGAAGGCTTAAAGCAAAAAGGGGGAGGCACAAAACGCATATAAAAACGAGAAGCGGTTTTGAAAATGAAGCCGCAAGGAAAACGAAAAAAGATGCCCACAAAAACGAAGGAACAAGTGAAAAGTCAAATAATGCCGCGGAGTACAATCCCATGCTGATAAAAACAACGCTTGAAAATCCGTAAAAACTGGGCTTTCGCGGTATGCGCAAAAGCGCGAAAATCGGCGAGTGCAGGAAAAAAATTAAAACAGCAAGCATTATGGTAAGAGCAGCGCCAATAAAATGCGTGCGCGCAGAAAGTTCAACTGTTTCAGACGGCCCGAAAAATTGAAAAAGCGTTGAGTATAAAATGCCTGATGCCATTATTGAAATTGTCAGAAAGACAAGAAGGGTAAAAAAAAGCCAGATGGATTTAAAAAAAAGCCGAGCGTGAAAAACAAAAATTGCCGTGCTGTGAACGGAGTAAATCAAAAATAAAAGAATGCAGAATGCCGAAACCGCAAGTAAAACAGCGGCGATAAACCCCTGTCCGAAAAAAATCGTTTGCCCGCCGGGAATGGTGAAAAAGAAATAATGCCTGTCATCATCTTGAAGCGGAAAATCAAGGGACAGAACATATTCAAAAAGAAGCGCCGCAATATCGTTGGGGGAAATACCCAAAATGTCAGCATAGGCGCTTTCGGTTTCCGGCGCTGTAAGCGCAAAGGCGCTGATTCCTTTCGCCTGGGCGGTACTTACGGCATAATGACCTTCTGTAAACCCCATTGTGTAAATCTCGTTAAAACGTATGTGAAACGACCAGGGGATCTCGTGCGCCTGCAAAAGCTCTGCCAGAGGACGGATAAGCCCAAGTGGAGCGACATGACCGGAAGCGCCGTGGCGAAGAACAATCGCTTGCGGAGTTTTGGCAATGTCAATAAAACTTAAAACCCAATTTTCAGGAAGGTCTGACATTGGTAAAAAATCCCCCAATGCCGCGCTTAAAACGCCCTTTAGCGCCGTTACATCGACTGCTGTTTCGGCGTCCGTTGGAACAGCGCCCGTTGGAACAACGCCCGCTTCTTCGCCGCTATCCAAAAAGGCGATGATTATGTTGACACCCAAAGTATGCCCGCTAATAATCTCTGAAAACGACAAAGCGGCATCAACTGCAAAGGGCGCCTTTAGCGGAACAACAAAAGCAAAGGTTCCGGCTTCAAAAGCATCTGTATTGTGTTTCACAAAAAGCCAGCTGCCTGATATTCCGTC
>JAIRQD010000109.1:0-5838 GCA_031256655.1 Treponema sp.
CCGCAAACTGCACGGAAATAAATCCGGCAGCGAATATTTCCGCGATGCCAAGTACATATCCCCCAAGCATCGCCCCCGGAACTGAACCTATGCCGCCAAGTACGGCGGTAACAAATGCCTTAAGACCCGGCATCATGCCCATAGTGGGGTGAACCAGAGGATACGCCGAGGCAAACAATACGCCACCGGCACCTGCAAGCGTTGCCCCCAGTGCAAAGGTGAAGGCGATAATGCGGTTCGCCGAAATGCCCATAAGACTTGCCGCCTGCAGGTCAAACGAAACCGCCCGCATGGCTTTGCCGTGTTTGGTATAATTGACGATGTAGTTGAGCATCAGCATAAGCAGCGCTGAAAGCACCACGATGATTATCTGAATATTGGAAACATTAAGCCCTTCTACGATTTGGATGCTCACAATGGGCGGATGGGGAAAACGGCGCGGAGTAGGTCCCATAAAGGGTAAAATCCGCGCCGTGTTTTGCAGAATAAGGCTTACCGCAATCGCGGTGATAAGATAGTTCAGGCGTGGTGCGCCGCGGTCGCGCAGGGGACGGTACGCCAGGCGTTCTATCGACAGGGCGAAAACCACGCACACGCCCATAGCGATGACAATGGCAAATAGTATCCCCTGCGGCCCCATGCCGACAGCGCTTAATACAAAGAACCCGGTATAGGCCCCTATCATTAAAACATCGCCATGTGCAAAGTTGAGAAGCTTGGCTATACCGTAGACCATGGAAAATCCCAGGGCGATTAACGCATAAATTGAGCCCAGGGAAATTCCATTGATCAGTTGCTGTAAAACAATCATGTGATTACGGGTTTACGGTTGTCCTGTAGGTGTTGACGAGCACGCCGTCCCTCAACTGAATTTCGTTGATTACCGCTCCCTTAATCGGGTTGCGGTTTTCATCGAAGGTGATCACTCCGGTAACAAAGGGCTCGTTGGTCGCCGCCAGTGCGTCCCTTACCGCGCTCGGGTCAGTAGTCCCGGCACGGGTAATGGCACTTGCGATAAGCAGCATGGTGTCATAACCGAGCGCCGCAAACTGTGTGGCGGTTCTGCCAAACCTGGCTTGGAAATTCCGGACAAACTCAGCTCCCATGGGATCGGTGGTTTCTGAGGAAAAACTGCCCGACCACATACTTCCGGCAATTTCCGGCCCGGCGATACCAACAACGCCGTCCCAACCGTCCCCGCCAAGCAGGGGAGCAGTGATGCCCTGAGCGCGAATCTGCATTGCCTGCAACGCGACATCGTTTAGGAAGTTGGGAAGAAACACAACATCCGGGTTTGCCGCCGCGATGCTTGTGACCTGGGCGCTGAAGTCCACGGCTCCGGTCATGTACACCTGATGAGACGCAATTTCGCCCCCGCGCGCGTTAAACTGCGCGATAAAAGCATGGGCAAGCCCCCTGTTATAGTCCGCGCCCTGATCGTAAAGGACGGCGGCGCGGCGGGCTCCAAGGTCATCAAAGGCAAAATTCGCGCCTACAATGCCCTGGAAGGAATCGATAAAACATGTGCGGAAAATAAAATCACCGGCCTGGGTTACACCAAAAGCTGTGGCGGAAGGCGATATAACAACAACCCCCTGCTGCTGTGCCATAGGTGCTATTGCAAGAGTCGCCCCGGAAGTGCTGGAACCCATAACAATGCCCACGCCATCCTGCGTTGTAAGCCTGAGGAAGTTAGCCACAGTATTCGCCGGGATATTTTCATCATCAGCAATGATAAGGTTAATCTGCCTGCCCAAAATACCGCCAGCGGCATTAATCCTTTCCGCTGCCAAAATAATTCCATCACTGGACTCAACCCCAAAGTGAGCCTGCGGACCGGAAAGCGGGAATATCACGCCCAGATCTATCGCATCACCATCCCTTTGTCCCGGACAACCAGTAAAGGTCATGGATACGACAAGACAAAACACTGAAAATAACAACACCTTCTTCATACGTTTTTCTCCTTAATAAAGTGGTAAAACGATAACGATTTTACCTTTAATTGTCTAGAGGGAAAATCATTTTTGTCACAGTTTTATGTGATTTTTAGTGATTTTTTTGAGATGGTTGAAAGGTAAAAAAGAATACAAAAACTTTTACCGCGAACCACACGAACAAAAACCAAGGTCGGGCAATTCGCGGCAAAAGTTTCTTTACGCAAACTTCGCTATGGGCGCAAAGCTTTCAGCTTTAAGCGACGCGCCGCCCACAAGCGCGCCGTCAATGTCAGGCATTGCCATAAGTTCAGCGGCGTTTTCAGGTTTTACCGAGCCGCCGTACTGAATGACAATTTGCCGCGCGGTGCGGCTGCCGTAGAGTTTTTCAATCACGTCACGGACAAAGTGGTGCACTGCCTGCGCATCGGCGGGCGTGGCGGTTTTGCCTGTGCCGATTGCCCACACCGGCTCGTAGGCTATGGTGACGCGGGTGATTTCCTCGGCGGTAACACCGGAAAGCCCCTTTTCGGTTTGCGCCTTGCACACAGATTCAACTTTGCCTTTCTCGCGTTCTTCAAGTGTTTCGCCAACGCAAAGGATGACTTCAAAACCGTGCTTTAACGCAAGTTTGACTTTTTTGTTGATAAGCGCATCGTTTTCTTTGTACGTGTGCCGCCGTTCGCTGTGTCCAAGAATGATGGCGCGGACATTTAAGTCTTTGAGCTGCAACACAGAAACTTCTCCAGTGTGCGCGCCCTGTTCTTCATCGGCGCAGTTTTGCGCGCCAAGTATAATATTGCTACCGGAAAGCACCTCGCCAACAGATTGAAGTGAGGTAAAAGTTGGGGCAACAAGGTACTTGTGTTTGCCTGTTTTTAGCTGCTTGACCAGGGCTTTGGCTAAAGCTGCCGCTTCGCTTCTGGTCATGTGCATCTTCCAGTTTCCGGCAATAAAGTAATCCCTGCCGCGTGTTACCTCTATGCCCGGAAGCTGCCGCCCTTCCAAAAGTTCAAGCGAAGCGCCGCCGCCGGTGCTGACATGGCTCATTTTTGAGGCAAGTTTGAACTTGTTTACAGCGGCAACCGAATCGCCGCCGCCCACAACGGTGATGACACCTTTGGCAGTAGCGTCCGCCACAAGGCGCGCAAGCTCCTCCGTGCCCTTGGCGAATGAGTCAAACTCAAAAACACCAACAGGGCCGTTCCACACAATCGTTTTGGCTTTGGCAAGAACCTGCTTGTATTTCGCCAAAGTTTTCGGTCCCACGTCCATGCCCATGAGCTTGTCAGGAATATCCACTTTGCCAATAGCCACAGGCTTTGCGGCGGCATCAAACTTTTCAGAACCAACATGATCCAGGGGAAGCACAATTTCAGCCCCTGCCTTTTTGGCAGCCTCAAGTATTTTTTTGGCGGTGTCAATTTGATCATCTTCCACAAGCGACTTGCCGGTTTTCTTGCCTTGCGCTTTCAAAAACGTGTACGCCATGCCGCCGCCGATAACAAGCGCGCCGGCATTTTTCAAAAGGCTTTCCAGTACCGCAATTTTTGAGGAAACTTTCGCGCCGCCGATTATGGCGACCAAGGGCTTTGCCGGGCTTGTGACAATGGGCTCAAGGTAGTTGACTTCCTTTTCCATAAGGAAACCCGCCACGGAGACAGGAACAAACTTCGCGATTGATGCCGTTGAAGCATGATCGCGGTGCGCGGTGCCGAACGCGTCATTGACAAAGATGTCACCGTATTCGGCAAGCGCCTTTGCCAGCTTGTCAAGGTCTTTGGCTTCTTTGGCGGTTTCTTCTTTGTGAAAGCGCGTGTTTTCAAGCATGATAACTGTGCCAGGTTTCTGGCTGGCTATGAACTCTTTTTTGCCGTAACAGCCGTCCTCGCCTGCAAAAACCACTGTGGCGGTTTTTCCCAGTTTCTTCTGCAAATAAGCTGCAACCGGCGCCATCCGGTGTTTGCCTTTGATGTACTTGTCCAAATCAAAAGGTGCGCCATCTTTTTCCGCTTTTGCCTTCGCCTTTTCAGCGTCCTTTGCCGGATCGCCCAAATGGCTCATGAGCGTGAGCGTTTTCGCTCCCTGCGAAAGAATATACTTTATCGTGGGAATCGCCGCCACAATGCGCGTATCGTCCTGAACAGCGCCGTCTTTCATCGGCACGTTAAAATCAACGCGCATGATGATACGTTTGCCTTTTAAGTCAACGGTTTTGACTGTTTTTATCATTTATCTTTTTGCCCCTTATTTTTTCTTGGTCGCGGCTTTTGCCATAAACATGAGCAGATCTACCACACGTTTTGAGTAGCCCCACTCGTTGTCATACCACGAGACAAGCTTGAAAAAACGCTTTTCGCCGCTCAAGTTATTCTGTAAAGTTGCAAGGCTGTCATAAATTGACGAGTGCGAATCGTGGATAAAATCCGAAGAAACAACCTCCTCGTTACAGTAACCCAGGATGTTCTTCAGATAGCCCTTGGAAGCCTTCTGCATGAGTCCGTCAATTTCCTCAATCGAAGTATCTTTGGCGGCGGTGAAGGTCAAGTCAACAACCGAAACCGTGGCGGTGGGAACACGGAAACTCATTCCGGTCAGTTTGCCTTTGGTGTCAGGAAGCACTTCGCCGACAGCTTTCGCGGCTCCGGTTGTGGAGGGAATGATGTTGATGGCCGCCGCACGTCCGCCTCGCCAGTCTTTTTTGGAAGGACCGTCAACGGTTTTTTGCGTTGCAGTGTAGGAATGAATAGTCGTCATTAAACCTTTTTCGATTCCGATTTTTTCTTTCAAAAGCACGTGCACCAAAGGAGCCAAACAGTTTGTGGTGCAGCTCGCGTTGGAGACAACGTGATCTTCTGCCGGGTTATATTTGTCATTGTTCACGCCCATAACCAGTGTGGGAATTTTGTGGTCTTTCGCCTTCGCGGGCGCTGAGATGATAACTTTTTTCGCCCCCGCTTCAAGATGCCCGAACGCCTTGTCATCAGCAAAAAGCCCTGTGGATTCGATGACGTATTCCACACCGAGCTTTTTCCACGGAAGGTCTTTCAGTTCCTTCGCTGCCATGACACACTGGATTTTGTGCCCGTCCACAACCAATACATCGTCTTCTTCAACAGAAGGGCTGCTTTTTGCGCTGGAAAGCTTCGCCTTCATTTTGCCCTGCGTGGAATCGTATTTCAACTGATAGGCAAAATACTTCGCGTCTGTGGAAACATCGGTAACCGCCACCACCTCGATCTCTTTGCCCAGCAGCTTTTGCTCGACCATCGCCTGAAAGACAAGGCGTCCGATGCGCCCAAACCCGTTAATTGCTACCTTGATCATGAAAACCTCCGAATTAGATGAGTTATGATATTTTTACACTTTATACTAATAAAGAGTTTAGGTAATAATATTCAAAAAGTAAAGGGCTTTGCTCAAGTTTGTGCGGCGATTTTTTTTAATGCCCTTGCCCGATGCGCACAGTGCCGCTTAAGGTAAACAAAATCACGACAGAAAACGGGCGGTTGTAATGAGGATGCGGATCCGCGGTAACGCTAAAGTAATGTCCGCTTCTTTCCCCAAGCGCCATAGGAACGGCGACATATAGCTCAAGGTGTTCCCACAGATTAAGGCGGAAGCCCGGAACCATCTGCGCGGAGTTTTGCTGCGGGGCGTACAAGACCTGGAGGAAAAGGCGCGGCTGCATTCTGCCGCCAAAGCGGTAAAGGAGATTTAGAGCGAAATTTACCCCGTCGGGAAATGGAAGGGCATCCGCGTGCTGAATGCTTGTTTCAGGGCGAAACCAAAACGCGTTACGCTCAGTGTTAAAAAAAAGCTCCCCGTTTACCACAAGCCTGTTGCGGAAAAACTCCCTGATAAAGCCAATGTTAAAAGCACCCCCAAAATCCGTTGGGTC
>JAIRQD010000010.1:0-5373 GCA_031256655.1 Treponema sp.
TGTGTTTCGCTTCCGGCTGTACAACAGAGCGCCGGACGCTGAATTGATCCAATGCGGCAATTTCCTTCCACACCCTGCCCTGCGCATCTTCGATAACCTGCGCTTGCGGCTGCGGGAAAATATTGCCAAGTGTGCGGTACTTTGCAAGGGCGCAACTACACTGCTGGCAGGAATCTAAGTGGGCTTCCATTTTTTCCCGCCAGGGGGAAGGAAGTTCTCCGTCTAAATAAAGGGATACAATCTGACGATCAGGACACATGCACACCATCCTTGAAGGTTTCGGCGTTTAACAACCGGGACAGGCGCTCCCGCGCCCTAAAAACCCGTACTTTGACGTTCCCTTCGCTAATACCGAGGGATCGACCAATTTCTTTATAGTTAAGCTCCCCGTACTCTTTGAGGATCAAAACAATCCTCAAATTTTCAGGTAACTTCTCTAAAGCTTCCCTTACTTCCTCTCTGGTCTCCTTCTTTAATAGAAGATTTTCACCAGTTTCCTCTTTCCTTGTGTCTTCCTTAAACGCCCGCTGGTAAGCTTTCCGCTCCCTGACCTTACGCTTGGCGTAGTTCAAAGCGGCGTTTTTGACCACCCGTATCAGCCAATATTTGGCCTCATCGGGGCTTGGGAAAACCATATTTTTTTCATGCAAGCGAAAAAATGCCTCCTGGCAGAGAACCTCCGCCGCTTCTGCGCTGGAGGTGATTCGGTACGCCACCCTGAAAAGGATGGGGAAAACCGTCTCATAGAGTTTTGAAAATTCCCCTATGGAAACCTCCGCCTGAGACTTTTCATCCCAGGATGCCTTATCATTCATAGTAAAGAACAATTCCTTTCCTCAATCGTTACAAAGTGACTACGCCCTTCTCCACGAAGTACCTGAAGGGCTGTCTTCCAAAAGTATACCTTTCTCTTTAAGCTCCTGCCTTATCGCGTCAGCGCGGCTGAAATCCTTTGCCGCTTTTGCCTGCGAACGCTCGCCTATAAGCCGCTCAACCTCCGCCGCCAACTCCGGGCTTTCCCCCTCATTATTGTGCCGGGAGGATTCTTCCTTTAGATTAAGCCCTAAAACGCCGTCCATGTCAAATGCCCCAGCCAAGGCGTGCGCAGGGCTTACTTTGGAATCCTTGACCAGCCCCCACAAATCCGCCAGGGCGCGAGGTGTGGAAATGTCATCGGCAAGTGATAAGTCAAAATTGGCAAGGTAGGCGGCGGCTTTCTCCCCGCTTTCCCCGCCTGGAGCCGACGAGGCCGCGGGCAAGGCCGCCGCTTCCCGCGCAAGGAAACGGATCCTGTCGCACAGGGACTTGCGGGCATTTTTCGCGCTGTCAAGGGCGGCATACGAAAACTGAAGCTGGCTGCGGTAATGTCCGCCGAGCAGGAAGTAACGGTAATCAAGCGGATCATAGCCGTCATCAATAAGCGTTTGTAGCGTGAGGAAACTTCCGGAAGACTTGGACATTTTGCCTTTGTCCATAACCAGAAACTCGTTGTGCACCCAGTATTTAACCCACGGGCTTTTCCCGCTTGCCGCCTCGCTTTGGGCGATTTCGTTTGTGTGATGAACCGGGATGTGGTCAATGCCGCCCGCGTGAATGTCAAACTGATCGGTTAAATACTTGCCGCTCATTGCCGAACACTCAATGTGCCATCCTGGGTATCCGCGCCCCCAGGGGCTGTCCCACACAAGCGCCTGATTTTCAAACTTGCTATTTGTGAACCACAATACAAAGTCGCCCGGATTGCGCTTTTTCTCATCGGCGCTGACCCGCGCGCCCGCTTTGAGGTCGTCAAGGCGCAAAAGCCCCAAGTCACCGTAAGTGGGAAACCTGGAAATGTCAAAGTAAACGTTGCCGCCTGAAACATAGGTAAAACCCCGTTCTTCGATGCGCTTTATGAGGTCAATCATCTCCTGTATATGTTCAGTCGCCTTGCAGACAATTCCAGGCCGTATTATGTTTAGGCGGTCTGTATCTTTAAAAAAGGCTTGAGTGTAATAATCGGCAATTTCAAGCACGCTTTTGCCCCGCTCCTCAGCGGATTTAAGCATTTTATCCTCACCTTCATCGTTATCGCCTGTTAAATGCCCAACATCGGTGATATTCATAACATGGGTGGCTTCATAACCGAAACGGCGCAGCGTCCTTATCAATACATCGTGGGTGACGTAGGCGCGCAGGTTGCCAATGTGGGCGTAGTTGTAAACGGTGGGACCGCAGCCATAAAAGCCCGCCTTGCCGGAAACTAAAGGCTCGAAGGGTTGAGTGCACCGTTTTAGTGTATTATAAAGGGAAATAGGTGGCTTATTATCGCCCGGCTTATCGCCGCACGTTCCCCCGTTATGGGCTTCCATTATAGAATCTCCAGATGAAACATGATACAATCACATTGAGTATGCCAAAACTACGTGAATTCATGGAAAAAATCAATAGGGGGCTGCCTGCAAATGCGAAAAAAGCACCGGTTTCCATTAGATACGATGAGCCGATGTCGCGACACACCACCTTTAAGGTTGGCGGGCGCGCGGATGTGTGGGTAAGACCGGGAAAAGACATATTCCCAGTTTATGCGGCGAAGCTTTTGGAAAACGCAAAAGCCGAAGGGATACCTGTCTTTTTTTTGGGCGCGGGGGCAAACATCGTGGTAAGCGATGTTGGCATACGTGGAATCGTGCTTGATACCGGAGCGTACCGTGGAATAGGAAAGCGTGAGGAGCGGGATGTTACTGAAAAAGATGCCGCGTTTGAAACACTAAAGGCCCTGCGGCAGAACACTTTTTTTTCGGTATCCGTTCTTTCAGGCACATCGGTGGACGGGCTTACCTTCCGCCTTGCCGAGCGGGGCTTAAGCGGGCTTGAGTTCCTTAGCGGTATGCCGGGTTCTGTCGGCGGGGCGCTTTGGATGAACGCCCGCTGTTATGAAAAGTCCGTTTCGGATGTGTTAATCGAAACTGAAATCATCGATGAAAATTTTCAGCGTGCACTTGTCCCTTTTCAGGCGGAGGACTTTTCCTACAAAAAAAGCCCCTTCCAAAATGGGTGCCCGCTCATCCTTTCCGCCCGCTTTGCCGTGCAATTCGGCGATTCCTCCGATATTCACCGCGAAATTGCCGCCCACCGCAGGGATCGCACCGACAAGGGGCATTACCGCTATCCGTCCGCAGGCTCGGCGTTCAAAAACAACCGCGATTTCGGCACCCCCACAGGAAAGATTATCGGGGATTTAGGTCTGCGGGGTTTAAGCATAGGCGGCGCGCAAGTTGCCCCGTGGCACGGCAACATTATCATCAACACAGGAAACGCCACGGCGCAGGATGTGCGGGTGCTTATGGGCGAGGTTGCCCGCCGCATCAAAGAGGAGCGGGGGCTGGAACTGGAAAGTGAAATTTTATTTATCGGTGAGTGGGATTGAAGGGGCGCAAACATTTATGAGCGATGGAAAAAAAAGCGGCAAAAACGAAAGCGCGGTAAACTGGAGTGAGATTACCAAAAGCCTTGAAGATTGGCGCAAAAAAACGCTTGCCAACCCTGACAAGGACGACACCGCCATCACAACAATAGCAGAGGAATATGATGAAGGACCGGGCAAACCGTGGGCGATACTGGTCTCAACGATTTTGAGCTTGAGAACCAAAGACGATGTTACCCGCGCGGCATCACTTAGGCTTTTGGAAAAAGCACCGGATCCGGAAAGCCTTTTGTCCCTTGGCGTGGAAGAAGTTGCGCGCCTTTCTTATCCGGCAGGTTTTTACCGCACTAAAGCCGCAAGCCTTGAAAAAATCGCAAACATACTCATCGAGCAATACGGCGGCAAGGTTCCGGCTGATTTGGATGCGCTGCTGGAGCTTCCGGGTGTGGGGCGCAAAACGGCTAACCTTGTGATAACCGAAGCGTTCGGCATGGACGGCATTTGCGTGGACATCCACGTACACCGCATCAGTAACCGCGCAGGATGGATTTCTGCCCCGACACCTGACAAGACCGAAGACGCCCTGCGCTTGAATCTGCCCAAAAAATACTGGCGGCGCATTAACGGGCTTTTGGTTCTGTACGGGCAAAACCTCTGCCGCCCGCAAAGCCCGTTCTGCTCACGCTGCGTAATAAGCGCCCACTGCCGGCGCCTGGGTGTGGACAGGAGCCGTTAATATAAGGTTTGGGGTGAAAACCCGGGCAAAAGTTATCTTTATATCATTAACAAAAAACTAACACAGCATTAATTCCAGTTTAACATCGCTCCTTTATTCTGCATCCATCTTGAGAACCTAAGGAGTTTTTATGAAGTACACAAAACACATGAAACGAGCGGCCTTTCTTTTGGCCGTTATTGCTCTAACCGTGACGATGCTTGTAAGCTGCGGCAGGGAAGCGCTTCCCGCTACACCGACTTCCGGCACCATCACCGTTTACACAGCGATTGAAACCGATCTTATAACACCGTTTTTGGCGGCGTTCAACGCGCGGTATCCTGACATTACTGTCAACATCGTACGCGCATCAACCGGAGTAATCACCGCGCGGCTGATTGCCGAGAGCGCAAACCCACAGGCCGATCTTGTCTGGGGTACAGCCGCTTCCAGCATGATGGTGCTTGAAGGCATGGGAATGCTTGAACCTTACGCTCCGGCAGGGCTTGAGCGCATCCTTCCGATGTTCCGATCAGACCTTGAAGTCCCGACATGGGTTGGTATTAACGCGTGGGAAGCGATTTTTGTCGTGAACACCATCGAGCTTGAAAGGCTTGGGTTGACCATCAACGATATTCAGTGCTACGAAGACCTGCTTCGTCCCGAACTTCAAGGGCACATCATTATGCCCAACCCCGCATCGTCGGGAACTGGTTTTTTGGCCGTGGCGGGTATTTTGCATTTGCTTGACAAGACCACCGATGCCGGCTGGGATTTTCTGGACAGGCTTGACAGAAACATAAGCCATTACACTCACTCCGGTTCCGCGCCTGCAAACATGGCCGCCACCGGCGAGACGGTTGTCGGGATCAGCTTTGGCTTCGCTGGCATTCGCCAAGTTCGCGCCGGAGCGCCGATTGAAATTGTGTTCCCGACAAGAGGTTCAGGCTGGGATATGGAAGCCAACGCGCTTATTAGAAGGGACAATATACATCCGGCTGCTAAAACCTTCCTTGACTGGGCGATTTCCGATGAGGCAATGCGCCTTTACAATGAACACTTTCCGATTATCGCAACTGGTGACGGCATAGAGATCGCCGAATACGACAGAAACCCCGTTGAGCAGCTTATCGAAAAGGATTTTGTTTGGATTGCCGAAAACCGCGACGCGATTTTGACTGAGTGGACGCGCAGGTTCCAATAGCCAATTGACGAAGGGAGAAGCAGCATGAGTTTTCTTGAAGTATGCAAT
>JAIRQD010000027.1:0-3090 GCA_031256655.1 Treponema sp.
CATCCCCTCCGATACTCGGACTGCACGAGCGTGAAGTTCAGGCGCGGCTGTATTCAGGCGACTCAGGATTTATAATGCAAGCGGAGTTGCCGCAAGACTTTTCGCACGCGGTAGCGGAGATGAGCGAACTTTCGCGCATCCATCCTGCGGCGGCGTTTTACTCTGGGCTTTTGGTTGGCTCAGATGGGGGTTCCTCCGGGGGCGCAATGCGGATTCAGATGCTGCTTTTTTCAGCGGCGCTTGAAAGCCCCTCCCCGCCAACACAGAGGGAAGCCCGCAATAGGCTTTTACCGCTCATACTGGAAACTTCAGAACCTCATTATGTAAAAGAATTTCTTGAGTTTATATCAGCCGATACTTTGCGCTTAAACGAACACTCACTCCTGCTTCATGCCGCGTCTCTTTTCCGCCTTGCCGCTTATAACGAAGATGAAAACAGTTTCGCGCAGGCGGCACATCTTTTAGCAGAGTATTCAAGCAATGACTGGATTCGCGCGCTTGCCTTTTTTTCCCAGTGGCAAGATGGCTGGGAAATCAGTGAGGCGCGGCGGCAAGAGTTTGTTGCCTTTTTGTTTGGTCTTCCGGCAGGTGACTTAAGGCGCTGGGCATATACGCAGGCGCTTTACATTGAGTATCTTTTAACCCCCGGAGAGTATGGCATAATCGCTTCAAGGCGTTTTCCTCAAGGCAACCTTGCGACATTAAACAACTTAGGCCCCGCACTTGATGACGGCGGCTTGCTCTTTTTCCGCCACCCGTCGGTTATGGGAGTTTTGGCTCACGCTTTTCAGCACGTTCCTGCCAGACGCGCGGAGGGAGTAAATCTTTTTCTAGCGTGGGACAGCCTTTTGCAGACGCAAACGCTGCCTGGTTTTTTTGCTGCAGGCGGCGGGCAGGGAAATTACGATGATCTGTTGTCTTTTGTGCAAAACCTCGAAAGTGAAAATGCAAACGCTATTAGGTATCTCGTCCTCCGTTACGCAGGCAGAATCGAGCGAGCGCGCGGGCGTATGCCGCAGGCTGCAGAACTTTTTTGGCAGGCGTTTGAAATCGCCCCCACAGCAGCTCTTGCTGACGCAAGCCTTTGGTACATTCTTAACGATGCGGTAGCGCGTAACTCAAATGAAGCTGCAACACTCGTTATTGACACAATGCCAAAATGGACAAGTATGGCAGCTTTTTCAGGCGTACTTGACCGCCTTGCACAGCAGCTTACGGCCGCCAGGCAGTGGAACTTGCTGCTTGAAGTTTTTCTTGCCCTTGAAAACGCTGTGGAAGGCGGACTGGTTCCCGCAGGCTCCCTTGCCCAATATGCCTATATCGTGGGAAGGGCAGTTCAGGAAGGATTTCTGGAAACAGATCGCAATGCGATGAGCTTTTTCCGCGTGGCGTTTGAACTGCCAAGCGGTAGTTTTTATTACCGGACAATGGCTGCGCTGAAACTTGGCGAGAACTTCTCCCCTATTACGGCGACAGAACCTGTTTATAATGCGCAAGTACAACGCGGCGGGGAATTAGAATTCCTTTTGGGGTTTTTTGATCATGGAGCTGCGGGTTTTGCCCAGCCGTTTATTCGCTCATTGGAACACAAGCTTTCAATTCCTGAACTGCGTTTGGTTTCAAAAGCGCTTGCGTCAGCCGGCGACTGGATGGAATCAATCCGCGTTGTCTTCCGCTACTCGCAGCGCCCGTATTGGCAACGCAGCAGGGCGGACACCTACCTTTCGCATCCCCTCGCCTTCCGTGAAATTATCGAACGCTATTCTCTGCAAAACGGTTTGCGCCCGGAAATGATGTTCGGTCTTGTCCGCACCGAAAGCCTTTTTGGTCATAGCGCCGTTTCTCACGCCGGCGCGGTCGGTCTTGCCCAGTTCATGCCAACCACCGCGCAGTATATAGCCGGCCGCATTATCAGAGCCGGCGGATCGGATCTTCGCAGCCCTACAGGAATTAATTTAACCGACCCGCGCGTTAGTCTTTACCTCGGTTCGTTTTATATGCGTCACCTTATAAGCAATCAAATGGAAGGAAGCACTTTGCTTGCCCTAAAAGCGTATAACGGCGGGCAAGGCAGAGTGCGGCGCTGGATTAACGAGGACAGGGAGCAGGCGGATGGCGGTCTTCCTATAGACCTGTTCCTTGAAAGCATAGTGATTGCCGAAACACGCCACTATGGCCGCCTTGTGCTTGGCGCTGCGGCTATTTACGGTTACATGTACTACGGGCTTACAATGGAAGAAGTGGCGGCAAGTATTATTTTTCAGTGATGCCTAAAGGAATCACTGAAAAAAGAGCAAAATGAATCAGTGATTCCTTAGAGTACCACTTCAAAAAGCCGCATAACTTTCTGCACGTACTTCTTGTGCCAGGGTCTTTGCAGCCACGTTTGAAGGTCTCTTTCCTTGCATTGGGCGAATGTCTCATCCATATCCTTTTTTATACTAGCAATAGCGTCAGCGCCGCAAATCCACACGCCGTTTTCGTAGTGCAGGTAGTAACTGCGAAAGTCCATGTTTATTGTACCGATGACCGCGTGTTCATCATCGCTAATAATAGCCTTTGCGTGAATGAATCCAGGTGAGTATTCAAAAATACGCACACCGGCTTCCAGCAAGGCTTCATAATTTGAAAGAGTCACCATATGCACATACCACTTATCCCATATCTTGGGAACAATTATCCGCACGTCCGTTCCGCCCTTCGCAGCCACACGTAATGCATCAAGCATTGTTGCATCCACAACAAGGTAAGGTGTGGTTATATAAATATATTTTTTGGCGCGATAGATAAATAATTTGTAAATATTTTTCGCAATATAATCACCGCCAACCACAGGGCCGTCCATGAAGGGCTGGTAAAAACCTGATCCTCCCTCGCAAGACGCTGTCGGACGGTACACATCATAATCCGATCTCCCCTTCGTTTCCCCGTCCCACATCTGCAAAAAGGCAACTGTCAAACTCCACACTGAATCCCCTTCAAGGCGAATGGCTGTGTCTTTCCAATGCCCGAACTTGGGAAAAGCGTTTACGTATTCATCCCCGATATTTGCGCCCCCGGTATATCCGACATTCCCGTCAATGACGGCTA
>JAIRQD010000038.1:0-8345 GCA_031256655.1 Treponema sp.
CACCAAACGTCGGGATGCAAAATAAGTGTTGGCAAAGTCGTCCCAATCCAGTGGCGTATCAAGTAACGTTATATCTTCATCAGTCATTGCTATATTCGCCCTGCCTCTGTATTGCAGGCCTGTGTACCAGACGCCAAAACCAAAGCTTCCCATCGGGCTGTGGTGGGAAATGTGCGCCCCGTCAAAAAGACCGGCGGCAACAAGGTTTAAAGGACATGCCCAAACTATGCGTCCAATGCTTAAATCCGTACTGCCAAAGCCCCAGCTAAATTCCGTGCGAAGCAGTTCGGGAATAATATCCCACTGTCCGTTTTGGTGAACAGCGCTCACGCTTGCCGAAACAAAGAAGTCACCCTGATCACCTATCAGAGTGGAAAAGCGCGGAATAATAGTAGTTTCAGATTCAATATCAGTTTCAGTGCCGTCACCGCTAAAGCCGGCGCTCTGGTTCAAAAGCAAGCCGAAATCATAAGCGTTGACAGAAACAGGTATAAAAAAGACCAATGTCAAAAAAACAGGAAATAGACGTTTTCTAATAATAGTGCTCATCGTTTAATCCTCCAATATGATGATAAATTCATGTTCAGCAGTTATACCAAGCCGCTCTTCCTCTCCGGTGAGGATTCTGCCTGTCATATACAACAACATTTCCCCGGAGACCAATTGGCGGGGGCTTGCCCTGCCGTGTATAAAGCCCCTGTGCTCCATTTCGCGGTACGCAAAATGCGGAGTGCCGCCTGTCAGCGTGAACATAATACCGCCTGTCAGATCAAACGAGCGCATCAGTAACAGGGAAACGTGGTCAAGGCGGGCGGGGCTTCCCGGTAAGATGTTCGCTGGCAACCAGTTTTGCTCTACGGCAAAATTGAACGCTTGAACGGGATCGGCGAAGGTCGCCGCGTCAGCCGCTTCAAGCACAAAGCGGGATGCCTGTGCGTAGGTTACTGTATCAGAAGCCATGATTGCTCCCAATTCCAGTGCCGCGCTCTGAGCGGAAAGAAAAACAGAAGGTGCGCATAAAAGGCAAAGAGCGATGAAAACTTTCCGTAACCTAACGGAAAGCAACGTGTTTTTCGGTTGAATCTTCATTTTTGACTTCAACTCCTTTCTATGGATAAAACTTTTAATGCTCTACAATCGAAGAATACCCTGATGTAACAATTTAGACAATCGAAAAGTGAAAACCTGTCAAAATTGTTAAGATTTAATCATAGAATTGCGAACCCTCCTTTGTTTTTTGTAGATATATCCCTTGCCGTGTATGGTGTAAATGCTGTAATCGGCAAGCGCTATTTTATTTCTCAGGCGCGAAATCACCATCTGAATGGCGTTTTTGGTGTTTCCCATGGGCTGTCCCCACACCCTTTCATAAACATATTCCGCACTAAGGAGCTTCCCTTCGTTTTGCGCCAAAAGGCACAATGTGGAAAACTCCTTCTGTGAAAGCTGCAAATCCTTACCGCTTGCGAAAACCCTGTCAGACACCAAATCTATCACAAGATGCCCTTTTTTAATGGTTCGTAACGGAATGCCAATTTCCCTGCGCCGCATTATGGCTTTAAGCCGCGCTAAAAGCTCCTCCGTGTGAAACGGTATGGTGATATAATCATCAGCACCTACGGAAAGCCCCTTTATTTTTTCTTCATGTTCCGCTCTGGCAGTGAAAAACAGTATATGCGCCTGCGTTTTTCCACGTATTTCTTTGCAGAAATTAAAACCGTCACCGTCAGGAAAATCCGTGTCCAATAGTATTATGTCAGGATGTGTGCGGTTAAGGCACTTAAGCGTTCGCGAAAGCGTGAACGTCGTATGCACAACATAATGCTGCAATTCCAACAAACGGCGGGTTTTGCCGCTTGAATCCTCATCGCCTTCCGCAAGCAGGATTACCCCGCGGTTTCGGTTATCTTTTGATTGAAACTCCATTTTTCACTTCAACTCCTTACAACTGAAGGATGCCCCGATTAAACAGTTAAAACCAAGGTAAAGAAGAAATCTGTCGTAATTGTTAAAATTATTAGCGTTTATGCGGGAGAATTGCGATTTTTCCCCTGCTTTTTGTAAACATAACCTTTGCCGTGTATGGTGAAAATATTGTAATCGGCAAACGCTATTTTATTTCTCAAGCGGGAGATAACCATCTGAATGGCGTTTTTGCTGTTGCCCATGGGCTGTCCCCACACCCTTTCATAGACATATTCTGTGGCAAGAAGTTTGCCTTCATTTTGCGCCAAAAGGCACAAAGTGGAAAACTCCTTCTGTGACAGCAGTAAATCCCTGCCGTCTGCGAAAACCCTGTCAGACACCAAATCTATAATAAGATGGCCTTTTTTTATTGTTCGTAACGGAATGCCAATTTCCCTGCGCCGCATAACAGCTTTCAGCCGCTCATGAAGTTCATCTGCATGGAAAGGTTTTGTGATGTAATCATCAGCGCCTGCGGCAAGCCCTTTGACTTTGTCTTCATGTTCAGCTTTGGCAGTGAAAAACAATATATGCGCCTGGGTTTTTTCACGTATTTCATTGCAGAAAACAAAACCATCGCCGTCAGGAAATGCCGCGTCCAACAGTATTATGTCAGGCTCTGTGTGGCTTAAGAACTTGCGCGCACGGGCAAGGGTTAATACCGTGTGAACAACGTATTGCTGTAATTCCAGCGTAAAGTGATTTTCACCGCCTGAATCCTTGTCACTCTCCACCAGCAGGATTACTCCGCGGTTTTGGTTATATTTCACAAACAGCTTTTCCTCCGGTGGACAAAATGATAATTGACATCCGCAAGCACAGCTTTACCAAACCAATAGTATATGTCATGATTTATGATAAAAGCAAGCATTTTTTTTAAAAATAATTAGAAAAAGTTGAAAAAACGGTGTATATTACATGATAAAAGACGGAGGCAATTTATGAATGTTAAGTGGAAAACAATTGTCGCAGGATTTGCCGTTGCGGTGGCACTCTCCGCTGCTTACGGGGTTGGTGTTTTTTCAAACCTCGGAAATCAGACCTATGACTTTTTTTTGGGTTTTCGGGCGGAGCGCGTGCGCGACAGCAATGTGGTTTTTCTTAACGTGGATGACACCGCCATTGCATACAACGGTGTTTTCCCCTGGCCGCGTTCGGTAACGGCGGATGGAATCTTAAGACTTAAAGAATACGGGCTTGAAGCCCTTATCTTCGATATTGAGTTTATCGACAGGGGGCACCAGGGGATAGATACCCTCTATCTTCACCACGGTCTCCCTGCCGATTTTGACCGGACTTTTTCCGAAATCAATTCTTCGATAATGGACTTTTTCCATGCGGTCGGGGCAGGCATGATATCTCCCGGCGATATTGACGCTCATGCGCCCGGCTTTTTCGACTTCATCAACGACGAACGTAACAGGCTTTTCTCAAGCGTTCAGCGCATAGCCCGCGACAACGACGAGTATCTCATACAGGCATCTGAACTGTTTGGCAGAAGCTGGGTTACACTGAACCTCCGCGACCATCCGCTTGACGGTGAACAGGCGGCGCGGCGCCCCATAGCGGAAGAGCGCCTTTCGCACCCCGTCAACGCCGCACCGAATGCCCACACAGGAAACTTTGTGGATGTCTTGCCGCCCCTGCCCGGTTTGGCGCTGTCCGCCAAGGGCGCGGGTTTTACCAACGTGGAAATTGACGCGGACGGCATAAGGCGCAGGCTGTACCTTGCCCAAAAGATTAATGATCATTGGTACTTGCAGCTAGCCTTTGCCCCGCTTGTTTATCATCTGGGAAATCCGGAAGTGGAACTGCAAAGGCGCAGGGTGATCCTTCACGGCGCGCAGATGCCTGACGGAACCACAAGGAACATAACCATACCTCTGGATAATCGCGGCAGAATGCTAATCGACTGGCCGCCGGAAGATTACTTTGACAAATTCCACCATATTTCGTTTGTGTACTTCGCGTTTCTGGACGACCTTGAAGCGGAGATGGAACAATACGTTCGGGCATTAAACTCTGCGGACATTTTTTTCTTTTCAAACTTTGATCCCGCTCTGGAAAGAATCCCTTTTATTGTAAACGATCTCTTGTGGCTTTATGACGCTATCCACGCGGCAAGAATTTATTCCATGGAAAACGCCTGCACCTATACCTTTGACTTGTTTGTCGAATATCGCCGCGAAACCCGCAGCCTTATACGGGAAATCCTTGACATTGATCCTGTAACAAGGATAAGCGCGCTGATTCCCGAACTGATTGAAGCCTTTCCCTGGGCTATCGCCCACATCAGCGATGAAGCTGAGTTTATTGTAATGCTGGCGGAGTTTCTTGAAATTAACCTGGACAGATACGAAGAAATCGACAGCCGCCTTGAGCGTGAGCTGCGGGGGAAATTCGGCATCTTAGGCAGAGTTGACACAGGCACCACTGATATTGGCTCAAATCCCTTCTGGGGTGAATACATAGCCGTTGGAACACACGGTGTGGTCTTGGACATGATCCTATCAGAATTATTTATCTCAATTGTGGATTACCACTGGCGTATACTTTTTACTCTTGTCTTTGTAATGCTGTTTCTTTTTGCCAGTTCAAAGTTCCAGCCCGTGACAAGGGTATTGTCCGGCTTTGCCGCCACGGTTTTAGTTATCGTCGGGACGATTTTGCTGTTCCGTTTTACAGGGATCTTTTTCAGCCCGCTTGTCACATCATTTGTCATGGTCAGCGCGGTTGTTTTGCGGGAGCTTATTTCTTACTCTGATTCCGACAGGGAAAAACAGTTTATCCGCAAAGCCTTTTCCACCTATGTTTCTGACGAAGTGGTAAAAGAAATCATCGCCGATCCTTCGCGCCTTAACCTTGGCGGAACCAAGCGCCACATGAGCGCTATTTTTACCGACCTCAAAGGCTTTTCTTCAATATCGGAAAAACTCGATCCTGAAAGCCTGGTAATCCTGCTTAATCGTTATCTTACCACCATGAGCGATGTAGTCCTTTCGGAAAAGGGAACTATCGACAAGTACATAGGAGACGCCATTGTCGCCTTTTTCGGCGCGCCTATAGAACTCCCCGATCACGCGGAGAGAGCCTGCCTTTCCTCTGTTACCATGAGACGTATTGAGAAGGAACTTAACAGGGCGATAAAAGAAGAAAACCTTTCCCCCATACCGCTTTATACGAGAATCGGCATCAGCACAGGGGAGATAGTCGCCGGCAACATGGGCACCGAAAGCAAAATGAACTACACTGTTATGGGCAACGCGGTAAACCTGGCTGCCCGTCTTGAAAGCGCAAACAAGCAATACGGAACATGGATACTTGCACCTGACGCGACAATACGCGAAACAGGGGATCGCTTTCTTTCCCGCAAGATAGACCGCATCCGTGTAGTAGGCATAAACGAGCCGGTGCAAATCCACGAACTCATTAGCACCAACGAATATGCAGCCCCTGAAGAAAAGCGCCTTGTCGAAGTTTTCCACCAGGCCATTGACTGTTACGAAAAGCGAAACTGGAAAGAAGCGATGGAAGCTTTCAGGGAATCCCTTTCAATTGAAGGCGACAGCGGCAACCCTTCGGAAGTGTATCTCAAGCGCTGTCAGAGCTTCCTTGTCAATCCGCCCGCGGAAAACTGGGACGGCGTATACAACTTAACGGAGAAGTAAAGTAATGTGGCGGAAAAGTGCGCAGTGACCGGCGCGCGTTTTTCCCGCCGCCGCAAACGCCGCCTCGTAGCGGCTACACCGAGCCTTCGTAAACCAGCAGCTGCTTTGCGTCAAGTGTTACCGACAAACCGGATTCAAACTTGCGCGAAGCGTTTCTGATGTGGGTAAGCCAAACTAGCTGCGGGTTTATGTCGCGCAGTTTTTGCTCGCTAATTTCAGAAACGCCTTCGCAGACAACGCCGTTTACAATGCGGATGATGGGCGTGTAGTCGTCAGTCAGCACCCTGCACACAAGAATCTCACCCCCGAAAGACATGATCCGTGACCGCGCTTCGGCGGGAGTGGAAGCGTGAATAATTCTCCCGCGCACGCGGGTAACTTCGGGGTCGGCGTATCCGCCGCCGCGCGAACGCGCAAGCACCGTTCCAAGGATAAGGACGCGGACAGTGTTTATCATGTTCGGGCTGTTTAGCGGCAACCCCGCCACAAGCATCACTTTGTCAGATATGCTTGCCGCACCTGTGTCGGACGCGACCTGCAGCGAGTTTTGTATCATCATTTCAGACTCTTCAACGTGAGCCCTGACGCAGGCCTGCACTCCCCAATACAACTGCATGGCGCGTTCGGCGCTTTTGTCAGTTGTCACAGCGAGGATAGGCTCATCAGGGCGGAAAACGCTCAAAATGCGCGCGGTGTTGCCTGATCGCGTGGGCGTCAGGATAACCCTTGCTTTCACAGCCGATGCGATTTCCACACTTGATCTCGCCATGACAATACCTAAGTCTTCTTTTGGGTTGTGTGCCAGCGAAAAGCATTCAGGGATAAACGCCTTCATCCGCGAACGGAACTCATCTGACCGCTCAACGGCGCGCGCTATCTGATCCATCGTTTCCACAGCCTCAACCGGATATGACCCAACCGCCGTTTCCCCGGACAGCATTACCGCATCCGTTCCGTCAAAAATCGCGTTGGCAACGTCGGTCAGTTCCGCGCGCGTGGGGCGTGGGTTTACTATCATCGATTCAAGCATCTGTGTCGCGGTTATTACAGGACGTCCCATTTTGCGGCACTCGCTTATGATGTATTTTTGCACAAGCGGAATTTCCTCATGCGGGATTTGTACGCCAAGATCGCCGCGCGCTATCATAACGCCGTCGGCAAACAAAACTATGTCCCTGATATTTTCAACGCCTTCGGAACTTTCAATCTTTGCAATAATCTTTACCTGGGACTCCAGGCTTTCAAGATACTTTCTGATTTCAGTGATTTCGCGCGGGAAACTTACAAAACTTGCCGCGATAAAATCGACATGTGCTTCTACCCCAAAGGCAATGTCTTTTTTATCCTGTTCGCTCATAATCGGAAGCCCGGCGTGAACGCCGATAAGGTTGACGTTTTTTTTGCTGCCTATTGATGCGGAATTATGTGCTTTGCAGTGGATAACGCCGCCTTCGACTTTTACCACATCCAGCGCAAGAAGTCCGTCGGCGATAAGCACCTTGTGTCCGGCTTCAAGTTTTTCCGCGGCGTTTTCCCACGAGATTGAGATGTACGCAGGTTTGCCTTCCTCCGCCGCCTGTGTAAAGCCGCCGTCTGTGGTAACGATTACATCTTCACCTTTGTGGATGGTAACCTTGCCGTCATTTTTTACCATGCCGGTTCTGATTTCAGGTCCTTTGGTGTCAAGCATAATCGCAACCGAAACACCAAGTTCGGCAGACACGCGCCTTACACGCTCGATAGATTCAAGGTGGCTTTCATGTGTGCCGTGCGAGAAATTAAGGCGGGCAATATTCATGCCTGCGACAATGAGATCACGGATAACCGCATCGTTGCCGCAGGCAGGACCGAGTGAGCAGACAATTTTTGTTTTTCTTTTGTTCATCACTTGTTTTTCTTTTTCTCCTGCATTTTCTTAAAAGCATCCGCGAACGGATTGTACATTGTGCCATCAGATTCACGCTTTTGGTTAAACTCACCATGCGGCTTTGCGAAAGGCGGCTTGCCGCCTGATCCGAAAGAAGGCTTGCCGCTTGAAGCCGCGCGGTCAGTTTTGCTTGCCGTGGCGGAGCCTGCAGGGGCAGAACCTGCCATGGCAGAACTCACCGCGGCAGCTTGAGCCTTTTGCCCGCCTGATTTCATTCCCGCCTGTCCGCTTTTGCGCGTTAGGCTAATGCGCCGCCTGTCCAAGTCAAGCCCAATAATGGTGAACTCAAATACATCCCCGACTTTGATAATGCTCATCGGGTCTTTTACAAAAGTATCGCTTAATTCCGAGATATGAACAAGGGCGGTTTCTTTTATTCCCAAATCCACAAACGCGCCGAAATCGACCACGTTTTTGATTTTGCCTGTGACTTTCATTCCTTCTTTTAAGTCCTCAAAACTAAGCACGCCCTTTTGCATAATAGGTTTGGGATAGCCCTCGCGCGGGTCACGGTTGGGTTTTTTAAGTTCTTCTATTATATCATTGATGGTGGTGTCACCTATTTGGTACTGCTCCTTGATCCTCGTGACAACGCTTGATTGCAGAGTGGCTGTGGTCGTGACAGTGCCGTCTTTTTGAAGCGCAGTTTTGATGTCCCGCGCCACAGCCTAATTTTCAGGATGCACCCACGTATTATCCAGCGCCTCGCCGCTTTCAGGGATTTTAAGAAAACCCGCCGCCTGCTCAAAACTTTTCGGTCCCATGCCCGGAACAGATGTGAGTTC
>JAIRQD010000052.1:0-4433 GCA_031256655.1 Treponema sp.
CCACGACAAGCCCTGTTTTGTCCTTGATCGCCTTGTCAAAGCCCTTGGCTTTAAGAGTCTCGCAGTAGTCGGCGGTGCGCCGGCACTGCCAGACAATAGCGTTGTAGACGGGCTTACCAGTGTTCTTGTCCCACACAACCGTGGTTTCCCTTTGGTTGGTGATGCCGATTGCGGCAATGCCCCTTGCCGAAACACCAGCCCTGGCGTTGGCTTCCGCTAAAACCCCAAGCTGCGTTGAGTAGATCTCCATTGGATCGTGCTCCACCCATCCTGGTTTGGGGAAAATCTGGGTGAACTCTTTTTGAGCCACCTGGATGATGTTCCCCTGCTTGTCGAATACAATTGAGCGGGAACTCGTAGTCCCTTGATCAATCGCAACGAGATACTTCTTTGACATTGTCTGCCTCCAATGAAATATTTGTGGAGCCGCCACTCTTGCCTGGTTACAAGCAAAATATCGACTCTACAAAAATTTTGTCACGGCATATTATAACTGTCAAGTTTTTTTCTTTATTTCCATGCGGATAAATATAGCAATTACCTGAAAGCGTAAAAAAATACGCCCAAGGCGAAAGCACAAATCTTTTGCAACTGACAAACTACCTTGGCATGGGGGAGAAGAAAATTATCAACAATTCCACTCCAGCGAGAAAACCCACCAAAAGCCAGAGGCACCCAAGAAGCCCACCGGAGGATTCGAGTTTGTTTCTTCACGCCGGTTCTTCCGATGGCAAAGAGTGTTGCACAATTTTTTATATTACAAAAAATTACATATATGCGTCCGGCAGGACTCGAACCTGCTACCTACGGATTCGAAGTCCGTTACTCTATCCAGGTGAGCTACGAACGCTTATTGGCAAGGGTGGATGACGGGCTTTGAACCCGCGACAACAAGATCCACAATCTTGGACTCTACCCCTGAGCTACATCCACCATAAACAAACACTGGTACTATGAATGAAAGTTTTTTTTTTTTTAATTTTCATGTCAACGACATTTCAATTGTTTCTCATTGAAACTTTTTTTCGCTTTGTTTACTATTGCCGCACTAATATGTCAGAAAGCCAAAAAACGGAAGGCCATTTGGAAACTTCCCCATCAAAAGCGTTCCTGGAGGCTGTCAACCGCGTCCTTGAGCGGAAGTTTCCGTTGTTTGTAATGCTTGGTGTTGCGCTGGGTGTGGCAAGCCCTGAGTTTTTTGGCCAGATGCGCCCGCTGGTTCCCTGGCTTTTCGGTGCGGTAACGCTGGTGGGAGCATTGAAACTGCGCGCGAGCGAACTTGGCGCGGTGGTTTCTTCGCCCTTGCCCATTCTCCTCTTTTTTCTCGTGGCGCGTTTTATAATGCCGCTGATTGTATTCACGTTCAGCACGCTCATTTTCAGGGACTCCCCCGATATTGTCGCCGGATACGTATTGATTTTTGCCGTGCCGGTGGCGGTTACAAGCATTATTTGGGTTACGATTCTCAAAGGGGACGCGGCGCTGGCGCTATCCCTAATCCTGCTTGACACGCTTCTAGCGCCAGTTACAGTGCCCGCCATGATGCAGATTTTTCTGGGCGGCGCTATAAACCTTGAAATGACAAGCATCATTACATCCTTGATTTTCATGGTGGTGATCCCAACTTGCCTGGGCGTGGTCTTAAACGAAACCAGCCGCGGGAAAATACCGGCGCTCACATACCTTTACCTTGCCCCGCTTTCAAAAGTGTGCATGATTCTGGTATTGGCGGCAAACACTTCGTCTGTGGCGCATCAGATCAGGCTTGATAATCCATTGATGTGGAAAATCGGGGGAGTGAGCTTTGTGCTTCTTTCGTTAAGTTTTGTTTTCGCAAAGCTCGTTTCCGCCGCCGGAAGGATAAAGCCTGAAAAGCAAATCTCCATCTTTTTTATATCGAGCATGAGGAACAGCGCCGCCGCCATGACGCTTGCGACGCGGTATTTTCCCGAAGCCGCCATCCTTCCGGCAGTGCTTGGGATCATACTCCAACACAACACAGCAGCCTTGATGGGGCGCATTATTTTCGGCCGTAACCGCTAAGGAATGGTGTTAATCCAACCCGGTTGCTTCCCGTATCCGCCTGATTGTGGCGGCGGCAATTGGGCGGGCTTTTTCCGCTCCTTCGCGCAAAATCTTTTCAAGCGCCGGAATGTCAGCCATAACGGCGTCGTACTTTTCACGCATGGGCGTAAGTTTCCTGTTGACAACGCGGAAAAGTTCTTCTTTTGCCTCGCCCCAGCCCATACCGCCGCCACGATAACGACTTGCCAATGCTGCCTGCTCGTCAGCGGATGCAAAAAGTTTGTACAGCAAAAAAATCTGGCTTGAGTCCGGGTCTTTGGGTTCTTCCACCGCCTGGGAGTTCGTAACAATCCGCATGATGGTTTTTCGCAGAACCGCTTCAGGCGCGAAAAGCGGAATCACGTTATTGTAGCTTTTGCTCATCTTGCGCCCGTCAAGCCCCGGCACCACCGCCACATCATCCTGCACCACAGGCTGCGGCACTTTCAAAAGCTCTTTCCCGTAGTGGGCGTTAATTGACTGGGCAATGTCTTGAGCCATCTCTATGTGCTGAACCTGATCCTTGCCCACAGGCACAACGTCTGAATCAAACAGCATAATATCCGCCGCCATAAGCACGGGGTACGTAAAAAGCCCCATGTTCACCCCCGCATCAGTATCATCGCCTTTTTCGTGGTTTTCCTGCACGGCGGCTTTGTATGCGTGAGCGCGGTTCATAAGCCCCTTGGAGGTGAAAGCCATGAGCATCGTGGCAAGCTCAAAAACTTCGCTCAAGGCGCTCTGGCGGTAAAAAACGACCTGTTCGGGGTCAAGCCCCGCCGCAAGCCAGCCGGAAGCGACTTTCCTTATGGATAATTTAAGTTCAGCCAGATCTTTCATAATATTGAGGGCATGATAGTCAGCCAGGAAATAGCGGGCTTCGTAAACTTTGGCAAGTTCCAGCGCCGGTTGTATCGCTCCAAAATAATTGCCGACGTGGAGGTCGCCGGTGGGTTTAATTCCTGTAAGGGAGATCTTCTTCATAGTCATAACAATTTACTGAAGATTTGAAAAACTGTAAAGCCGAAACCAAAAGAACAAGCGGATGCCGACTTGTCAATTTTCCCCTTGTCAATTTTCTTAACTAAAGCTACCATAATCTCTTATGGATGCAAATATATTTCTTGATAGAGTCAAAAAAACCCAAATACGAATGAGCTCAAGCGGTACTGACGCGATGCTTATAAGCCCGTCATCAAACCTTTATTATCTTTCAGGCTACCCGTCAAAAGGCGATAAGCGGCTGTTTCTTTTGGTCATTCCAAAATGCGAAAGTAAAGAGCCCTTTATTTTTGCAAACCGGTTGTACAAGGATCAGATCACATCTTTGCCCTTCAAGGACATTGTGTGCTGGAAAGACGGGGAAGATCCCTTTGCCCTTATAAAAGCTGAAATTGAAAAACGCGGTCTTCCTTTTAGTAGCGCCGCTTTGGAGCCGCAGATTCCCGCTCTGTTTTCCCTGCCACTTTTAAAGACTTTTCCCTCAACGCAGTTTTCGCTTGCCGGTCCGATTATTGACCGGCAAAGGAATATTAAAGAACCAGGCGAACTTGATAAAATGAGGCAGGCAGGCAAATGTTCAGATAAAGCTTTAGCCGCTGTAATTGAAAGGGGCTCCTATTGGCTTGGGAAAACCGAACTTGAATTTCAGGAAGCACTTTTTTCAGAACTTGCGGCACTTGGACTTGATTCTTATGGAGCCGTTGTCGCTGTTGGAGCGAATGCCGCAATTCCCCACCATGACTGCGGGCACACAGTTATCGAAAAAGGCAAATGCCTGCTTGTGGATTTCTGGAGCCGCTTTAACGGATATTACACAGATTGCACGCGCACGTTCCACTTTGGCTCACCGCCTGAAGAGTTCGCTAAAATACACGCCATTGTGCTTGAGGCTCACCTTGCCGCGGAAGCCGCTGCCAGCCCCGGTGCCCTCTTGGGCGACGTAGACAAGGCTGCCCGATCGGTTATCGAAAAATACGGCTACGGGGAATACTTCACCCATCGCACGGGGCACGGCGCGGGGCTTGACGTACACGAGGGGGATTCGGTTGCGCAGGGCGTTCAGTCCAAGGTGGAGCCCGGTATGGTGTTCTCCATCGAGCCCGGGATTTATTTGCCAGACCGCTATGGTGTGCGCATTGAGAATTTGGTAACTATTGGCGAAGACGGAGCGCAGGCGCTACATGGTTATCCGCGTGAACTTAAGGTTATTGATTGAACATGAAGCAGGGCTTGACAAATCGCCGATTAACAAATCGCATTATGCCATCTAAAATGATGGTAGCATAAAGGAGAAAGTGCAGTGGCTACTGATATTGGGATAAAAATAGCAAACGGGGAATTTTATCCAATTTTGGAAGAAAGTTCCA
>JAIRQD010000116.1:0-3819 GCA_031256655.1 Treponema sp.
CGCGGCAGCCTGCACATCGACGGTTTTGGGGTATTCGATGCGCGAATGATAATACGCCACAAGCACACGCACAAAGACGTTTTTGATTTTTTCCACGTCAACAAAGGTCAATTCCGATTGCGCAAGTTGACCGTGCGCCACTTTTTTGGCTATCAGCTCTTCAGTGAATTTTTCGATTTTAACGGCAGTTGGCTTATTAAGCGTGCGCACCGCCGCCTCAGTCACATCAGCAAGCATAACCACAGCACTCTCGCGCGAGCGCGGCGGAGTTCCCGGATAGGAAAAATCTTCAATGTTCACAGGCGCGTTTTTGCCGTTTTTGCCTTCCTGTTTAAGCGCCTTATCGTAAAACCACGAAATCACCGAATTGCCGTGGTGTTCGCCGATTATATCAAGCACTTCGCGGGGAAGCCCAAGCTGGCGCGCTTTTTCCACGCCGAGCTTAACATGGCTGCGAATTACCGTTGCCGAAAGGCGAGGCGCAATATAATCGTGGCGGTTGTAATCGGTTTGGTTTTCGACAAAGTAATCGGGGTTTTCCATTTTACCAAGGTCGTGGTAGTACGCCCCGACTCGTGCCAAAAGCGGGTTTGCCTTTATTTCCATGCAGGCGGCCTCGGCAAGATTTGCCACCATAATCGAATGGCTGTAAGTGCCGGGGGCGGTGGTAAAAAGTTTGCGCAAAACGGGCGCGTTAAGATCGGAAAGTTCGATGAGCCTGAACGACGTGGAGGCGTTCAGGGCGTTTTCCAGCGGCGGAAGCACGCCCAATACGAGCATCCCTGAAGCGATGCCGTTAAACGCCGCCCAAAACAGCGCCTGCGGATACACGCCCGCCGGAAACTGCTGCCACAAAAGCACAGCGACCATAGCAAAAACGTTTGCCGCCGCAACAATCAAGCCCGCCCTGACCAAGTCCATGCGCTTTTCCGCCCCTTGCAGCGAATAAGCTGCAACAACGCCTGATACAAGCGCAAAAATGAAGGATGCGGCATCAAAAGAGCCTGTTAAAAAAGCGCCAAGGGGAAGCGTCATCGCAAGCACAAGCGCCAGACGCGGGTGGATAAGAATTGACGGCAAAAGCATAACAAGCGCCGTTGGCACAATGACGGAATCAGGGAAATTGTATATTGGCGCGTTTCGTACCAAAACAGAACCTGAAATGTAAAGCGTCGAAAGCGCGATAATGAGATAGATTTCGCTGTCTTTAAGTTTGCGGTCAATAAGGCGGCTTCCGCAAAAGTAATAAATGAAAGCAAAAATAAGGATGAGAAAAAGCGAATCGGCAAAAAAGGGGCGGGAACCATCTTCAGGTATTGCCGCAAGCACAATGGCAAGTTCCGCCATTTCCTCCTCGGTAATGATAAAGCCGCGCTGTATTATTCTCTGCCCCTGCTCTATTGTGCGAAGTACAGGTTCCGCAGTCGCCTGTATAAACGCAAGGCGCTGTTCAGTGTCTTCCGGTGAAAAAAAAGCGTTCTCAAGCAGAAACGGGGAAAGAAGCGCCGGCGCAATATGAGAAAAGACCGCCGGATGATTTGACAAAGCGATTTGGGATGCGACAGCCTGCATCACCGTGGCGCGTGTTACGATGTTTGCAATAGGAAGGCGCTCCTGTTCAAAGCGCCCGTTTGCAACACGAATCAGCTCGATAAAGTCCTGATTTAAGTGCTCAAGACCCGTATGCGGCATAAAGACAATTCCACGTTCCAGCACAGTACTTAAGACATTTTGGGCGCTTTGCAGCAGGGAAAAGCGGTCTTCGCTTTCGTAAAGCGCTTGAAGAATTCCATGCGGAAAATAGCCTGGAAACTCAAGTTCAATTGCAAGCACAAAAGCCTCCAGCGAATATGCATAAGGCGAATGTTCATTCGGCGGATATAAATACGGCGAAGCGTCTTCAAGATGAAGCTCCTGCCGGGAAAACTCCCCTATTAAACCGGCAAGCTGATTCCATCTGGACATTATGTCGACAGTTACCCTGTCAGACTGACGAAAAACAGCCGGAGAAAGCCGCATAAGCTCATAAAGCCTAAGGCGCGTTGCGTATTCGTCAATGTAGGTTATTGTGTGGTCGGCAATGACATCCCTGTGCGCAACCATGCCAGCCTCGAACTCGTCAATCTCCCCAAGAAAGCTTACAGCAGCATGGCGGCTTGTTCCGTGGTTTGCAAGAATTACCACAAGGCAGAGGAAAAGTGCTGCAAGCCACGCCAGCGCCGGTCCCCTGCGCATTCCGTGGGGGATGAGGCTGCGAAGTAACGTGAGTATATTTAGGCGTTTAGGATTGTTTTTCATTGGGTGCATCTATATGTGCGTTACTGTTTTCAGGGGACGGTTTTTGCCCCTGCCTGTCTTTGTTATCGTACGCCTGTATTATCTTTTTTACAAGCGGGTTGCGTACAATATCCACCGTGTGCAGATATGAAAAATTAAGCCCCTCTATTTTAGATAACAGGGAAATCGCCTCCAAAAGCCCTGAATCACCGCGGCGCGGAAGGTCAACCTGCGTGATGTCGCCTGTGATAACCGCTTTTCCGCCCTCACCAATTCGGGTGAGGAACATTTTCATTTGCTCTTTGGTTGTGTTCTGCGCCTCATCCAGTATCACCATGCAATCGTTTAAGCTGCGCCCGCGCATATACGCAAGCGGGGCGATTTCTATGGCGCGGCTTTCCTCCATGCGCTGAATTACGTCATACGGCAGTAAAGCCTCCATTGCATCGTAAAGCGGGCGCAAATAGGGGCTGATTTTTTGTGCAAGATCGCCCGGAAGAAAGCCCAGGCTCTCACCTGCCTCAACCACAGGGCGGGTAAGAACGAGCTTGCGGCTTTTTTTGGACAATACAAGGCTTAAGGCGTGCGCTATGGCAAGGTAGGTCTTTCCGGTTCCGGCAGGTCCTATGCCAAAACAAATGTCGAAATTTTTCATGTTCTGTATATAAAGCGCCTGGTTCCTGCCGCGCGGATAAACCCGCCGAAACCCGCCGGGAATCTGAATGAACGCTTCCCCGCCTGAAGGCATTTCACAACCTGCAAGTGAGCTGACGTGCTCAAGAGATGGGGTTTCGCCTTCCTGCACAAGTGAGATGAGGTTATCCATAAGCGTCTTAAAGCGCTTGACACCCGCATCGTCTGAACCCTCAAGGCGTATCTCGTTTCCCCTTGTGGCGATGCGGCCGCCAAGAAAACCCTCGATAATTTTGAGGTTGCCATCGTTCGCCCCGCAGACCCCTGAAAGAACATCCCGGTTGTCAAGTACAATAGTTATGCTGTCGTCCAAAAACGCTCCATGCAATTAGTGTATGGCTGTCCGCGCGGGAAGTCAATACTGCAAACGATGCGACCAGCAATTTTCAATTTGCAGTGGGAGGCGCTTGAGCTTGCAATTCTTTTCGCTCTGTTGTATATTATCCATGTAAATCTAAATTTATACTTTTAATTTGCATGGAGAAAGATGGACTATTATTCGCGCTATTCTGAAGTTGACCTATTGGACTCGCTCAAACATTTTCCGGTCACCGCTGTTACAGGTCCCAGGCAGTGCGGCAAGTCCACATTGGTAAAACAGTTGAGTCTGAAAACCACGGAAAAGAGGCGCGGTAAAACTGCCGCCGATTTTGTTTATCTGGATCTGGAACGGCCTTCTGACCTTAGCAAACTGGATAATGCCGAGTGGTTTTTGAGCGCCCAAAAGGGAAAACTTATCTGCATTGATGAAATTCAGCGCAAGCCGGAACTTTTTCCCTTGATCCGCAGTCTTGTTGACGAGTGGAACCGTCCGGGATGTTTTCTCATTCTTGGTTCCGCTTCGCGCGA
>JAIRQD010000216.1:0-4864 GCA_031256655.1 Treponema sp.
GGTAAAACATTGATGCTCACACGTTAAGTATACTACGGAATGTGACCGCCGGCAATGGTAAAACCGTCGGGATTAGTGAGGCTGTTCCAAAGCCCCCGCTCTCTTATCTGTCCAGACCATATCTCCAGCTAAGCGTATAATCCCACTTTTCCGGAAAATCTGTTGCGGCGATGTTAAGCGATAAACGCCCCCATTCAGCCCGCCTGAACGAAGCGTTCAGCGAGTATTCCCAAAGCGGGTCTCTTCCATTCCGTATTGTACAACCAAGCCTTGTTCTTATGTTGAAATGCGAGACGGCAAATCCAACTTCGCAAGTAAAGCGAAGCGAATTAAACTCTTTAAAGGCGGCGGGGGAGAAAAACGGCTGTTTTTCTTTTCCAAAGTCTGAATGCCCGTTTAGGGTGCATGAAAAAACTGTGTTCAAAACGCCGAAGCGAACGCCCGTATAAACATTCAGCGTGTCGCTGGTTTTTTCAGGCGTTCGCGCGTCACGGTTAAAGCTTGCGGAGACGCGAGTTAAGCGAATCATACTTGAGTTTTCCCTTCTTTCTTGCGCGGTTGGTGCTGAAACGCGGTAAAAAAGCGAGAGTGAACCGCGCTCAAAATGCTCGCCAATGGCAGGGGCGCGTAAGGTGCTTTGAAAACGCACAAGACCTGAACGCGGGAAAAAGCGCTCGCCCCGCGCGGCAAGCCTGAAGCCTGCTCCTGCCGTGGAGCCTGAGCGGTCTGCGAAGCGGCTTTCTGCGCCGTCTGCCGCAAGGGAAAAACGCCAGGGTCTGTTTCCCAGGCGCAGGGCGAAACTGCCGTACATTCCCTCTCCCCAGGCGAACGTTTGCGAAAATGCCCAGTCTGCGGCAAGTCCAAAGTTAAGCGAGGTATAAAACATACTTAGAGCATAGATTCTAAAATCGCGTTCCGGCAGCGGCGGCGTTTGGGAAAACCATGTTGAAGATGTCCGTGGTGAAAGCTCTTTTTCTGTGTAAAAGCCTTCCATGCTAAACACCGCGCCGTCTAAGTCAAAGCCGAAACCTGTCCCAAACGACGGGTTCCGCTCGGCATCAAAAGCCGCGTGAACAAAAGCATCAAAGCCCTGCAAAACGCTGTGCGGCAATGCAAGGTACAGATACGTTTCGCCTTCGTCCCTGGCGGCAGGCTCAAGTTTTAAGTCGCGCGAGGAAGGACCGCGGTTTTCCATAAAAGGAACAGAGCGGTTCCATACATTGTTTATCCGCGCAGGAAGACCGTGTTCACTCATGACACCGAAAAGAAAACGCGAACTGCTTGACCAGTGGTAAAGTCCAAAACCAGGATGAAAGCCAGCTCTGCCGTCATCATCATCCAGCGGCAAATCCCGCTTGTCCGTCGCCATAACTCTAAGCGTGATGTCTTGATTGGTCACAGAAAGACGAAAGTCGCCGCGGTTAAAAAAAGTTCCCCCTGGGAATATATCCTTAAACGGCGGCAGGCTGTCATCAGCTCTGGGAATGCTTTTATACCATAAACCTGCCCATTGAAGATTCCAGTTAAATAACGCGGGTACCGGTTCTTCGCCGGGAGATTCTGCCGCCGGCAATATTGCCGCTGTGGCAGGAAAAAACGCGGTAATAAAAACGCAAAGTAAAAAAGCCGGGCTTTTCATGTCCACATACTGCGCGGGGGTATAAAATGCTTCGGTTTTTTGTTACAAAGACACATGATTCCTTTGTTTAAACTCTCTCAGCTTCCCCGTTCCCAGCGTTTGCGCAAGGCGGCAAAGATAATTGGCGAGTCAGAAATTCAGCTTGTTTCACAGGGTTTTCTTGATGTAAAACTCATTCAGTACCTTGCCACGGTAATAAGTCTGCTTGCCGAGCATGAAAATTTTTCGCCCGATCAGGAAAAAGCGCTAAAAAACGCCCAAAATACCCTTTCTGCCGCCTCCAATTCTGAAAAAAATGCTATTCGCCGTGTATTAAACACAGTGCATCACGTTTTATTGGCGGAAACAGGGCGTTATCGCTCTGATTGGGACTTTATTTCCGGCGATGGCGCTCTTGATGCCGCTTGCCGTTTGACTTTTCCGGGAATGCAGGTGTATTTTGAAGACATTCGCTCACCTTTTAACGTCGGCGCGATGTTCAGAGCGGCAGAATCCTTCGGCGCTGAAAAACTCTGGCTTTCACCGCTCTGCGCCGATCCCTGCCACAAGCGCGCCCGCCGCACGGCAATGGGCAGCGTGGATATTATGCCTTGGGAGCAGCTTTCAGGCGATCCTTTTGAAAGCGGGGGCAATCACAAATCTTTGCCTCTCCCCGTTTTTGCCCTTGAAACAGGCGGCATTCCGCTTTCTGATTTCCCGTTCCCCGCGCAGGGAATTTTAATCTCAGGCTCCGAAGAACTGGGGGTAACTCCCCGCGCGCTTGAGGCGGCGGACTCGTCCCTTGGGAGGGTGAGCATTCCCACGTACGGGGCAAAAGGCTCGCTTAACGTATCGGTGGCGTTTGGTATTGTTATGCAAGCTTGGGCGGCGGCGCTTGCAACGCGCATTGCGGGTCTTACAAATTGATTTAGATTATACTATCATTAAAAAGAAGTATGGACAAAAACACAAAAATGAAAAGCCGTGAGTTCGCCGCAAAGGTTGTGTATCTGCACAAGCAGCTTACCGCGCGGCGAAAAGAATCTGTAATGTCTGAAGAATTGCTTCGTTCCGGAGCGGGGGTGGGAGCTGAGCTTTCAAAAGCCGCCAGCGCCTTAAGCAACAACGACAGAATTGCAAAAGTGTACAACGCGCTGCAAGGCTGCGCTGAAGCAAAGTATTGGCTTGAGCTTTTGAATGACACTGAATATATTACGGAGTTTGAATTTAATGATACGCTTAAAAGCTGCGATGAGCTTGGCAAATTACTCATCGGACAAATAAAAATTTTAAGAACCACGAATCCCTAAGGAATCACTGATTCCTTAATTCACATTTTGACTTCGTTTTGAATAATTCCCTAAAGTAAATTTTTCAGTCTCCGATACATTAAATGAAGATGGGTTAGAACATGCGCGCCCGTTGGGCCTCCGCAGTTCGATCCGGAGAAAGGTTTTGAGTTTTTAACTTTAAGCCTTTCCTCTCATCCTTCCGGGATCCGGTGGGTTGAGGGTTCAGGGCACGGATCTTTTTTAGTCTATGCGTACGCATAGGTTTTACGGCAGGGATGCCGCGGCGGAAGGAAGTCGCAGGGACGACTAACGCCGGAAATACCAAGGAGTGTTTTATGATAATTAATCACAACTTAAGCGCAATGTTTGCGGAAAGAACCGTTGGAGCCACTCAGGTTTTTTTGAACAGGAATATGGAGAGGCTGTCTTCGGGTTTACGTATTAATCGCGCCGGCGATGATGCATCAGGGCTTGCTGTCTCTGAGAAAATGCGCAGTCAGATTCGCGGCTTGAATCAGGCGTCCACAAACGCCCAGAACGGTATTTCGTTTATTCAGGTTGCCGAAGGTTATCTGCAAAATTCTCAAGACATCATTCAGCGGCTACGCCAGCTGGCTGTGCAAGCTTCAAACGGTATTTATACTGCTGAAGACAGGCTTTACATTCAGGTTGAAGTTTCATCTTTAGTAGCAGAAATTGACCGCATCGCATCTCATGCCCAGTTTAACGGGATGAACCTCCTTACAGGAAGGTTTGGTCGTTTGCAGGGCGAAAACGTGGTTACCGCTTCTATGTGGTTTCATATCGGAGCCAATATGGATCAGCGGACGCAGGTTTTTATTCACACGATGACTGCCGCGGCGCTTGGCGTTCGCAACGTCGGTGACAATTCAATTCTTTCGCTGTCTTCACCGGACAGTGCCAACCGTGCCATTGGAACCCTTGATGAGGCGATCAGGATCATCAACAAACAAAGAGCTGATCTTGGCGCCTACCAAAACCGTCTGGAGTTCGCTGTTCGAGGCCTTGATATAGGGGCTGAAAATATGCAGGCTTCTGAATCTAGAATTCGCGATAGCAATATGGCAGGAGAGATGGTAGAGTACACACGAAACCAGATTCTCACGCAAGCCGGTATGGCTATGTTGGCGCAAGCCAATCAGCGCGGACAGATGGTACTCCAGCTTCTGATGTAGCCGCTTTTGGTAGTGCGGTCACACTAACAATGCGGCCGCGCAAAAAAGTAACTACGTCAAGAGCCGTCTCGGGAAGGCGCCATCTACCGCTTGTTTTCAAGCGGTAAGATGGCCTTTTTTATAGTCTTCGTCGAGAAATGTTTTAGAGGCATTATGAATCGGAATATATTATTACTATTTCTTTCGATAAGTATTTTTAATTTTATTGGGTGTGCAACAGTACAGACCCACATAGATAACAGGGATGCTTATATCGAAATTCCAATAGAAACACAACGAAGGTCTTTATTCATCTTCGATCACTCAATAGGTAATTATAGAATTGAAGATAGAAATCGAACCGTGAATATATTTGAGGGGAATACTGGTAGAATATTAATTCGTGAAGGATTTACTTTTTTTTTCGAAAATATTCCAAAAGCAAGTATTGAATTTATTCAACGTGAAACAAGCGGGATAATTTTCACAACTGTCAGGCAAATACTATACTTATACATTCTATAAGGTTCAATTAATTTATTCGTGTTCGGCGTGCACAATTTACCATGTTACCATTTCCTCGCCACGCTCATCCAATATGATGAGGGAGGACAATTTCAAATATAGATTTAAGGCGCTGTCAGCGCCCAACGTGCCTGTCGCTTCAACCCAGGAACCATATTCAGGAAGGCTGCGTTTTTCAGACCACTTTACTTCAAAGCCAATAAAGCCGCCGCAGCAATGGTCTCCAACAACGCGTTTGACAAAATAACGGAAAG
>JAIRQD010000011.1:0-10259 GCA_031256655.1 Treponema sp.
TAGGGAACCATCTTGCCAGCAACATGACTCAAACCGCAGCGGCGGTGAGCCAGCTTACTGCCAATGTCAACAGCATTAAAAGCCGGGTTGCATCCCAGAGTGTCAGCGTCGCACAAACCAATTCGACTATGGAGCAGCTTGCAAGCAATATCAATAAACTTGGCGGTAATATAAATGACCAGAGTATGCATATTTCCGACGTTTCTTCGGCAGTTGAAGAAATGGTAGCCAATATCAGGTCAGTAACCGATACACTGGCAGAAAACGACACCAATGTAAAAGCACTTATGGAAAACTCTGAAGTCGGACGATCAGGCTTGCATGGAATTGTGCAGGATATACAGGAAATAGTTCGTGATTCCAAAGGTCTTTTGGAAATTAACACAGTAATAGAAAACATAGCCAGTCAAACAAACCTGCTTTCCATGAACGCCGCAATTGAGGCAGCCCATGCCGGAGATGCAGGCAGGGGGTTTGCTGTTGTTGCCGCTGAAATTCGCAAACTGGCAGAAAGCTCCAGCCAGCAATCGAAGACCATAGGCGCTGTTTTAAAGAAGATGAAACAATCTATCGATAACATAACCCGATCCACAGAAAACGTATTAAGCAAATTTGAGGCTATTAATTCCAGCGTTAAAACGGTAGCACAACAGGAAGAAAATATCCTCAATTCGATGGAGCAACAGAGCACGGGAAGTAAACAGGTGCTTGAAGGGGTAAGCAGAGTAGTCGCGATCACGCAGCAGGTAAACTCAGGCACTGATGAAATGCTTAGGGGCGTAGATGAAGTAATTCAGGAAAGCAAAAACCTTGAAAAAGCAATGCAGGATATAGACAAGATGACCTACGGCACCGAGCAGATTGATTCCTCACTGAATTCGGTCAATAACATTAGCACTATGACCCATGAGAACATTGTGGCGTTAATGAAGGAGGTTTCACGGTTCAAAGTTGATTGACAAGCCAGGCGATAGAAGGTTTGATTTAACATGAGGCAACGCGGGCTATTGACACAACACCTTAATTTCTTTACAATCTGAACATCTTTCGGGAAGTGGGATAGAGGCTAATCCGCTTGGTTCGGGACCAAGAAATCGGCGGTTCAAATCCGCCCTTCCCGACAAACTAACAAAATCAGACAAGCGAGGGATGGGGCTAAGCGCTGTGAACAATCCGTTCCTAAGCAGAAAGCGACAGAAAACCGGCGAGGCAAATTGCGTGGTTCTTGCGAGTTTTCCTGTTGCGGCACTAGAGGAAGAAGCAAAAATCGAGGTAAAAGCGAAAACAAAGACGGAGCTAAAAACAAAGGCTAAAAAGCGCTTTTTACAGGCGCTTTTCGTTTTTGCCGCTTTTCTTTTCTCCCCCGCTCAAATTACAGCCGAAGAGGTGCTTTCATCCTTCCTTATGCCGCTGACGATTTTCGTAGGTGCTCAAGCCCGCCTGCTTGTAACGCTTGGCGGGGATTTCTCCCATGCCGCACCTTTTGTCCGGACATATCCTCCGCATCTACAGGAAGACGCTTTTTTTGTCATTACGCGCATAGAACTTGAGCGCAGGGGCGGCACAACAAGGTTGCTCATCGATTTTATCCCGTTTGCGACAGGAACACTTTATTTTCCGCCCATCGAATTTGCAAGTCTTAATGAAGATGGCTTACCCTTAAAGCTTTCAGGGCTTTATGCGAATGTGGCTTCCGTGCTTGCCGGGGAGTCGATGGAACTTTCCATGCCTGCCGCGCCGCTTGCAGTACCGGGAACCGGTCTTTTAATTTACGGAAGCATAACCGCCGTCATTTTGATCATTTTTTTGGGCATTGCCGTTAGTGTGTGGGGCAGACGCAACTTTGAGGGGTTATGGCTTCAGTTTCGGCGGGGGTATTTACTGCGTGCCATGATGCGGTTTTTGCGGCGCTTGCGTCACGAAGGAAATCTTAAGAAAAACGGAAATCCCGGCATTTATTTGGGGCTTTTGGCGGCGGAGTTCAGGGAGTTTTTAAGCGCCTTCACAGGGATAAATTGCCGCCCGCTTTCCCCGCTTGAGTTTAATGAACTGTCCTTTTCGCGAAGCGTTTCGTTTCCTGCTGGCACTGATCGCCGCCCTCCCGCTCCCTTGAGCAGTGATTTTCTCTGCAACCTCTTTAGGAATTGGGATGCCTTGCGTTTCAGCGGGAAAGATGTAGAAAAAAGCGATTTTTTTCAGGCAGTGGATGAAACAGAAAAGTTTGTATACGCCTTGCGCGAAATGGAACGGGAAAACAACCGCGTTAAGGGAGCATCGGCTCTGCCTGTTCTTCCCGGTGTTGCCCAAAACAGCGGCGGAGGAAGCCTTTGAACATAGCTTTTGAGCGCCCGCTTTTTTTGCTACTCGCACTTTTGGCAATTCCGCTGTTACTGTTTATCGCCCGCTTTTTCCGCCCGCTTTTTGCCCTGCATCTTCCTTTGGGACCTCCCGGGGGAATCGCGTTTAAGCCGCCTTTTAACTTGAACTTTCTCACTCAGCTTCTTCGTTCACTTGAATTGGCCGGGGTGTTCCTATTGCTTGTTGCCGCCGCCGGCCCTCGTTTTGTACACAACGAAGTGATATGGCTTAGCCGCGGCGCGGACATTATTTTTGCCATAGATATAAGCCCAAGTATGTCAGGCATTGACATGGACGGACGCAACCGCTTTGATGCCGCGAAAAGTTTGCTCAAGGAGTTTGCCGAAAGGCGCGTTCAGGATGCCATAGGTTTGATCGCTTTTGGCATTGACGCGGCGATTATAACGCCTTTAACCACCGACCGGCAAACCCTGTTTGATCGCCTTGATACGCTTGCGCTGGGCGAAATGGGGGACGGCACCGCAATTGGAACAGGACTCACACTTGCGGCTTTTCATATAAGCCATTCACAAGCGCCGCGTCAGGCGGTGGTGCTGATAACTGATGGGGAAAACAACGCCGGGTCTGTGCACCCTGAAACAGCCGCCGCCGCGTTAAAGGAATTGGGTGTGGCGCTTTGGGTTATCGGCGTGGGCGGAAGCGGGATAGTGCCTTTCAGCTACGTAGACCCTTTCACCAATATGCTTGTAAGCGGAACTTTTGAATCGCACTTTGATCCTGAAAACCTAAACCGCATCGCTTTAAGCGGCGGCGGAACGTGGATTCACGCTCCCACCGCAGATGCTTTCACCCAGGCATTTGCCAATGTGGATCAAGGTGAAATGGTGGTGTACCGCTCCGGAATTGTAAGGCGGGAAAACCCCTTTCACGGCGCTTTGATAATTACATCTGTTTTTATTTTTTTTCTCACGCGTTTTGTAAAACTGCGACTTTTGGGGGCTGCCATTTGACATTTGAAAACGCCAATCTTTTGTACCTTCTTTTGCTCATTTTTTTATTTATCCCCGTTTTGGTTGTCCGCTGGCGCAAAAGTTATAAAAGCGCGGCTTTTATAACTTTTGCGCCATCACAAACAGGGCGCAAACTCTTAATAAAAAAAATCAGGCAGCGAATGCTTTTTTCCAACCTGCTCTTTGCGCTTTTTGTTGCCTTCATTATCATCGCTCTTTCCGGTCCGCTCTGGGGGGAGCGGACAGTCAGTGAGTTCCGGCGGGGAGTTGATGTGGTTTTAGCCTTTGATCTTTCACGCAGCATGGATGTGACTGATTCCCCGCCTTTGCCTGAATCAGTAAACTTGGCAGCCAACATTTCACGTTTACAACGCGGCGCTGGCATTGCAAGGGAACTTGTGCCGTTAATGGGAGATGTGCGCGTTGGAACCACCATAGGCAGGGGCAGGGGAATAGTGGCGGTTCCCCTCACTCACGATCCGGAAATAGTTATGAGTTTTCTGTACGGTCTTGACGGGGCTTTTATTACAGGCAGGGGAACTAACCTTGAATCCATTTTGGATGCCGCCGCATCTTCCTTTCAGGATGCAATGCCCACCCGCCGCGTGGTGATACTTTTTTCTGACGGCGAAGAGCTTACGGGCTCTTTTTTGCAGGCGGCTGAAAGAGCCAGACAGAAAGGCATAACACTAAATACTGTTGCCCTTGGCACGTATGAGGGCGGTAACGTTCCGGTTCCGGTTAGCTGGAGCGCCCCTGACGGCTTTCTCCTTGCTGATGACGGAAGCCGTGTCGTGAGTACGCGGCAAAGTGCGGCGTTGCAAAACGGCGCTCAAAGAACAGGCGGCATATATGTGTCAGGCGACCGGCCGGATGTTGTGAGCGTACTTACCCAACACATCAATTCGCTTTATGCGGAAACTCACCTGGTCAGGCACAGGCAGGAGGTTAACCCGCGCTGGCATATTTTTGTTCTCGCCGCACTTGTATCATTGGCGGGGATGAAACTTTTATCCCTTACCCTTAAGCCCAATAATACTCAAACGGAAGGGGAGGATCATTATGCGATGCATACCTGACAAGCGAAAAAATTCATTTTTTGTTTTTGCGCTTCTTTTGTTTTCCATTTTCGCATTATCTTCATGCTCAAGAATACAGGGAAAGCTCCTCATCATGGAAGGCAATTTTTTTTCCACACGCGGGCTTTATACGCAAGCTATATCTTCATACCTACAGGCTTTGAACCACGAAGGTATAGAGCCTTTTGCGCAGTACGGTTTGGCGGCAGTTTATTTTGCGCTTGGTGAAAACTCATCCTCCCTCGCCCATTACCGGGCATCACTTTCAAGCATGGCTGAACTTGGAATTAACCACAGGGAATTGCGCTTTCGTATTTATTATAATATGGGCATAATTTATTTTGAGGAAGGGAATTATTATCAGGCGGTAAACTTAAACAAACGCGCTCTTTTGGTTGACGGAAGCCGCGTCGAAGCCAAACGAAACCTTGAATTAAGTCTTTTGCTTCTTGTGCGTTCAAGTGCGCCTGAGCACACATACGTCATGGAAGAAGATGAGGAAGGTTTAAGCGGATTAACTGCGGCGCTTTTTGCGTACGCAAGGCAAATGGAACGGGAGCAATGGAGAATCAGGGAATGGCAAAGCGAAGACGATTGGGACGGCGCGGATTTTTAACCGGTTTTTTTCTATCCGCCACTGCCTTCGCTTTTTTTCTTTCGGCGGGCAGTGTGTTTGGAAGCGAGCTTGAGTTGCGCGTACAAACCCTTCCTGAAAACGCGCCGGTCAACGGTCTTTGGACGCTTTCCATTTTGGTGAACCACCCGTCTCCGAATGAAGTGCTTGTTACCCCGCCGTTTTTTCCTCAAAGTCTTGCCATGCAAACAATGCGGATAGAAAGCAGATTTTTTCAAGGGCAAGTTTGGACGTTCATTGAATACAGTTTTACCCCTTTGCAATCAGGTGAAATTATCCTTCCGCCATTTACAGTGAGTGCTCCCGGAAGAATTGCCAATACCGGATATATATCTGCTTTTTTCCAGCCGCCGCCATCAGAGGAAGTGATCGTTCCCCATTTCCGCTGGCTCACGCCCGTTCCTCAAGCCGCATTGTTTGAGCGGGTTGAACTTGTGCTTGAACTTTTTGACTGGGAAGAAAGTGGACAAGCACCAGGCGGGCTTTTTCAGGGTAGGGCGCCTGAAAACGCGATTGTAAGTGATGCTCCCCCGGTGTACGCAGGGGATGGGATTTTTCGCTACACTGTGAGTCTTATCCCTTTGGAAGAAGGGGAGGTGATTCTACAGCCATTTTTGATTCAATCATCGGGTCTGCAATTGCTTGTTCCGGGAATTGTCCTTGAAGTGACACAAGTTCCGCCGACGTTTTCCGCACCGCAGCTTCCGGCTCTGCAAGAATACGGCGATATTCCGTTGCAGCCGTTTATCGCCGTCGGCGAAGGGGAAAGTCACATTCCATTTCCCGTACTGCAAACCGGCAGGCAGGTTTTTTCCCCGCTGCAGGAAGAATACGAAAAAATCGTGCTCACGGTAACAGCCCTTTGGGAAGATAACCGCAAAGCGCTTGCCCTGGCGGAAATCAGACGAAACGAACGAGACAGCCTTTCAGGACCTTTTCTCGTTCCTATACGCAGGGAAATGGAGAGCCTGCTTTTCCTTGAAGATACAATAAATGAAAGGTGGCAGCCGTTACCTATTGTGTTTGCAATCCGCGTTTCGGCTGTTCTGCTGTTCAGTGCTGCAATTGTTTTTCTTGTTTTTCGCTTTTTTTTCAAACGAAAGCTTTTTTCAAAAAAACATTTTTGCAACACTGACGAACAGGAGAGAACCGTAACTTCCAGCCGCCGCCGTGGTTTTTCGGTTGTTCTCTTCCTGGCGTTCGCTATGACCGTATTTTTAATCGGTGTGGAAGCCTTGCAGGGGACCCATACATTTCAGCGCTTTGCCCCGGCCGCCCGCACGGCGGTTCTGGAAGGGACGTATGCCTTCAGGATTCCGGATGAGCAAGGTGCCGTAAGCGCGTGGTTTGACAAAGGCCAGCCTGTGACGGTTGGCGCGTTTAGCATGGAATGGGGATATGTGCGATCCCCTGACGGCAGATCAGGCTGGGTTAAGGCAGGCGCGATTATAAACTATTAAAACAAGGAGCAGAGGATGAATTTTGGAGAAATCCTCGAGAAGTGGGAAAGAAGTGATGAGCGAGGCGCAAAAACCGCCTCTTATGTCCGTGATGAAGATATTTACGCCCCACTTTCGCGCGGGGAACGCCGTTCCAGGCTTCTTCGCAAAACCCCTGACGATTCAATTGATCTTCACGGACTTTCCAAAGAAGAGGCATGGCTCGCTTTAGAGGACTTTTTTGAAGGGAGCAGGCAAAAAGGTCACGAGAAAGTTTTGATTGTTCACGGCAAGGGCTCTCACAGGATAGACACTTCAACCACCCAAAGTGAGGGAACACTAAAAGAACTTTCGTGGCGGTTCATCGAAATGTGCGCTTTTGCAGGTGAAAGCGGTCACAGCTCCGGTAAAGAAGGCGGAACCGGGGCAACATGGGTAATCTTGAAAGAGTAAGGTTTACCGCTCCCGGTAAATAATGCGGCCCCGCGAAAGGTCGTAAGGTGATAGGGCAATGCGCACCCTGTCACCCGGTACGATGCGGATGTAGTGCTTGCGCATCTTTCCTGAAAGGTGCGCAAGGATGAGATGTCCTTTTTGTTTATCCAGCTCCACCCTGAACATTGTGTTCGGCAGGGCTTCGCGGACAATACCTTCAACTTCAATCGCTTCTTCTTTTGCCACAGTTTCTCCTTACATAAAATGATAGTATTGGCACGTCCAAAATTCCAGTCTTTGGAAATGTACCCTTAACGTTTAACACAAAAAGCCGCTTGCAAAACCGGCGCGGTTTTGCAAGCGGAGTCAGTATACTTTTTTTTAAACGCAGAGTAAAGAGCGCACGTTGCCCTGTGAAAACTTACGCTTTATTCTGCGGAATGTCGGGAATGGAGGCAAAACCCCGCTGCAAATCCTCATCGCTGGGGGCATAATCGACCATTGTTTTGTCGTTGTATGCCGTATATGCGCTAAGATCGAAGTAGCCGGTGCCGCTTAAGCCGAAAAGAATCACCTTTTTTTCACCTGTCCGTTTGCACTCCAACGCCTCATCAATAACCACTTTTATGGCGTGGGAGGATTCGGGGGCGGGAAGAATGCCTTCCACTTTCATAAACTGCACGGCGGCAGCGAATACATCCGTCTGCATTTCCGCGCGGGCTTCCATAAAGCCGTCTTTGTAAAGCTTTGAAAGCATGGGGCTCATTCCGTGGTAACGCAGCCCTCCGGCGTGGCTGGAAGAAGGCACAAAACCATTTCCCAGCGTCATCATCCTTATCAAGGGGGTTGTTTTTGCCGTGTCACCAAAGTCATAGGCATAACGACCGCGCGTAAAGGTGGGGCAGGAAGCAGGCTCGGCAGCGATAAACCGGGTCTTGCTCTTCCCGGAAAGCCGCTCGCCCATGAAAGGGGCTATAAGACCTGCAAGGTTTGATCCGCCGCCCGCGCAGCCGACGATGATGTCAGGCTGCACCCCGTACTTGTCAAGTGCGGTCTTCGCTTCCTGTCCGATAACCGACTGGTGAAGCGCTACGTGGTTCAATACGCTTCCCAGCACATAACGGCAGTTTTCGGTTTTTACAGCCATCTCCACCGCTTCCGAAATTGCGCAGCCCAAAGATCCGTGCGCGTTGGGGTCTTGAGCCAAAATCGCCTTTCCCGATTCAGTGGTGTCCGAAGGCGAGGGGATAAGACGGGCTCCGTAAGTTTCGATAAGCGCCCTGCGTTGCGGCTTCTGCTCGGCACTCACTTTCACCATAAAAACCGTGAGATCAAGTCCGTAAAAGCCTGCCGCCATCGCCATTGCCGTTCCCCACTGTCCCGCGCCGGTTTCGGTGCTCAATGAAGTAATGCCTTCATTTTTGGCGTAATACGACTGGGGACCCGCGGAGTTTAGCTTGTGCGATCCGGAAGTGTTTGTGCCCTCAAACTTATAATAGATTTCGGCAGGCGTTCCCAACGCCTTTTCCAGAAAGTAGGCGCGTACAAGGGCAGACGGCCTATACGCCCGGTAAAATTCCTGAATGCCTTCAGGAATTGGGATAAAGCGGGTTGTTTCGTCAAGCTCCTGTTTGACAGGTTCCTTGCAAAAAAGCGGCTCCATTTCCGCCGCGGTAACCGGAAGCAAGGTTCCCGGGTGCAGCAAAGGATCTGGTTTATTTGCCATGTCTGCGCGCAGGTTATACCAGTACTTTGGAACCTCATCATCAGACAAGTGCAAGCGAGTGGGAATTTTTGATGACATACAGATCTCCTCTTGAGTTGTTAGGTTATTGAGCATTAAGTACAGGTGTGATAGACAACGTTAACGTATGTCGCTTTGCGCCAAGTGCCTGTTTACCGTTTCCCTGTTTGACAATAGCTGGCGGTTGTAGGGAAACTCGGCAAGTCCCTCGTCAAGTATACGCAACGCTTCATCAAAATTTCTCCGGTTCCATGCCGCGGCAAAAAGGTTATGGAAGTCCGCCGCGCGGTTCCCACGGTAAGTTTGCAAAGCCTGCTCCCATTCCCGGTTTGAACCGAAGCGCTCTATAGCACTTTCGATAAAGCTGATTGCCGCAAGCCAGTCCCTGCCGGGAGCTGCGCTTAATGCGGACGCTGTTCTTTGCACAGCGAAGGTTAACAGCTCTACCGCCCGTGTTTCCCCCATTCTGCCGCTTGTCCGCGCCTGTTCAATCGATGCGGCAACCGCGTTCCCTTCGGCGGCGCTACGAATGGCATTGGCGCGTGACAACAGCTCGGTGTCAAAAAGCACCACGTCAAGGCGCTCGTAGTTTTCCGTGCTTAATAGCTCGCGGTGAGCATATAGGAAAACACGCGCCTGGTCTAGCTGTCTTTGCCGCACGAAACGCTGCAGGCGGTTATTCACCGCGGCATTGGCAAATTCCTGCCAGCGATCCTCATCGGGGTACACGGCGGAGGCGAAAACCTTCCAGCGAAGCGTTTCTTCCTCCCTGCCGGAATTAAGAAGGAACGCGCCGAAATTAAAAAGGCGGTTCATTAAATCGTTGCGGGGGTCTTCAAAAAAAGGCGAGGAGGAACCCGCACGCTGATATTTGGCGTTGCCTATGAGGAGCGCCGCGCGGTCAACCGCTATGGGTACAGCCTCGGAAAAGCGCCGGCGGGTTTCAAGGTCAGAAATTCGATTGGTCATAATGAGCGAAACAAGCTCAATGGGCGTAATGGTCTGGCGGTCATGGTAGTTTTGCGCAGGTACGTAAACAAAACCTGTGATTCTGCCAAACTCATCGTGAAATTCCCTGCGGTTACCGGGGTCAAAGCCGTGCCTGCTTGTGGTTTCCACGTCAATGTCTTCGCCGTCTATGTGCACCATCGCAAAGGCGTGATCTATAGTTTTAACGCCTGACACGTCCAGCCCGATTGACTTTGCAAGCACCACATACAAAACGGCTGATGATACACAGTTAAACCTTCCGTTGACAAAAACCGTGTCCACCCGCGTCTGCATAAGCGAATACGCCCTGAAAACATTGCGGTGCAGGTACAGGAGAACGAACTCGGCCTGCTCCCTCTGCGTGGCAGGGAAATCAGGCGATGCCTGTATGGAGGCAGCCAACTGGTGAATCCGCTGTAAAGCGTTACCGTTACCGCCTGATGCCCAGATGCTGATTTCCGCCAGGTCTTCCCACGAGAAGCCGTTTTGAACACCACGCTGGAAGAACTCAAGAGCCAAAGCGTCAGGCTCAATGCGGGGAAAGACCTCTGCCCGCTGGGCAAAAACCGCCGCCTGCGAATGAAAAAAAATCAACGCGCATAGCGCAAA
>JAIRQD010000005.1:0-8651 GCA_031256655.1 Treponema sp.
ATTGTTTACAAAACTTATCTTTTTTCGCCCCACAAACAAGACTCATTCAGTTCCGCCCAATCCCACGCTTTTTTCGAGCGTATCATAGACTCACTCATGTTTAAAAAACTGCGCGGAAAAGACATAGAAAAATGGGATCAGGAGCGCGAGCTTGCCGATGTTTGCCTGAATCCTCCGGCCGGACTAAAAGAGCTTTTGGCAAACGCACTCTCAACCGCGTATCCTGAACGGGCGGGAAAGGATCAAAAACTCCTTCAACGTATTGAAAACACATTTAAAGATAGCGCGAGGTTTTACCGGATGACCGCCCCCGCCAATGCGTCTTTGGCAATATTAAAAAAAAATCATCACCTCGATAAGGATCATATTATTTATATTCATCCGGAAATTGTTCCCCAAAACGTAGATTTTCTTAATGAGCAAAAGCGCACTTGGTTTAATCCCTGCGGTGATGAAGAAATCGAACTTAATCACTCACTCCCTGAAACTTACGAAACCGCCGTTGAATATTTATCCGCTAACCTCCCGGCAAATCTCAATAGCTGTTTCAGCGGCAAAATGCAGGTGAATGAAATTGCCGAAAATCTTGGTAACGGCGGACTTTCCATTGTCGATAAAAAAGGATCTCCGTGTCTGCCAGTCAGATCAGATCCTCTGCCGTTTGACGATATTATTAAAAAGCTTCTTTCATTATGATTGTGATTTTTATTTTATTGACAGCTCACGATTTCCCAATATATAATGCGATAATACTGGTCTAAAAGCTCAACTTTTTTGAATGTCATCCTGAAATAATACGTATTTTGAGCTTTACGTTGCCAATAATTTGGAAGGTGAGTAACAAATGAGAAAGTTTAGCGGCGTATTAACGCCGCGCATCAATGGTATTGCCGCCTTAGCGCCTCAGCCGCTTCCTACGCCGCCTGAGGTGAAATTGTCTATGGGCGTGCGCGGTGCTTGCCAGGCAAATCTCGTTGTCAAGGTGGGAGATACCGTAAAAGTTGGTCAGCTCATAGGTGAGGCGACGGAACCCAGTGCCGCTCCTGTGCACGCAAGCGTTTCCGGAACAATAAAAGCGATAGAAACTATCGACACCCTCACCGGGGAACGATCCTCGGCTGTCACCATCACTTCTGATGGCAACCAAACGCTTTGGGAAGGCATTGCCCCGCCCCAGCGTATTTCAACGGCGGCTGATTTTCTTGACCTCATCAAAAACTCAGGCATTGTTGAACCGTGTGCAGGCGGAGCGGGAGCGGAGGAGTTTTCACTTGAAAACTGTCATAAGCTTGAATACATTTTGATCAATTGCCTTGAAAGCGAGCCGTATGTCGCCTCTGATGCGCGCGTTTTGGCGGATGAAACAGAAAATCTATGGGAAGGCGCAAAACTTCTTAAGTTTTACTTAAGCCCCAGAAAACTCATCCTCTGCATAGGGAAAAACAATTCCCGTGCTGTAAAGGCAATGCGGGAGCTTGCAAAGGGTTCAGTCGGCATAGAGATTCGTCCAATTTCGCACAAGTATCCGCAAGGGCAAAAAAACGTGCTTGTGCGCAACGTTACAGGACGAGTTGTGCCGGAGGGCGGAAGCTTCGCTGACATCGGCACGCTTGTTTTAAGCGGCACAACAGCTGCCGCAATCGCCACATACATCAAAACCGGCAAGCCTATGGTGACGCGCTGTGTCACCGTTGACGGATGTGCGGTTACAGAGCCAAAAAATGTCATAGCGCCTATTGGAACGCCAATTTCAGCGCTTTTTGAATTGTGCGGCGGGCTTAAAGATAACGTAAAAAAAATAATATTGGGCGGCGCAATTTCAGGGCTTGCCGTTCCAAACGCAGACGTTCCCATCGATAAAACAACCGGCGCGGTGTTGGCGTTTTGCAGCGAAGACGCAAAAAACTCATCCCCATCGTCCTGTATAAAGTGCACAAGGTGCATAAAAATGTGCCCCATAAGGCTTATCCCGCCTTACATCGAAACCGCGTTTGAATTGGGCAAAGTAGAAAATCTCCGCAAATACCGCGCAGATCTGTGCATTGAGTGCGGCTGCTGCGCGTATGTCTGTCCTTCAAAACGGCCTCTCTCACAGGTTTTGGCCTTGTCCAAAAGCATTTTGAAAAAGGAGGAGGCCAAATAATGAAAGACAAAGCAATGACCGTATCTTTTGCGCCTCATATACAAGACGGCGCAACCGTAAACCGCATCATGCTTGATGTGATAATTGCCCTAATTCCTGCAATGGCGGCGGCAATTTACGTTTTCCAAATGCAGGCCGCAATCGTCATTGGCGTGTGTATAGCCTCGTGCGTTTTTTTTGAGTGGGCGTTCACGAAAATCACCAAACGAAAAAACAGCATAGGCGATTTATCTGCAATAGTAACCGGTATACTGTTGGGTCTTCTTTTGCCTGAAGATGTCATGCTTTGGCACGCAATTTTTGGCTGTTTTGTGGCAATAGTTTTTGTAAAGCAAATTTTCGGCGGGCTTGGGAAAAACTTCGCAAACCCGGCGGTAACCGCAGCTGTCGTTTTGTTGGTCGCGTTTCCCGGCAGCATGGCAACTTGGGCAACCCCGTTTTGGGCATTTGCCCAAGGCGCGAATATGCCGTTTTCAGGTCTTTCACCAGCAGACCTTGCAGCCTTGCCGCATTTTCTTGAACTTGAAATGTACATAGGCACACACTCAGGCTTTTTCGGCGAAGCAATGCCGCTTGCGCTTTTAGTCGGCGGACTTTACCTCCTTTTCAGGCGGGTAATAACCTGGCACATTCCGCTTTTCTTTTCAGGCACTGTGTTTGCCGTCACTGCCATTGGCGGACACGAACCGGTTTTTCAGGTGTTTTCAGGCGGCTTGCTTTTGGGCGCGTTTTTTCTGGCAAACGATCCTGCAACAAGCCCGCTTACGGCAAAGGGGCGCATCATTTTCGCAATCATCTTGGGTTTGCTCACTGTTGTTCTGCGCCTTTTCGGATCGTTCCCGACAGCCGTAACTTATTCGATTCTTTTAATGAACATGATTGTTCCGCTTATAAACAAACTAACGGCGCATAAGGCGCTTGGAGAAAAGAGAGGCTAACTATGAGAAAAGATTTTGTCATGCCGGTTGTTGTCCTTTCGCTTTTGTGCCTTTTTGTAGCAGGCACTTTGGCTGTCGGGCATCACTTAACGCATCCTATAATCGAACGCGCCGCCGCCGAGCGCGCGCGTATGGCAATGCTTGTAATATTACCTGAAGCAGAAGCGTTTGATCCGGTTGATTTATCGCTGTTCAACCTTCCTGCCGCTGTCTATTCCATGTACAGTACGCCCAACGACGTGGGTTATGCTGTAATTGTTATAACAATGGGCTTTGCCGGCGAGATACGCGTCCTTTGCGGCATTGACCCGCAAGGTCGCATCATACGGACACAGGTTCTTGCTAACTCTGAAACGCCCAGTTTCAGCGCACCGGTGTTTGCCGAAGCGCACGTCAGCAATTACTGGGGACAAGACAGGCAAGGCATCGAAGCCGTCCCGATCGTTACCGGTTCTACGGTAACTGCGGTCGCGTTCAAAAACGCTGTGCGTTATGCGCTTGACGCATTCGCAATCGTAAGTGGAGGCACTCCGTAATGACATCGAAAATGACAATTTTAACGAGGGGGATAACAAAGGAAAATCCCGTTTTCGTTTCGCTTTTGGGTTTGTGCCCCCTGCTCGCCGTAACTTCCCAAGTTGAACACGCGGTGGGACTGGGAATTGCGACGGCCTTTGTGCTTTTGGGTTCCAATTCCTCAATCTCGCTCTTGCGAAACGTGATCCCTGAAAAGGTGCGTATTCCATGTTTTATCGTCATTATTTCAGGGTTTGTCACGCTCATCATCATGCTGGTGCAGGCATACGCGTACTCCCTGCATTTGGCGCTGGGGATTTTCCTCCCGCTCATCACCGTAAACTGTATCGTCTTTGCCCGCGCCGAAGTTTTTGCCCGCAAAAGCAACCCCTTAGACTCTGTGCTTGACGCTTTGAGCATGGGAGTGGGCTTCATACTGGCACTTATCGCAATATCCACTGTGCGCGAGGTGCTTGGGCACGGAACGTGGCTTGGGTTTGAATTGCCGTTTATAAGCGATCATTACATTTCGCTTTTCCGCTTTGCCCCCGGAGGTTTTATCGCATTCGGCATTTTAATCGCCATCGTAAACAAGGCAACAAAAGGCAAAGCGCCTGCGAGAAAAGAATTCGGCTGCGCCGGCTGCCCAAAGGCAGCGATCTGCGGCAAGGGGGTGTCTGAATAATGGATATACAACAAGTTATTGTTATTTTGATGGGTACCGTGTTCATCAACAACTACGTCTTAAACCGCTTTCTTGGCGTGTGCCCGTTTTTGGGCGTTACAAAACAACTGCGGAATTCAATAGGCATGGGGGCATCCATTACGTTTGTTATGGTGCTTGCCACCATTGTTACATGGCCGATAATGATTTTCGTGCTCCAGCCCAACGGCCTGTCCTACCTGCAGGTAATCGTGTTTGTGCTTGTTATCGCTTCGCTTGTGCAGCTTGTGGAAATCGCGCTTAAACGCTATGTGCCTTCTCTGTTCAAAGCGTTCGGCGTGTTCCTTCCGCTTATGGCTACGAACTGTGCTATTCTTGCCGTTACAATAGAAAACATCAATTTGGGTTACACCTTTGCCGCATCAATTGTGAACGCCTTTGGTGCCGGAGTAGGCTTTTTGCTTGCGATGGTGATTTTTTCAGGGATCAGGGAACAAACAGAAAATGCCGATCCGCCCGGGCCTTTCAAGGATTTGCCGATTACGCTTTTTTCGGTGGCGATTTTGTCCCTGTCGTTTTTCGGGTTTTTTCAGGCGCTGTAAAAAAGGAGGTAAGCAAACGTTATGGATACGATTTTTATAGCGGTTTTTTCAGTAACGGTGGTCGGCGCTTCCTGCGCCGCGATGCTGTGCGTAGCATCCAAAGTGATGCACGTCAAGGTTGATGAACGCCTTGCCATACTTACCGAGGCAATGCCGGGAGTGAACTGCGGCGCGTGCGGTTATCCCGGATGTTCTACTTACGCTGAGGCGCTGCTTTCAGACTCAAGCGTGAAAAGCAACCTTTGTCCTCCCGGCGGGGCGGAAGTTGTGGCGAAAATAAGCGAGATTTTGGGGGTGGAGGCAGAGGATATTGCCGCAAAAACTGCCGTTGTGCATTGTCTTGGTGACAGCGCGACGCAGCAGCAAAAAATGGAGTATCAAGGCATAAAAACCTGCAGTGCGGCAAAGCTCCTTTTTTCAGGTTCCGGCGCCTGCGCGTTCGGCTGTCTCGGTTATGGCGATTGCCAAGTTGTCTGTCCGACTGACGCTGTCTGCATGGAAGATTCTTTGGCACGCGTGAAAGTGCATTTGTGCACCGGCTGCGGCTTGTGCGTGAAAGCCTGCCCGAACAACTTGATTACTATTGACGATGCAAGCATTCCGGTTGATGTCATGTGTTCAAGCATAGAAAAAGGCGCTGTGGTACGGAAAAAGTGCAGCAAAGGCTGCATCGGCTGCGGCAAGTGCGTGCGCGAATGCCCTGAAAACGCGATTGTCGTGCAGGAAAACCTTGCGCGTATCGACTACGCAAAATGCACCGCCTGCCAGAAATGTGTTGAACTGTGCACAACAAAGTGCATAAAGCCGGTAGAACAAAGCGCCTGAATGCATTGATTTGGAATCGCCAGCCAAATGTGGTGGAAAGATGCGGTAGTTTACCAGATATACCCAAGAAGCTTTCAGGATTCTTCGCAAACGGAATTCACGGATGACGGCTTCGGCGATATTCCGGGAATTATTTCCCGCCTTGATGAAGTAAAAAATCTCGGGGTGGGAATTATCTGGCTTTCTCCCGTTTATAAATCTCCCGATGCGGACAATGGTTATGACATCAGCGACTACTATTCGGTTGACCCAAAGTTTGGAACCATGGCAGACATGGAAAAACTTTTTGCGGAAGCGAAAAAACGCGGCATCCGCATTATTATGGATCTTGTCATTAACCACACTTCCGATGAACATGAATGGTTTCAAAAAAGCCGCGATCCAAAAAGCCCTTACCGTGATTATTATATTTGGCGTCCCGGCTTGCATCGCCGCTTTGGGAAGAAAATGCTGCCGCCAAATAACTGGACAGGTTTTTTCGCCGGGGATACATGGGAATACGATGCGCAAAGCGGTGAATATTACTTGCATCTTTTTGACAAAAAACAGCCAGACCTTAATTTCAAAAACCCGAAGGTCGTGCAGGAAATAAAAAATATTCTCCGGTTCTGGCTGGATAAAGGAGCCGCCGGTTTTCGCTGCGATGTCATCAACATAATTTACAAAACAAGCCTTGAAGACGGCAAAAGAAGTATCGCCGTTCAAGGTTTGGAGCATTACAAATCGCAGGAAGGAAATCATGCAATATTGCGGGAACTCAGGCGTGATGTGCTGGACAAATACGATTGTTTTACTGTCGGGGAAACAGTTTTTGTGAACCTTGCCGATGCGAAACTCCTTTGCGATGAAAGCCGAAAAGAGCTGGACATGATTTTCTTTTTTGATCATCTGGAAATTGACCGCCGCATTGCGCGGTTTATTCCCAAAAAATTCCACGCGCATAAATTGCTGGAAGTGATGACAAAATGGCAGCAAGGGCTTGAATGGAATGCGGTGTATCTGGAGAACCACGATCAAAGCCGAATTGTTTCCCACTTTGGCGCGGCAGAAAAAGAGCGTACTCAGGATGGAAAGCCTGGAAAGTTTTGGGAGCGTAGTGCAAAAATGCTGGCGTTGTTTCAGTTGACGCTTCGTGGCACGCCTTTTATTTATCAGGGGCAGGAAATCGGCATGACCAATTTTGATTTTAAAAGCCTTAATGAAGTCAACGATGTGGAAAGCCACGGTGTGAACAGGCTGATGAAAAAGCTCTGCATCCCCAAAGCGCTACGCTGGGAATGGCTTAAAGCGTCTTCCAGAGATAATGCCCGCACGCCGATGCAATGGGACGATACCAAAAATGCAGGCTTTACCGGAGGAAAACCCTGGCTTGGTATCAACAAGAATTACAGGCACATCAATTATGCTTCGCAGAAAAATAACCCCGGTTCGGTTTTGAGCTTTTACAAAACAGTGATTGCCCTGCGGAAAAAAACCAAGTGCCTTGTTTACGGAGAGTTTCTGCCTGTTTATGCGGACACCCGCATGATGATTTACCAGCGGAAACTGGATGACGCATCGTATATCATCGCGCTGAACTTTTCTTCCAAAGCTGTTAAACCGCCAAAAAAAACCGCGCACTTTCTGACGGGAACGCAAATTATCTGTGCTTCAGGCGAAAGCTATAACGGTCTGTTGCTTCCCTGGGATGGTATTATGTTTCAGCCTTATCGTAAGCCGCCCGCCCACCGTCAATCGAACGGACGGACGGCTTAAAGCCTAAAAGCGAAACCTTAGAACGATTCTGAATAAATCTTTTCCACAGCGTCCTTGCCGGAAGGTACAGGAGCGCAGCCGAGCAGTCCGGTTAATCCCGGCGTTTCAAATGTTAGCTGTACCAGTTTGGGAATATCCGCCTTGGTAAATCCTATATCGCCCAGTTTTTCAGGCAGACCGACAGATTTAAGCCACGCGTAAACGCCGTCCGCCGCCTTTTGCGCTTCACTCGCATCGCCTGAAAGCCCCGGAACCATCGGGCTTAACACCTCTGCCAAAACGGCGCTTGACACCGGGTAAACTGTTTTAACAACCGCCGGAAGCAAAATAGCCAATCCAAGCCCGTGGGCAAGGTCAGTCTTAATGCCGCTTAACGGATGCTCCAGCGCGTGAGTAAAGTGCAAAAGCCCGTTATCAAAACTCGTTCCCGCAATCATCGCGGCGTAAGTGAGGAAATAGCGCGCGGTTAAGTCCTTCGGATTACTCAGCGCGGCAGGAAGATATTTTGCAATCAGCGTCGTGGTTTCCCGCGCCAGGGAGATGGCAAACGGGTTATTTAAAACCGTGCTTGCGGCTTCGACAACGTGGTTTACCGCATCCACACTTACATAGCGGGTTTGATTTGCGGGCAAGCCGGTCATCAAAGCGGGATCGTTGATAGAAAACAGCGGATAAATGCACGGGTAGGCAATGGCTGGTTTGTATTCTTTTTCAGGGATTGAAACGACCGCGAAACGGTTCGCTTCGGTTCCTGTGCCGTGGGTCAGGTTGATGGCAACTATAGGGACAGCCCTTTCCGCCGCAAATTTCGCCTCGTAAAGATCCTGGCAATTCTTGTCTGTGTGCTCCAACAGAATGGCAACACTTTTTCCCGCGTCAATCGGGCTGCCGCCGCCAATGGCGATAACAGCTTTCGCACCAGCATCTTTTGCCATCTTCACAGCCTCATCAACCTGGTGCGTTTCCGGATTCGGCTGTACTTTGTTGTACAAAACGTACTTAATTCCCTGAGCATCCAGCGCCTTTGTCACATAACCCCAAGCGCCGGTTGTCTCGTAAGCGGCCTTTCCGGTAACAGCAACGACACTTGAAATTCCTTTTGCCTTTAACTGCTCCGCAATAAAGCCCATTTTTTCAATAGCCCCAACGCCCAGAAAGACGCTGCGACAGCCGCAAATGATGGTGCTCACGTTGTTTACGTTAATTCC
>JAIRQD010000071.1:0-2939 GCA_031256655.1 Treponema sp.
CCTGAGCTAACCAAACGAAGCGCTGTGGAACCGCCGTTGCCGCTGCCGTTGTGAACGTGTCCGCCGGTTGCGTGGCCGGATTTGCCAAGATGTCCGCCCATTGCGCCTATTGTCAAAGCGATTTGAGGGAAGTCTTCAAGATCATTGCCGCGCGCCGGTGCGGTACCCCACAAAAGGGCAACCCTTTTGTCCTTTCGCAGTTCCCGTGCAAGGAAGCGGATATCTTCTACAGGCGTGCCGCATATTTCTGCCGCCCATTCAGGTGTTTTAGGCTGACCATCGTACACGCCAAGTACGTAATCCTTGAAGTTTTCGCTAAGTTTGGCATCCGGCGGCATATGATCCGCGTCAAAGCCGTATGTACAGCGGTTAAGGAATTCCCAGTCAATGATCGGGTTTGTTACAGGGTTGTCTTCTGTAATCATGGTGTATGCCACCGCGAGGAACAAGGTTATATCCTGTGCCGGACGTACGGGAATCCAGCGCGCGCCGTAAGTGTCAGCGCTGAAATTGAAAGTAGGTCCGACATAGATAAATTTCGCGCCGGCTTCTTTTGCCTGATATGTATTGTACGCCGGGTTGCCAAAACCGCTCCATGCGGGATTGCTGCCAACCAGTATAATGGTTTCGCTTCGGCGTAAATCCATGCGGCAATTTGCGCCGCCGAAACCGTTTCCGGGGACACCAACCATCACGCCGACATAAGCGAAACTTCCCCATGACGCGGTGTCGCTGACTGTCGTGAAACCGCCCCATTCGGCGGAGTTCAGGAAAGCGCTGCCGGAGCCCACAATTGAACTGTTCCCGTAATTGGTCTTCGCGTGCTTTAATTCGGCGGCTATGTAATCAATCGCTTCATCCCAGGAAATGCGCTCCCATTCGTCCCGCCCGCGCAACGACTTATCGCCGCCGCCCAAGGGCGACCAATGTTTGCGTTTCATCGGGTATTTCAGGCGGTCAGCGCCCAGGACGTGGTACTTTTGCGAGCGGCCTCTCGCGCATGCCCTTTGTTGAGGGTTATCCGGCGTATCAGTCCGCGTATCGTCTGTTTTCACTTGCAGAGGAATACCGTCAACGACATACGCTTTCAACAAGCAGCGTCCGCCGCAATTGTGCCAGCAATCTGCCGGAATCCACTCGCCGCCGGCAAGAGCTCTGCCTCTTGCCGGAGCCAGCATCGACCTGCAGCCGGTTAGAGTGAGCCCGTTCAGAACAGCAGTCATTGCCGCTGTGAACGCCGCTCCGCTCTTGATAAAAGTGCGCCGACTAACTTTTTTGTCCATCAGCTTACGTAACATAAAAGCCTCCTCCCACAACTGGGGTTAAAATATGGTGCTACGCACCATACTCGTCATGCGTCTTTGTGATTTATTGTGTCGTTTTTCACATCATTGCAGACGAGTAAAAGTTCATCTAAAGTTGCGCGGTCGGCGTGCAGAATGCGCCTTGTAAGGCAGGCCATCTGCGGATAAAAATCCCGTTTTTTTGAGCTTTGTATCTGCTCGGCAAAATCGCCGATCCAAACAAGCAAATGTTTTTCCAAAAACGTTTTCTGGTCGAGAAGAATTTTTTGTAATTGGCGGATATCGTTTTTTTCAAAACTTTCCCGGCTTAATTGTCCTAAATGCGCCATAAAGTTTATCTCAATGGCAAGATGGTCATCCGCCTCATGAGGATACGCTGCCGGAAGAAGGTCGTATTCAAGGTAAGCTTGCCGCACCTTTAAGGTAGATTCCTGAAAAAGCAACGGAGCCTTGTTTACATATACCGATTCCCAGGGAGGCGCAGTCAGCTTCTCAGGTCCAAGCATCAGATAAACATACTCGCTTTTTATCGTGTCAAGGAATTGTTCAGGTTCAGCTGATATGACCGTTCGCAGGCGGGCGGCAAGCTCCGTGTAGGAAGCCAAGCCTTCTTCGTCCAGCATTAGCTCAAGCACTTCTTCGGTAAGATCGCTTGAGATTCCTTTCAGAAGCTCAAGGCTCGGCTCCTGTCCAAAAACGTGCCCCAGCAACTGGTAAATATATGTGCGCCCTGCCAATATGATAGCAAATTCTTCAGTACATTGGGTGACCATATTTCAGTATGATAACATTGATACTGTCAGATGTCAAACAATTTTTCGCCTGCGCTAATGCGGATAATGGGGAGCAACACCCAAAAAGCCAAACAAAAATATTTGTCTTTTTTATTGAATCGTGCAATTCGTTTATTATATTTCCAAGGAATCGGTGATTGATTAGGAATCACTGATTGATTTTGTTCTTTGTTCAGTGATTCCTTAAACTTCCGAAGCAGAATACCGGAAAAGCTTGTACCAAGCGTCAAACATGCTAGTTTCAGATTACACTAGTCTACTGCGCAACAGCTTGATGTTTTTCAATCATCTTCTTGGCATCGGTTTTTACCCTTTGAGTTATATTGCTAACCTCACCTATAGCCTGTAGAATCTGCGTGCTTCCCTGCCTTTGTTCTTCCATTGCGTTCAAAACACTGCGCTCCTGATCTGCCACAGTTTTTATGCCGCCGTCTATCTGCTCAAACCTGTTTAATACCGTTTCCGTTGACTTTGTTATCTTGTCAATCGAACTCTTGATTGTCTTAAGCACCGCGCCAATGGTTTTTGACTGTGCGCCGGAAGATTCAGCGAGTTTGCGTATCTCGGCGGCTACAACGGCAAAACCGCGCCCGGAATCTCCGGCGTGCGCCGCCTCAATCGCCGCGTTCATCGAAAGCAGATTTGTCTGACTTGCGATATTCTGCATTACCGAGTTAATTTCAAGCAGCGATTCGGATTCTTTTGCAATTCCCCGAATGTCAGCAACAACGTCATTAATGCCCTCGTGCCCCACCTTCGATGCCACCTGCAAATCCTTTACGTGCTCGGCGTTTTTGAAAAGGGCGCCGGTAACGGTCTTAATGCTTGTTACCATCTCCTC
>JAIRQD010000008.1:0-9076 GCA_031256655.1 Treponema sp.
TACCGCGCAAAAGGGCTTTCCTGGATGAGGGTGAGCTCCGGCGGCGAAAACGGCGGCGTTGCGCTTGAAGGCGGCGGCGCAAAGTTCTTCGCTTCACAAGCGGCGCAAATTACAAGCGCTCTGGGAGCTGTTCCCGGCGATCTTATCCTCATAGTTGCTGACAGCAAACGGGACGTAGCCAACACCGCTTTGGGAGCTGTGCGCTCAAAACTCGGCAGGGATTTGGGGCTTTGTGATCCTGCGCGCTTTGAGTTTGTCTGGATTATCGACTTCCCGCTTTTTGAGTTTAACGAGGAAAAAAACCGCTGGGAAGCATCGCATCACATGTTCAGTTTCCCGCAGGAAAAATATCACGCAACTTTGGAATCTGATCCCGGCTCGGTAAAAGGCGACTTGTACGATCTCGTACTCAACGGTTTTGAGCTTGCTTCAGGCTCCATACGTATTCACGATCCTGAATTGCAAAAGCGCATATTCAGCATTGTCGGTTTTGACCCTGCCGAGGCTGAATCGAAGTTCGGCTTTCTTATTGAGGCGTTTAAATATGGACCGCCACCGCACGGCGGAATCGCGCCTGGGCTTGACCGTCTGGTGATGATTATGGCGGGGGAAACGTCCATCAAAGAGGTAATCGCTTTCCCCAAAAACTCCTTTGCCGTAAGCCCCATGGACGACAGCCCGAACACGATAAGTCATGAGCAGTTAAAAGAACTGCACTTGATAATAGATTCTCCGCCGCTTGAATAACCTCAAGGCTTTCCTGTGAGAACTGTCAAGAAATTTTCGACTATTTTTCGGTAAGTTGAAGGCAGCATAACAAACTCTTTTTGGTAAAACCTTGATCCTATTTTTTTATACGTTATACTTATAGTTACTATATAAAAAACAGGAGTAAGACATGGACGGCGATTATGTTGAATGGGATGATGATTATTCTGTAGGTGTTCCGCTTATGGATGAGCAGCACAAAAAACTGATTATGATGATCAATGACCTCTTTCAGAGAAGCGTGAGCGGAAGTACATCAAGCAGTTTGACTTTTGCAATGGCAGTAAAAGATGCGGCGGAATATACAAAAATTCATTTCAAGATTGAGGAAACATATTTGGAGAAAGTCGGTTATCCGGGGCTGCCGGAGCAAAAAAAGCAACATGAAACCTTTATGGCGGAAGTTTTGAGTACATTTGAAAAATACAAAAAAGGCGAAGCGATGCCGCTTGATTTAGTCAGGTTTCTGAAAAAATGGCTTTTAAACCATATTGCCGTAATGGATAAGCAGTACACATCTTATCTGGCAGACTAAGGTCGTTTGCTGTCAGGCGGCGACAATGCGCCGCCTGAGCAGTTACCGTTTGTTATTTTGTAACTTGAGATCTCATACTATCTCTACCAATCTAAAAGTGACTTGGTAAATATCAGGTTGTCCATGATAAGGCGCAGATCGTCACTTGTTATCGGAATGAGTGCGATCATCTCACCTTCTATAGTTTGTACTGACAACAAAGGTTCGTTAGATCCGGCATAAGAAATCACTCTGGGATCAATCAGCACCGTGCCCGATACAATAAATCGGTCATCCTGCCTGTTCCTGAAACCGCGTGTAGTTAATGATTGTTCCATTCTTACATCAACCATTGCCACTCCACCTGGGACACTGCGGATTGCGTTGTCTATCGCCCTTTCCATACGCCTATCCACGTCACCTCTCCACTGCATAAAAATATTTTGAAACCGCCTGGATTCGCCGGTTACAACTTGCGCAGTTCTGCTGAATTCTCCAATCCTGCTCAAGTCAACAGACATGGTTGATGCCACTGTAAACTGCGCAACATGTTCCACATGAAGGCTTCTACACCCGATAATTACCATACCGAATACCATTACCAGCGTTCCCAACAAGATTTTCTTGTTTCTCATACTTTTCTCCCTTTTCTCAAAAATATTACTCTATATATAGAGTTGTTGTTAGTATACACCTACTCTAATTTTAGAGTCAAGCAATATGGAGAAGGAAACAGAGAGAATTTTGGAAAAAATTCGGGAAAAAAGACTGGAAAAAAAGCTTTCCCTGCTAAATTTGGCAAATGATTTAGAGATTTCACATAGCCATTTATATTACATTGAGAGCAAAAGGGTTATTCCATCAATAGATGTAATAGTAAGAATCTCAAAAGCATTAAATTTCCCCTTAAAAGACTTATTTAATTAATTTATATACATATTACTGTACATAATCGGTGCGTAATGTGGAGAATACGTTAATTACCTATGTCTGTTTAGCCCCGGATTTTAGCCAAAGCGCTTTTGTACAGTTCCGCGTATTTTCTTGCGGACTTTTCCCACGAGAAATCTTTCGCCATGCCCCGAATGCGCATTGCCTCAATTTGGGAGCGGCGGTTGTTGTACGCCCAGATTGCCCAGCCTACGGTGTTGTAAATCGCCTGCGGGGTGAGGTCGTCAAACATAAAACCAGTGCCTTCACCGGTTTCCTGATTGAAGTTTTCCACCGTGTCGGCAAGTCCGCCTGTGTTCCGCACAATGGGAATTGTGCCGTACGCCAGCGAGTACATCTGGTTAAGCCCCGATGGTTCGTAACGGCTTGGCATAAGGAAAAAGTCGCTTCCGGCTTCTATCAGATGGCTCGTTGCCTCGTCAAAGCCGATTTTCGCTTTCAGGTTGGAAAGCTTGGCGGTAAGGCTACGTATCTCGTTTTCGCACCACGCTTCGCCTGAACCAAGGATAACAAACTGCAAATCCATGTCGCGGCAAATTGGGTAAACGGAACCGTAGGCGGGGCCGAACAGCTCCCCAACCCCTTTTTGCCCTGTAAGGCGGGAAATAAGACCCACGACAGGTGTATCTTTTGATGGCGGCAGACCAAACTCCTGTTGAAGCAGCTCTTTTGCCTTCGCCTTGCCCGCCATATTTTCGGCGCTGTAAGGTTGCGGGATGAACGGGTCGGCTGACGGATTCCAAATTGATGTGTCAATGCCGTTAAGTATGCCTGAGTAGTCGCTTGAGCGGGCGGAAAGGATGCCGTCAAGCCTGCAGCCGTAGGCGGCGGTTTTTGTCTCCTCGGCGTAGCGGGAGGAAACCGTGTTAAGCACATCCGCCGAGCAGATTCCGGCTTTCAGGAGGTTCATCATGTTCCAGTCTTCAAAACCGGCGTTGTAAAACACGTCCCAGCCCAAACCAGTGTGGTAAAAGTTTTCTTTGCTGTAAATGCCCTGATAGCCGAGATTGTGAATAGTAAGCAACGAAACGGTTTTTGCAAAATCGCCCTGCCGCTCCCCGAATTTCAGGAACACAGGAATAAGCGCGCTCGGCCAGTCGTGAGCATGAAGCACGTCAGGATACCAGTCAAGTTTTTTGCAGAGCTGGAACACCGCACGGCAGAAAAACGTAAAACGGCGGGGATTATCAAGAAAATCAGGCTCTGATGGCACGCCGTAAATGCCGTCCCTGCCGAAGAAGTTTTCGTGGTCGATAAAATAAACTTTAACGGGGTTTTTCTTTGAACTTCCCGGAAGAACGCCTTCGCATACTTCACTCCACTCTTCCCATCCGCCCATGGGAACCCCCATAGGACCTTTTAAGGGCGTGAGCCCCAATTCCGCCCTATTTATACCGTAGTATCTGGGAAGGACGATGCGAACTTCATGCCCCTGATGTGCCAAAGCCATAGAAAGTGCAGGAACCATGTCTGCAAGCCCGCCTGTTTTTACGTATGGGACTGCCTCGCTGGTTGCCATTAAAATCTTCAATTTACCACTCCTTTATTAACTGATTTACTTTATCCTGTTACATAGTATAAACTATACTTCGCGATTGGCAAATAGAAATTTGTGATTATTACTACAAAATGCGAAAATGTTGTCTTTATTTAACAATTCGGCTACAATTACCTAACAAGGGGACTTGGCGAGCGCGTTTATGGTATTTCTTTTTTTGAACATGATCGGCGGCATTTGTATGCTCCTCTTCGGAATGAAAATAATGAGCGAAGGGCTGCAAAAAAGCGCCGGTGACCGGATGCGTAAGGCTCTGAACTTAATGACCGGAAACCGCCTTGCGGGAGTTCTCACCGGTTTTCTGGTTACCGTAGTCGTCCAGTCCTCAACAGCAGTTTCCGTTATGATCGTCTCGTTTGCCAATGCCTCGCTATTGTCGCTTGCGCAGTCAATAGGCGTGCTTTTTGGGATAAACATCGGCACAACGCTGACAGCGTGGATTATATCACTTGTTGGTTTTAGAATCAGTATCGACAGCCTGGCGCTTCCGGCGATTGGCATTGGCTTCATCCTCAGCTTAATTAAGTGGAAATACCGCAGCATAGGCGATTTTCTTTTGGGATTTGGCTTTTTGTTTCTGGGGCTTCATTTCCTCACAGCCGGAGTGAGGATGGCTAACGTCAATGAGATTTTTGATTTCAGCGCAATAGGCGCGCTGGGCGAGCGGCGTTTCCTTTCGATAATGCTTGGGTTTGTGGTCGGCACGGTGATGACTATTATCATCAACTCGTCAACCGGATCAGTCGCCCTGATTATGGCGCTGTCGTTTGAGGGTGTTGTTCCATACGAAATGGCTGCCGGCATGATTATGGGCGCGCAAATCGGCACGACTCTCAACGCACCGCTTGCCGCAATCGGCGGAAGCTGCAACGCCAAACGCACGGCGCTTTCCCACGTTATGTTTAACGTCATAGGTGTCGCGTGGGCGCTTCCGCTTCTGATTCCTCTGCTCAACCTTGTGGATATTATCCTGCCGGGCAATCCGTGGGCTTTAGTTCCGTTTAACGAGGCGATTCCGTTGCACATCGCGGGGCTTCACACCACTTTTAACATCCTTAACACGTTGATTTTCCTGCCATTTGTAAATCAGTTTGCCAAATTTGTTTCGTTTATACTGCCAGCGGGGGAAACTGACACGAAAAAAGGACCGTACAAGTTTGTTTATGTTTCAGGCGGGCGCACTGATTCGCCTGAACTGAACATCCTGCGCGCCGAAAAAGAGATTTCAAGCATGGCGGGGATTGTTTCAGTTATGTACGCTCGTTTTTGCTCCGCCCTGCAAAGCTTGCGCGAAACGGAGGGAGATGACAGGGAAAAGGTTGTCTCAAGCCTTTGCGCCGATCTGCTTGCGAAAGAGCAGCTTGTCGATGAGATGCAGGATGCTCTGACTGATTTTTTTGTTGAGTGTTCGCGTATGAAGTTAAATCCGCACTCAAGCACCCGCATTGTCAGGCGTTTGCTTGTTGTCAGCAATTTGGAAAAAATGAGCGATGAATGTCATACCATAAGCCGTCTTCTGGAAAAAAGCGTTGAAAAAGACTGCGTTTTCAAGGACAAGCAGATGGACGGGCTTATTCCTTATGTTGACATGGTTGGCGCTTTTCTGCACCTTCTGGAAGAACGGCTGGGAGGAAACCCAACCGAGGAGCAGAAAATACAGGCGGCTGAACTTGAGGACAACATCGACACAACCCGCAGGAAGCTGCAAAAAATGGGAAGGAAGCGCATCAAGGCCGGAGGAAACGTCAGAAGCGAGCTGCTTTTTATCGACCTTGTGCGGCGCATAGAAAAGCTCGGCGACTATTGCTTTGAGATTTCCGAAGCGGTGTAGGCGGCGGCTTACAGGTTACCGCCTGTGCTCCACCACGAAACTATTGTACAACAGCAGTTCGGGACGGTACTCAAAGTGTATCGTATCGAAAATAGACCACTTTCCGCCCCAAATAAAGCCGAACGCCTCAAAAGCCTGAACTACGCTGGTTGGCGGGTGGTAACGGCGCTCATGCGGAATGTTCCACCATTCTGTTCTTGCCCAGCCCCAAAATACTTCCCTGCCGCCTGTATAGCGGGGCATAATGTCAATAGCAATGCCGTAAGAGTGGAAAGACCTCGATTGTGTTCCCCCTATATTCCTCCACACAAAGCCGTACGTTCTGTCGATATTGTTTATCCATGCGCGAACGCTGGCATCGTTTACAGACAAGTTGCGGACGCGCTGCTCCACCAGAGAAAGCGGCGCAACGATTGCGTTGTGAACCCGCACCCTATGACCAAAAAACGTAATATTTTGCAGCTGACGTTCCGCTTCTTCCCTGGTTGAAGCGCGGTAAATCGCATTAAAAAGGTGCTCGGAACGCGGAAGCTGGGCAGCCCTGTTTGTGGATGTTTGACGAAAACGGGCAACCTGTTCAGGTGTTGGCGGCACCCACGGCGCTAGTTCGCGCGCGTAATTGTAGAAGGGAACCGGCCGGTAACGCGAAATGCGGTAACGCAATTCTCTGGGAAGAAATCTTCCCTCCGCGTAATAAAACCAGCGCCCGTCAACAAGCACCGCCCAGTCGCCGTTGCGGAACGCAACTGTGGAAACACGCTGCGGATGGGCGGCGTGGATGGAACGGACAATCCGTTCCGGTCTTGTCTGCTGACCTACAGCGGCTGCAACATAGCCGACTGAGGCCATTAAAATCAAACACATGGCAATGAGCCGTTTTAACATGATGTACTTCCTTCCCTTTATTTGTATAATAATTATACACTAACTTCGGACATAGTTACACAGCTAATTACAGCAATTGCGGAAAAAACTTGCCCGCGCTATAGTGGTGGTATTCATGGACTACGATTGTATCATAATTGGCGGAGGTCACGCCGGAATCGAGGCAGCGCTTGCCGCAAGCCGCTCAGGATTCAAATCCCTTCTTATCACACAAAACCCCGACCGCATTGGTGCGCTATCGTGCAACCCCGCAGTTGGCGGGCTTTCCAAGGGCAATTTGGTGCGGGAAGTGGATGCTCTGGGCGGTGAAATGGCGCGTCTTATCGACAAGACGATGATCCAATACCGTGTGCTTAACCGTTCGCGCGGGCCCGCCGTCCAGTCGCCAAGGGCGCAGGCGGACAAGCAGGCGTACCAGTCCGCCGCCCGCTCCTCACTTGAGGCGCAAAATGGTCTTGGGATTTTTATGGACACGGTGATAGATCTTATCACGGAGGAAAGTTCAGGCGGCGCTTCGCGTATAGCCGGAGTTGTAACGCAGCGAGGACACAGGATTTCCGCCCGCACAGTGATTTTGGCATCGGGTACGTTTATGGAAGGGAAAATATTTATAGGCGAACATGACGCGCCGCAGGGACGGCTGGGTGAGGAAGCGGCAATCGGGCTTGGACAGAGTTTGCGGCGGCGGGGTTTTCCTGTGGGGCGGCTGAAAACGGGAACTCCGGCACGGCTTGCATCGAACACAATCAACTACGATGTAATAGAAAAGCAGGACGGCGAAGAACCCGCGCCGTTTTCTTTTGACCCTGTTGGCAAAGACGGCTTTTTGCCGCAAGTTCCCTGCTGGCTTACGTACACGAATGAGGCAACACACGAAATTATCAGAAAAAATATCCATCGCTCCCCGCTTTTTGGCGGAAAGATAACCGGGGCGGGGGCGCGTTACTGCCCTTCGATTGAGGACAAGGTGATGCGTTTTCCTGAGCGGGGGCGGCATCATGTTTTTATCGAACCGGAAGGGCTTTCCACAAACGAGGTTTACTTAAACGGGCTTTCCAGCTCCCTGCCCGAAGATGTGCAGGCGGATTTTATCAAAAGCATCGCGGGGCTTGAAGAAGCGGTCATTGTGCGTCCGGCGTATGCTGTGGAATACGATTATCTTGATCCGCTTGACCTTTACCCAAGCCTTGAATCCAAACGCCTTTCAGGATTTTTTGTCGCCGGGCAGACCAACGGCAGTTCCGGTTACGAGGAGGCGGCGGCGCAAGGGCTTATGGCGGGCATCAACGCCGTGCAAAAAATGAGAGAGGAGCCGCCGCTGGTTTTAAGCCGCACGGAAGCTTACATCGGCGTTTTGGTGGATGATCTTACAACACTCGGCACCAAAGAGCCATATCGTATGTTCACCAGCCGCGCCGAACACAGGCTCGTATTGCGCCACGACACCGCCGATGCCCGCCTTACCCCAAAAGCCCGCTCGCTCGGTCTGATTGCCGATGAGCGGTGGGAACGCTTCCAGAAAAAGCTTCAGGGGCTTGAAACAATCGCTGAGCTTCTGAAAGGAAGAAACCCCGCATTTCTCCGTTCCAGTGACGTGATTGCCGAAATAAGCTGCCTGTCAGCATTTCCCGCGGAGTGGGTTGAGCGCGTCTGCCTTGACATCAAGTATTCCGGTTACATTGAAAAAGAAAACCGCACAGTGGCGAGGCTTGCAAAAATGGACGCGGTGAAAATCCCGCCTGACACCGATTACGCTTCCCTCACCGGGCTTTCTGCCGAGGCAAAGGAAAAGCTAAAAACCGTGCGTCCGCTCACAATCGGGCAAGCCGCCAGAATACCGGGCGTGCGGCAGGGAGATGTGGCGCTTTTAATGGTTCTTACGCGGAAATAACTAGTTAAGCGCCAGCTGGCGGCGTTCACAGCCCCAAATCTTTCCCGATAAGGATCACCTTGATTCGTCCGGCAGGTTTGCACAGCCGAGTGCATACAATAAACGAACATATAGAATCAGGGGAATGACAGCCTACGCAGGTGCCTGTTTCATTACAAGGGGTCTTGTATTTTGGAAAACGTTGGACATTGGCAGGAGCTGCAATGGTTCTGGCTCGCGCATAAGCATCATCAAGTGTTTTGACAACCTTGTTCATGCCGACAACCACAATCACCTGCCTGGGGCCATACGTCATTGCCGCTACCCTGTTGCCGTTCGCATCAACGTTCACCAATTGACCGTCTTCGGTCAGGGCGTTGGTTCCGGCGAGAAATGTGTCGCAAAGCAAGGCTTGGCGCATGAGTTCCACGCGCTCTTCAGGTGTTGCCGCCGTGTCGCGATCAATGACTTTGTGGCCTTTTTCGGCGGCGGTTTTCGTCAGATTAAGGGCAGTCAACGTAACTGATCCGCCCCATGAAACGGTGTGCGTTTGCGGTATCAGCGAAAAAACTTTTTCAACCGCTTCCTGTGGTTCAGAAAAATACCACGCTTCAAAGAACCGCTTTTTAAGAGCCTCGACCACTTTCGGTCCAAGTTTGTCGTAGCGTAAAATAACAGGAGCTTCCATAATGTACCTCC